>CAYYDX010000022.1:0-40671 GCA_964470735.1 uncultured Anaerolineaceae bacterium
TCTGGGCCGTCAGGCCGGCGCCGTAGACGTACTGGTTCCCGTCATCCAGCACGACCGGCAGCCCGCCGGCGATGTCCCAGGTGAAGGTCGTCGTGTTCCCACCAACGGTGCGCGAGTCGCGCAGGCCATCGCCGCGGTAGGCGAACGTCGTGGTCACTGAGTTCACGGTCGCCGAGACCATGCGGTCCTCGTAGTCCCAGGAGAACGAGTCGCTGCCGCGAGCGGTGAGGTCGCCGTTGTCGTCCCAGGTGAAGGCCGCTGCGGTGAGGGACGAGTCGTGAGATCGGAGGCCCGAGTCCCAAGCCGTATCACCGGTTCGACCACGACGGCGCTGCTCATGCCTCAGTCCTCATTCGTCCGGTGGTGTAGGACGAGCAACGACGCCACCCCACCGATCCATGCCCCGACGGGGATGAGCAACAAGACGTGGCCACCGCCCTTTAGGACCAGCGCCGCGGTAATCACTGTCACCCAACTACAACCGAAAAGAACGACGAGTACCGCGACTCGTTGCCGAAACGAAGTACCTCTTTTCACGGTGCAGCCAACGAAGTCTCGGGCTTTTGCGACTCCTCCCATTGAACCTTAATGGCATAGGTATCCCACGCGAATCCGACGGCCTGCATAGCGACCACGGCTTCAGGCCCTATCAACGCCGCTGGGATACCGAGCAAGTGGATAGCAAGGGCGACTGCGGTCGCACATCCCTCAAGAGCCGCACAGGCCCTGAACTTGGGGCCCAGAGATTCGAAGAACTCAGCTCGGTCTAGCGCTGAGTTCCCCCAAACCTCGAGGCCGTTTCCAATGGCGTTGACGACATACTCACCCAACAGAGGCAAGTCGAGGATCTTGGCCTCGTGTTCCGTCGGCGATAGAGGGCAGCCCTGCCAAGAGCGGACGAAATATCCATTAGGGAACGTTCCGCAGTATTGCACTTTGCGAGAGGACCACTCGTCTGTGACAACGCGGTCGTGACAACCTGCATCGTCGTTCGCGCACCCGTCAGAATCTGTCGCGATTAGTCCCGTCGGGTCCGTTCGGCTTGGAGGATTGGACGAACCATAGGCGGTCGATGACCCTGTGCTCCCAGGCAACGCAGCCATCGGATCTCTGCTCAAAAACGCCCCGGTCGCCGGGTCGTAGTACCGCGCGCGCAGGTACTGCAGGCCAGTCCCATCGGTCTGCTGGCCTGCGAAGTCAAACTCATTCGCCAGCGACCCGGTCTTGGTCGGCACCCCATAGACGTCGTACGTATACGAGTCCTGGACGACGCCCGAAGCGTTGACCACGGCCATCGTCGAACCGAGGCCATCGGCCAGGTAGTAGTACCAGCTCCCGCTTTGCTTCTGGGCCGTTAGGCCCGCGCCGTACAGGTACTGGTTTCCGTCATCGAGGACGACCGGCAGTCCGCCAGCAATGTCCCATGTGAAGGTCGTGGTCGCGCCGCCGCTGACCGACCGCGAATCGCGCAGCCCGTCGCCGCGGTAGACAAAGTTCGTCGTCACCGAGTTCACGGTTGCCGAGACCATGCGGTCTTCGTAGTCCCAGGAGAAGGAATCGCTGCCGCGGGCGGTCAGGTCGCCGTTGTCGTCCCAGGTGTAGTTGATGACCGAGGCAGGGCTCGGCGGCGTCACGCTCGTGATCCGGTCATTGTCGTCGTAGGCGTAGCTCGTCGTGTTGCCGGCGACGGTCATGCTCGTCCGGTTGCCAAAGGCGTCGAAGGCATAGCTTGTCGTGCTCGGGCCGGGATAGACGACCGAGGTCAGCCGGTAGAGGTCGTCGTAGGCATAGGTGTGCGTCCCCTGCTGGTCCACCCGCTGCGTGCGGTTCCCCACCTGGTCCAGCGTGTAGGCGACCGAAGCCAGAGTGGTCGAGCCCCCCTTCACATGCGTGATCCCGGTCAGTCGGTCGGCATCGTCGTACGAGTACGTGCTCACGATGCCGGTGCCTGAAGGAAGCGTCGCCGTCGTCATCCTGCCAGCATCATCGTACGCGTAATCAATGGTGGTCATGTTCCAGTCGGTGACAGAAGTGAGACGGTTCGCGTGGTACGTAGCACGCACAGAGAGGCGACCGGAGACCGGACGCCCCTCCATTGCTTGCCTGGGCTGAGAACTACGCCTTCGGGCCTGCGTCCCGGCAGGCTTGGCCGTACTCAGCGAGTGCCCGGACCACGGGATCATTCGCGCCGAGGTCGCGCGGGCCGAAGTGGTGAGTCAGCGCTTCGTAGACGTGCTGGCTCGCTTCGGTGACGCCAGCATCGTTGTGCGCGCGGCTGTGCTGGCCATACTCCGAAATCGCCTTCACCAGCGGCTGGTGCGCCGCGAGGTCGAGCGGGCCGTAGTGGTGGGTCATCGCCTCATAGAGGTGGGCGCTTGCCTGCTTGACAGCGGATTCTCGATCGATGGTCACCGGGGTGCTCATGCTCCCTCTCCCTCAGGAATTAATGCAAATGTAACATGTCCGAAACAAGAGCGAAACAGGGAAATTCGGGCAACTTGCCTTACGCTTGTACATCCCCTCCGAGCGAAGGCCGCCATGAACACCTTTGAAATCCGTCCCGCCGAACCAGCCGACGCGCCAGCTTTGGCCGGGTTGCTTGCCCAACGCCACCGCCGCGACTCCGCGCGGTTACCGCGCTTGAACACCGGGTTCGACGAGCCTTCCGCGTGGCGCTCCATGGTCGATGCGCTGCTCGCGAACTCACGTTGCGACGCAGCAGTCGCCGTGCGCGGCCAGACACCGGTCGCGTTTCTCGCCGGCGAGCGGATGTTGCTCAGTCCCGCCGACTTCGCATCCCAATTCATCCCGCCCCATTCGATCCAGGTTGGACTCGAGGGGCACGCGGTGGCCGACGGTGAGGCGCCGCTGCCGCTCTATCGGGCGCTCTACGCGAGCCTCGCGCGGACGTGGGTCGACCAGGGGTTCTTCACGCACCGGCTGACCGTGATTCCCGGGGATATGGAAGCGCAGGAGGCATGGGTCACGCTTGGCTTCGGGCGATACATGACGGCCGCCATGCGCGCCACGTCTGTTAAGGTGCCGACCCGCGCGAACCGTGGGCTCACCATCGAGCGCGCTTCTCCGGAGGACATCGAGGACGTAGTGGAACTCGCCGACTGCCTGAACGCGTGGCACTGGCAGGCGCCAATGTTCTGGCCCGTGCTCCCGGGGCCGGCCCGCGCCGCGCGGGAATTCAACGCCTCGGCACTCCGGAACCCGGACGTGCCCTACTTCATCGCCTACGAAGACGGCAAGGCGGTGGGTATGCAGACGTTCCTCCGGCCGGGTTTCACTCCGCCAATCGTCGACCAGGCGAAAGATGTCTACCTCTTCGAGGGCGTGGTAAGCGACGACGTGCGCGGTGGCGGTGTCGGCGCGGCGCTTCTGGCGCACTCGATGGAGTGGGCGAACCGGGCAGGCTACGAAACGTGCACGCTCCATTTCGCCTCGGGGAACCCTTCGGGCGCTCCGTTCTGGCTCGGCCATGGTTTCGAACCGGTCGAACACACGATGGAACGCACCATCGACTCGAGGGTCGCATGGGCACGGCCGACCGGTTCGTAAATCCCGCCGAGTGCACCTGACCGGGCGGCTCCGTACCATCGAGTGCCGTGACAGCAGCCGGCGCCAGCGGCGCGACACCGCTCTCGAAACGCGCCGGCCAGCTGGTCATCGGCGGACTGTTGGTCGCGCTCGTCTTCACGCCCGCAGTCTTCGTTCCGCAGTTGTACGACGACTTCACCCTTAGCAAGCAGAGCGCGCTGCTCCTTGCCGCGGCGGTGGTTCTGCTGGGTTTCGCACTCGCCGGGTTCCCGTTGCCAGCGTCGAGGTTGGTGCGACTGAGCCTGGCCGCGTGGGTGGTGTTGCTGCTTCTCTCCGAAGCCCTCGCCATTGACCCACGGGGAGGCGTGCTCGGTGTGTACCAGTACCGCCAGGGCTTCCTCACCCAGGTCGCTTATGTCGTACTGTTTCTCGGGGCGGCACATGTTGGGTTCCAACGCAAGGCATTGCTCGAACGATTCGTGCTGACAGGCGGCGCCGCGGTGCTCGCCTATACGGCGATCCAGGCTGTCGGCCTCGATCCCGTCGACTGGTGGCTCGATACCTCGGACCGCGCTATCGGGACGATCGGCAACGCCAACGAGCTTGCGGCGTATGCGGTCATCGCGCTCGTCGCGCTGCCAGCCGCAACCCGGAGAGATTCCTGCGGAGGGTCTGTGCTGACCGCCTGTATCGCCGCGGCCGTGTGCTTCGTCGTCTTCGAAAGCGAGAGCCGCTCCGGGCTCGGCGCACTCGTGCTCTACACACTCCTCGTTCCAGTGGCGTGGCTGCTGTCGGGAAACCCGGTGTCGAAACTCTGGCGTCCGGCCGGGTTCGTGCTGTCCGGCTTTCTGCTGGGCGCCACGCTGAGCTTCGCGGCTGGCAGCCTGCCAGAGACTGCCGGGCGCATCCAGGGAGGGGTCGCAGGCGCCGACTCCGGCGGCTCGACGCGGCTCGCGCTCTGGGAGGGTACGCTCGGGGTCATCGAGGCGAACCCCGTCCACGGCGCCGGTCCGGATGGCCTGTTCCTGGCATTTCCGGTGGACCGGCCCAAGAACCTTGGCGGCGCGTTCGAAAGCTACGACCTGGTCGCACAGAGCAGCCACAATCTCATACTCGATACGGCGGCGAACTACGGATTGCCCGCGCTTGGGGCCCTGGCCGCACTTGTCGCAACATGTTGCTGGCATAGCGTCCAGCGGGTTCGAAGTCGGGAACGGCGAGCGACTCCAGCCGATGCTCCGTGGGCATGGAGTGCGCTCGCCGCGTACGGCGCACTCACTCTATTGAACCCGGTGTCGCTGGCCCCGCACGCGGTCTTCTTCGTTGCCCTTGCAGTGATGGTTGCCGATGGCCAGCCTGCCAGCACCACCCGGCTCAGTCGCATGCATCCGGCCGTTCGCATTCTCGCGGTAGGCCCCGCGGTGTGCGCGCTCCTGGTGGTCACGGTCCCGCTCCCGCTGGCAGATCTAAGCGCGAACGACGGCTGGAACCACTACGCGGCCAACGAGTTCGACGCAGCCGCGGATGACTACCGCTCGGCCGCGAGACTCATGCCGTTCGAGCGCCGGTACGCGACCGACCACGCCCGGGCGCTGCTCGCGGCGGGCGTCAACGGTCCCCCGGCACGCCTCGAGGCAGCGGATCGGGCCCTTGCTGGCCTCGACCGCGATTTTGGTTTCACCTCGGGCGATGCTTTCGCGCAGGCAACCGCACGCATCGGCCTGGGTGACGACGCAGACCGGGTGAACCCACTCATTGATCGTGCCGTGAAGCTCAACCGCTACGGAGTCGCGACGGACTGGTACGCCGGGGAGTTGCGAATGGCCGTGGCGCGCGGCGGCATCCTGCGCTATTCCGAACGTGACCGCTGGGTCTTCATCGAACCGCTGCCGTAGCCGGTCGACTTCGTTCGTGCCGAACCCGATACTGCGCCGGTGATGCTCGTAGTCGATGGCAACAATGTGGCATGGGCGGGCTTCCACGCCCTTCGCCGGCCGATGGGCGCGAACACGCCGGAAAAGTATGCGCGGGCCGCGCTGCTCGGCCTGAAACAAAGCGTCATCGGCTTCGCGGTGCGTGCCGGTGAGCCCCCGGACCCGGCGCCTCGACGTGACGGCCAGGCGGGTTTGTTCGATGAACCGGGGCTGAGGACGACGCGGTTGGTGGTGGCTTTCGACGAAGGACGGCCACTGCGCCGCCGGATGGTCTATTCGCTCTACCAGACCGGGCGGGAGTCGGACCCCAACTTCATGGAGTTCGAGCCCTTCGTTCTCGAAGGGGTCCGGCAGTTCATCGAGATGGCCATCACTTGCCTGCCGATCAGCATCCTCCGTGGTGTGAACACCGAAGCGGATGACCTCATCGCGACCGAAGTGCTCGGCACAGGTGTCTCCACACGTATCTGCTCTACCGACCGGGACTTCCTCCAGCTGGTCAACGAGCGCGTGTCGATCTACTCCCCGGTGAAGCGCCTCGTCATCACCACCGAGAACTTCGCCGAAGCAACCGCCCCCAAAAGCGCCGACGGGACACCGAGCCCCTTCCCGCGGGAGCGCTACCTCGATTACCGGGCAGCGAGCGGTGACGCGAGCGACAATCTGCCCGGTATCCCGGGTGTGGGCGCCCTGACGGCGGCGAAACTGCTCGCTGCCGCGCCGCTCGACGACTATCTCGCCAGGCCGGAACGCCTGAGCCAGGTGCTTGGCCGAAAGAACGCGCGCATCGACGCCGCATTCGCGTCAGGCGCTGCCGCGGAGGCCGTTGAACGCAATCGCACACTCATGGACCTTCGCCTGGCGACATCGAACTATCCGTCGCTTCAGCCATACCGAAAGAGTGGCCGCTGGGACGAAGCTCTGTTCCGGACGTGGGTCAAAGATCAGCGCATCTCGGCCATCGACATCGAGTCCGCCGTGGCCGCACTCGCGCACATCGCAAGCTGCTGACAAAGTCGACAGAACCGCTGCCGCTACCGACAATCGAAGGCTGTGGGCGATTAGCTCAGTCGGTCAGAGCACCTGCTTTACACGCAGGGGGTCGGGGGTTCGAGCCCCTCATCGCCTACCATTTCACATCAGTTGTCATGCCCCCGTCGAAGGACCACCGTCCAGTCATCCAAGGCCATCCATGGGGCTACGAGCGAGGAAGTCACAGAACTCATAACGCGTCCGCTGCGCACTGTCGGCGGGAGCTAATCAGCCTTGGTCGGTTGCCTCACCGGCACGGTCTGGGGGCAAGCCTCGGTTGCGATCGCCCGTCTATCTGGAACCTTCCTGCAGGTCCCGGTCAGTGCCGGGCGAGAAAGCCGGTTGTCGCCGCCACATACGGCGCGAAAGCTTCGCGCCGTATGTTATGTCCGGCCTGTGCGAAGCAGACCGTCTCGATCCCGGGGTTCAGCCGCTGAGCCTCCTGCGCGACCGCACGACTGACAATCGCGCCGCGCGCTGCGTTGCCACCGCGCATCAGGAGCGTCGGGACGCCAATGCCTTCGGCGCGCGGCCGCCATGCTTCGGTGATTCCGGTTCGGCGAAAGCTCCAGCCTTCTGGAAGACGCAACTGCAGTTTGGATTCGGCCCATGCCGGGAACTCGTCGTCGTGCCAGTCCGGACTCTGTTGTTTTCCAAGCCCGACAAGCTTCTCAACGGTCAGCTCTGCCCAGTTCGGCATCTCCATGCGCGGCGCTGATGGCCACTCGTCACGCCACGGCGGGTCCTCCAGGATTGCACAACGGAACAGGTCAGGGCGCTCACGCACGGCCTGGGCAACCGTCCCCGCACCCATCGAATGCCCGATCGCGGCCGGCTTGTCGAGTCCGAGCGCCTCGACAAGGGCCACGAGATCCTTACCGTCGCCGAAACTCCCGTCGGCGGGCACCCCGGACTGCCCGTGGTAGCGTGCGTCGTAGGCGATGACGTCGTACTCAGCCGCAAGGACCGTTGCAATCCGGTCCCAGCACCGTCCGTTGTCGCTAAACCCATGCGCGAGGACCACGGGATGTCCGCTCCCCTGCCGGTAGTAGTGGAGCCGCACGCCACGAACTTCGATGTCGCCTTCTGTCCATGCCATGGACGGATTCTACGCCCGCACGAACGCTCCGGTCAGTTGAGGAACACCGTAACGTAGATCCACATCTTGCCATCGCGTACTGCAGCGACGCCCACCGAGCTGAACCGTGCCTCGAGGATATTCGCGCGGTGGCCGGGAGAGTTCATCAAACCATCGAATGCAGCCGCCACCGTGCGGGTTTCGATGTAGTTATTCCGCGCCAGGTTCTCGCCCGCCAGGCGGTAGCGAATTCCACGCGCCGCGAGTTCGGAGAACGCGCTTTCGCCGTCCGGTGCGTAGTGGTCGAAGTATCCGTTGGTCACGAGGTTCTCGGCCCGCGCGTATGCGACTTCCTCGAGTGAACCGTCCCATTCGAGAGCCAGGAGTCCTGCGGCGACTCGCGCCTCGTTCATCGAATCGAGAAGTGCGCGCGCTTTTTCGGGGTGCTTCTGGAGTGCAGTCGCCTCCCGGGTCGTCGCCGGAAGAGCCTGCACGGTCGAAGGCGGAGCCATTTCGATCGTGGAGGTGGGTGTCGCGAGGACTCCAGCAAAGCTCGTATCTGGGGTGGTTGCAGCCAAAGGCGGTACAGCCGTCGCCGGGGTTTCAACCGGTGACGCTTGGGTGACAACTGGCCGTGGCGTCGCCGTTTCGGCGGAGGAACCGGTCGCCGTTGCCGAAGTATCTGGTGTGGCGGTGATGGTTACCGCACCTGCGCCCTCCGGGACACGGGTGAAGGCGAGTCCTGCCAGCGAGCAGAGCATGCCCGCTGCGAGGAGCCCGTGGAACGGCTTCATTTTCGCCATACCTAGACTTTCGGCGGCTTCGTGCTGCTCCGACATCGGGGTTGGCACTGATGGGGGTGAAATTCGGCATGCAGGGCTCAACGAACACGCACTCGGCCGGACTCCCGCCGCTCGTCGGCACACATGTTGTCGTGATCTCGCAGGGTCTCGAACGGGCGCATGACCGGGCGCGCGGCCTCGAGGAGTTCGGCTACCGCGTCTTGCCTTGCGGCGACCCCGTGAATATCCCCGATGCGCTCGAAACGTCGCAGCCCGACGCCATCGTTCTCGATTTGGGCCGGGAACTGGCGTTTCCGGGCGATGCCCTGGTAGCCATCCGGAAGATCAGCGACGCCCCGGTGGTCGTGGTGGGTTGCGCCGGCACCTTCGCGGAGATGCTCCGGTGCTACGAGGCCGGTGGCGATGACTATTGCCGCCCCAAGTGTGCAACGGAAGAGATCGACCTCCGTCTCCGCGCCATCTTCCGTCGGCTGAAGATGGATGCGCCGGAGGGGCGCGATTCGAGTGTCCCGCTTGTTCTCCGCGTTGGCGCAATCGAAATCGACCAGGCGAGCCAGCGCGTGGTCAAGGACGGTGTCGCGATTCCGCTCTCGCCGACCGAGTTCCGCCTGCTGGCAACCCTCGCCGAGCACCCCGGCGAAGTGATCCCCTCGAAGGCGCTCATCGCTCGTGTCTGGGGCAATCAATACGCTGGCGAGACGCACTACCTGCGGCTCTACATCCGCTACCTTCGCCAGAAACTCGAAGACGACCCCAGCAACCCTGTCTACATCGTGAACCGCTGGGGCTCCGGCTACTCGCTCGATGAGCCACGGCGCGAGGCGGCCCGCGCCGGGTAGCCGCCGCTGCATCGCCGGTCTGGACGCCATCAGCGCGAACCGGGAGACTTGGGCGCTACACCAGCTTCCCGGGAGCACCGATGTCTACACCGCACGCCATCCTGCGCAGTTCGCTCAAGTCCATGCACGCTCTTCTCGACAAGGCTGTCGAGGGGATGACGGCCGAGCAGTTCAACTTCCGGCCACAGGAAGGCGGCGTGAGCGCCTTCTTCAGCCTCTGGCACTACGTCCGCACCGAAGACAACATCATCAACTTTGTCACGCAGGGTAAGCCGACGGTCTGGCTCGAGGGTGGCTATCACGAAGTATTCGGCCTGCCACGCAACAGCCAGGGCACGGGCATGACCGAAGACGAGGCCAATGCTGTCCAGGTGCAGGATGTTCCACGGTGGCTGGAGTACCAGCAGAAGGTGTGGGAAGCGACCGACCGCTACCTCGCGAACATGTCACCCGAAGAGTTCGATCAGCGCCAGGTGACCATCAAGCCACTGGGGCCGATGTCACTCTGGGACGGGATTTATGGAGTCTGCCTCAGCCACGGGTACCGCCACGTCGGCGAGATTGAGTACGTCCGTGGAGTCCAGGGGCTTGGTGGGCTAACGATTTAGACGACGGTCAGAGAAAGGCAGGCGCGTCTGTCCCGACGATGACATAGTCATCGACTCTCCGGAACCCGAGTCGCTCGTAGAGTGCGAATGCCTCCACCGTCGACTCGAGACAGGCAGCTGCGGCGCCATCACGCCGACCCCGTTCGACCGCCGCCATGGTCATCTCAGCGCCGAACCCGCGATTCCGCTGCGACGGCGCCACGTAGACGTTGTACACACCAACGAGCCCTCCGTTCGTCATTGACATCGAACGGGCCACCGGCCGACCGTCGACCAGACCGAGATGCAGGGTCACGCCGGGCAGCCTGGCCGCGTGGTTCGCCATCGCCGCCTGGAACTCCTGGTCACCGAACTCCTCCTTGTCGACCTCGCAGTAACGTTCGACATCGCTGGCGGACGAGGCGTCACGGATTTCGAGCCCGGTGGATCGCTCGTCTCCATCGGGGAGCGGATGGAGCGACATGGCTGGCTGACGGCTCCAGAACGTGAAGCCGTCGACCATTGCAGCAGCAAGTGCGGCGCCATCCGTAGAGCCACGGAGATCCAGCCGGCAGTTCAGTCCACGTTCCGCGAACCAGTTATTTGCCTCGCGCACCTGCTCGCGCGGCTGATCCACAGGTTCAACGGGAACGGCGACGTTGAATCTGGAAACGCCGAGTCCCGCGTCGATACAGAGCCACGGACCTACGCGCTCGCTCACCCCGTCGGGGCTGATCCCGGTGATCCTGCCGAGCGCCTGGCAGTACATCGCGTGCATTTCATCGCGCGTGGGCGTCATCGGGCCATCCTACGCGACCCGAAGGCAAGCGCGCGCGACATCGGGGATAATGGCCCGACACCACCCTGGGAGTGAACCGTGGAACAGCCGTCCGAAGGCTCGATGAAGAAGATGTGGAACTACGCAGAGAAATACGCGGAGAAGTCGGGGACGCACCTCCACCCGGATAGGTTCATCACCGAGGGCGTGGTCCTCGGCCTCGCCTCGAACATCGACAACTACGGGCGGCCGCTCTGTCCCTGCAACTTCTACCCGTCGAAGGACGAGAACGGGAACTGGCCGGAGAGCCTCTACATGCCGCGTGAGGAAGAGGTGAAGCGTCGCGACTGGATCTGCGCCTGCGACGAGATGCAAATCTACAAGTACTGCCACTGCCTGCTCTTCGTGAACGAAGAAGGTCTACCCATCACCGAATACCTCCCCGAAGGGCACGAGGGCCGCGAGATTTATGGTCTGGTCAAAGACCCAACGCCGGATAAGGGACGTGCGTTGTGGAAGGCGCTGGAGAAGCAGAAACAGACCAAGGACGAGTAGCGGTCGAGCGGTCTCAGGATTCGAGCAAGAGCACTTCGACTTCTGCGAACTTTTGAAAGTCCCGGTCGGCGGTCAGGATGCGGTTCACTCCGTGCTGTCTCATGAGCGCGACAATCTCGGCGTCGTGGATGAGATTGCCAGTGGCGTCGGCGGCATTAGCCGTGGCTTCCAGCAACTCCACGAGCGTGTCATCAGCCATCAAAGAAGTCCCAGAGGGCGGCGTTGCTGCTGAGGTCTACCTCGACCATGCGAACGCCAAGGCCGTGAGTGATCCAGCCTGGAGGCGGCCACGACACAGCCTTCCTGTCCGCGGCGAACTGGCACTCGAGCAGTTCGCTCGCAACTTCGCCCAACGATTTTTGGCGCTTTGTCGCGCGGCGCCGTAGTTCGGACAGAACAGCGGGATCCAGATTAAGCGTCGTCCGCACCATGACTTGATGCTACGCGTCAAGCATCACTTGTCAATCCGCACGGTCGCAGGGCTGAGGGAACTGCGGGCATCGCCATTTCATGCGTCGATGCCCGTGCTGTGCTGCGAACTGGATGGCGCGCTACGCGGCGCCGGCTGCTTCGACAGCCTTCCGCGCTGCATCGAACAGTTCCGTGGCCCGGATGAGCGGTAGCCCGCTCTCTTCAACCAGTTTCTCGCCTTCGGCCAGGTTCGTGCCGATGAGGCGCATCACCACCGGAACGTCGATCTTCATCTGCTGATGGGCATTGATGACGCCCTGGGCGATGATGTCGACCCGGGCCATCCCACCGAAGATGTTGACCAGGATCGCCTTCACCGAGGCGTCGTCGAGGATGACCTTGAGCGCATTCACCACGCGTTGCGGGTCGTTCACCGTGCCGATGTCGAGGAAATTCGCGGGCTCGCCACCAGCAAGCTTGATGGTATCCATGGTGGCCATGGCGAGACCCGCGCCGTTCACGACGCAACCGATGTTCCCTTCGAGCTTGATGAAGTTTGCAACTCCGAGCTCTTGCGCCTTCACCTCGAGCGGGTCTTCTTCGTCCTTGTCGCGAAGCGCTTCGAGGTCCTTGTGCCGGAAGAGCGAGTTGTCATCAATGTTGAGCTTCGCGTCGACCGCGACGACGCGGCCATCGGTGGTCACAGCAAGCGGATTAATCTCGACCAGGCTGGCATCGGTTGCGACGAGCGTCTTGTACAGCCCTTCGACGATTTTGCCGAACTGGTCAGCCTGGTCTCCCGAGAAGCCGAGACGGGCCGCGAGCGTACGACCGACGTAGGACTCATAGCCCGCAGAAGGGTTGACGTTCACTCGAACGATCGCGTCGGGGTTGTTGTGAGCCACGACCTCGATCTCCTGGCCGCCCTCAGCAGACGCCATGATCAACGGACCACCCGCCATGCCATCAATGATGGCTGCGAGGTAGTACTCGTGCGCGATGTCAGTCTGCTCCGCCACGAGGACGTTCTTGACCAGCTTCCCTTCGGGGCCGGTCTGGATGGATACGAGGTACTTGCCGAGAATCGCCGCGGCAGCCTGCTCGGCCTCATCGACAGTGTCGGCGAGGCGCACTCCGCCAATGCGGTCACCCTTCACTTTGCCGGAGTAATTGGCGGGGTCGGTAGTGAGCTTCTGGTACATGTCCGCGGTTTCGGACTGCGCGACCAGGCGGCCTTTCCCGCGGCCACCTGCATGGATCTGCGCCTTCACGACGACCTTGCCGCCAAGCTCCTGGGCGATGGCGCGGGCTTCGGCGGGCGTCGAAGCGACGCGCCCACGCGTTGTGGCGACGCCATTCTGGGCGAGCAAATCTCGTGCCTGGTATTCGTGCAGTTTCATAGACGGTGCTCCGGGAAGGTGTGCGTTTGGCAGCGTAGCGCGCCGGGGGACTACCAGATAGCTGGCGGAGAGGGGGAGATTCGAACTCCCGGTGACTTTCGCCACGGCCGTTTTCAAGACGGCTGCATTAAACCACTCTGCCACCTCTCCACCTCCCAGTTTACCGTCCACGGGCGCTATCGGCGTTTGGCAGTGTTGACTTGCGAGTGCTAACGCGAGCACGATGAATTGTTAGTAGCTTTCCGCATCAAGCGGCTGAGGGTTCCATGCCGACTTACGAATACCAGTGCCAGGCCTGCAAGGCCGTCTACGAGCTTCGCCAGGGCTTCGACGCCGAGACGACGCACGTCTGCGAGGAGTGCGGCAAAGGCACGGCCAAGCGCGTTCTCCACGCGCCCCCCGTTGTCTTCAAAGGCAGCGGTTGGTACGTGACTGACAGCAAGAGCAAGAACTCAGCGTTGAAGGACTCGGATTCGAAGTCCGACGCGAGCGAGAGCAAGGCCGTGGAGCCAGCCCCTTCCCCGGAGCCCAAAACCACCACATCGGAGTCCGCGGCCGCGTCGTGAGCAGCCTTACCGAACTCTGTTCGGTGTTAAGGCGTTCCCTCTATACTGCGCAGCGTGCCAAGGGAGCAGCGCGCGACAACCCGCTCGAGTGGCGATGCCACCCGCCAGCGCATCCTGTCGGCCGCAGCGACCATCTTCGCGGAACGGGGTTACTCAGGGACCTCCGTTCGCATGGTCGCACGCTCAATTGGCCTGACTGATCCAGCCATTCACTACCACTTTCCATCGAAGCACGCGCTGTATCTCGCCGTGCTCAGTCAGCCGAATTACGGGTCCCTGCCACTGGATGGCGCCGCGGTCACTCGCGAAGCCGTCCTCGATCAACTCCTCCAGGTGGTGAACTGGTGGCTCGCCCATCCCGAACTTGGCCAGATAACGATCCGCGGTCAGCTTGCGAGTGAAACACCCGCTCTCCAGTACCTGGCAGCGAGCGAGGCCAACTGGGATAGCCTGATCACTCAACCGCTCATTCAGCTTTTCGGCGCCAGCGGCCTCGAAGTGTCGGAGTTGCTGTCTCATCTTCTGTGGGGGATCTACGCCGACGCTGTGTTCGCCTACGGGGATGGAATGCGTGAGGTCACGGCTCAGCCGTACTTCCAGGAGCGCCTGCGGCAGATGATTCTGCTCGGATTCCCGGAGGAATCGTGACCGGCCGCGAGCCCCGGCGCGATGAAACGAAGCGAAGAATCCTCGAGGTCGCGCGCGATCTGTTTTCGCAGAATGGCTTTGACGCAACCACGGTTCGGCAGATCGCCACGCACGCCGGACTCACCGACGCCGCCCTTTATTACCACTTCAAGAACAAGCGCGAGATCCTGGAAGCCATCTGGGAGGCGCCTGTCGGTGCGAACCCGACGGAACTACGGCCCAGCGGCCGCTTCACATCCGCCGACCTTGAGCGGATTGTGGACACCGTACTGAATTTCGCGAGTGCAAACCGCGACTATCTGCGCCTGTTGCACCGGGAAACCCTCACCGGCGACGAGACAGCGCGCGCGATCCGGCAGAACAACCGGGCCTACCTGCGCCGGATCTTTCATCAGAACCTGAGCACAATCTACGACGCGGACGAGGCGGACCTTCGAACCGAAGCGCTCGTTTCGCTCATCGTTGGAAGCACCCTGCGGCAGGAGATCGCGATCGGCGACCACCGGGCGTCCGAATCCCTCCACGACCCCGTCTTTCGCGAAGAGATCCAGCGTGGCGCCGCCAGGTTGGCAGGCCTTGACGGCGTGGCAGCCCGGTAGTGCGGGCAGTCATCCAACGGGTCAGAGAAGCGAGCGTCGTCGTTGAGGGCCGCGAAGTGTCGCGAATCGGCCATGGCTTACTGGTGCTCCTCGGCGTCGCAACCGCGGATTCGGACGGAGACGCTGACCGGCTGGCTGAGAAGGTCGCCGCCCTTCGTATCTTCGACGATGCGTCGGGACGGATGAACCTGGACGTGTCAGCCGTCGGAGGGGCGATCCTCTGCGTCAGCCAGTTCACCTTGCTCGGCGATGTGCGCAGAGGAAACCGGCCGTCGTGGGATGCGGCGGCGCCCGGACCGGCTGCACAACCGCTGTACGAACGGTTCTGCGACCGGTTGGCCTCGCTCGGCACCGACTGCCGGCGCGGCGTTTTCGGCGCCGAGATGAGCGTGCGGCTCGACAACGATGGGCCGGTGACACTGGTAATCGATACCGCAGCATTCGAGCAGCCACGCCGGGCTTGACCTGAACCCCTGAACGACCGCAACGTTGCGATTTATCTCACTCCTCGGAGTCCTATCGATGCGCATGAGCAAACTGATGCTGAAGACGCTGCGCGAGGCGCCGTCGGAAGCGGAACTCGAAAGCCACAAGCTGCTCCTGCGCGCCGGTCTCGTGACCACATTCGCGGCCGGACTCTACGCTTTCACCCCTCTCGGCTGGCGGGTCATCCGCAGGATCGAACAGATCATTCGTGATGAGATGGACGCAACCGGCGCGCAGGAAGTCCGGTTGCCCGAACTCAATCCCATCGAACTCTGGGAGCAGTCGGGCCGTGCCGAAACGATGGGCCAGACGCTCTTCCGCCTCGCTGATCGCAAGGAACGCGGCTTCGTCCTCGGCCCCACGCATGAAGAGGGCATGAGCTTTCTCGCTTCACGCCACATTCAGAGCTACCGCGACCTGCCCGTGACGCTGTACCAGATTGAAACGAAGTTCCGCGACGAGCAGCGCCCACGTGGTGGCCTCGTAAGGTTGCGCGAATTCACGATGAAGGACGCCTACAGCTTCGACACGTCCTGGGAAACCCTCGACGACTCGTACGCGGCCGCCTACGACGCATACGTTCGAATCTTCGCCCGCGCCGGTGTGCCCGTCATCCCGGTCGCAGCGGACTCCGGTGCGATCGGCGGCAAGGAGAGCCAGGAGTTCATCTACCTGACCGATGACGGCGAAGATGAGATCCTCCGCTGCCCTGGCTGCGGCTATGCCGCGAACGCAGAGAAGGCCGAATTCACCCCGTCGCCAGCCGTGGCTGCGGAGACGAAGCCCCTGGAGAAAGTCGCAACGCCGGGCCAACGCACCATCGCCGAGCTGGCGGCCTTCCTGGGTATCGAGGAACGGCAGACGGTGAAGGCGGTGTTCTACAAGGTGGATGGCGAGCCCGTGTTCGTGGCCATCCGCGGCGACCTCGACGTGAATGAGGTGAAGCTGAAGAACGCGCTCAAGGCACAGGACGTTGAACCCATGGATGAGGCGACGGTCAAGCGGCTCGGCCTCGTAGCCGGGTCTGCGTCGGCCGTTGGGCTCACCGGTATGAAGATCGTCGCCGACCCGACGGCGGCGGAGGCGTCGAACCTCGTCGCGGGGGCGAACGAAGATGGCTTCCACTTCCTCAACACCAACCACGGTCGCGATTGGAAGGCCGACTTCGTCGTAAACATCGCGCTCGCCCGGGCCGGCCACGCATGCGCCAATTGTGGCGCAGCGCTCGAAGTGCGCCGGGGCATGGAAATGGGCCATGTGTTCAAGCTCGGCACCCTCTATTCCGAGTCGATCGGGGTGCAGTACCTCGATGAATCCGGCGAACGGCGGCCCTGCGTCATGGGCTGTTACGGAATCGGCGTCGAGCGGATGCTCGCGGCCATCATCGAGGCCAACCATGACGACAACGGAATCACCTGGCCGGCCGATGTCGCCCCCTACGACGCCCACGCCGTCGTGCTGAACGGCGACCAGCCAGCGGTTGCAGAGGCGCTGGCAGCGTTGGAAGACCGGGTGACTGCGGCACGGCTAAGCCTCCTCGTCGATGACCGCGCGGACTCGGCCGGCATCAAGTTCAAAGACGCCGACCTCCTGGGGATGCCCGCCCGGCTGACCCTGAGTCCACGTTCGCTCGAAAAGGGCGGCGTGGAGTTCCGCAACCGGCGGTCCGGTGAGACCACGGTTGTCCCGATGGAAGGCGTCGTTGAGGCGATACGGGGAGTTCTGGCGGGATAAGCTCGATTCACTCCGTTCCGTATACTGGTTCGCACTACCCGGACCACCACCGTAGCCGCACCCGCTGGAGGTAGCCCATGTTCGATTCCGCAACCCGACAGCCGACACTGTTCTCCACGGATGCGCTGGCAGCGCTCTCGCGGTCGCAGCACGCATGGGAGGAGGGACCCCTCGCCAGGACACTCCAGCGGCAACCTGAGCGCGACGAGCAGTTCGCCACCAGCAGCCTACCGGTCCAGCGCCTCTACACCCCACTCGACATCGCGGAACTCGACTACGAGCGAGACCTTGGCTTCCCCGGCGAGTACCCGTTCACCCGCGGCGTACAACCGACGATGTACCGCGGACGGTACTGGACGATGCGGCAGTACGCAGGCTTCGGCACCGCGGAGGAGTCGAATGAGAAGTTTCGCTACCTCCTGAGCCAGGGCCAGACTGGACTCTCGGTTGCCTTCGATCTTCCCAGCCAACTCGGCTACGACTCGGATGACCCGATGGCAATCGCCGAGGTCGGTCAGGTCGGCGTCGCGATCGACTCGCTTTACGACATGGAGACGCTCTTCGAAGGGATCCCACTGGACAAGGTTTCGACGAGCATGACGATTAACGCGCCGGCCGCCGTGATGCTCGCGATGTATGTCGCCGCCGCGGAGAAGCAGGGCGTGACGCCGGATAAGCTCAACGGCACTGTTCAGAACGACGTACTGAAGGAGTATGTAGCGCGAGGCACATACATCTTTCCGCCGGGCCCGAGCGTGCGCCTGGCCGCCGACATCATGGCTTACTGTGCGAAGAACGTGCCCCAATGGAACACGATCTCGGTCAGCGGCTACCACATCCGCGACGCGGGTTCGACAGCCTCGCAGGAGATCGGATTCTCGTTCGCGAACGCGCGGGCCTACATCGAGGCCGCACTCGAACGGGGCCTGGAAGTCGATGAGTTTGCGCCTCGAATCAGCTGGATCTTCAACACCCACAATAACTTCTTCGAGGAGATCGCGAAGTACCGGGCGCTGCGCCGCCTGTGGGCGCGGATGCTGAAGGAGCGTTACGGCGCGAAGGATCCTCGCTCGATGATGCTGCGGACCCACACTCAGACGGGTGGCAGCACGCTGATGGCCCAACAGCCAGAGAACAACATCGTTCGAGCCTCGATTCAGTCGCTTGCCGCGGTCATCGGCGGTGTCCAAAGCATCGCACTCAGCTGCTTCGACGAGGCGCTTGCCCTCCCGACCAATGACGCGCAGCGCATCGCGCTTCGCACGCAACAGGTCATCGCCCATGAAACCGGTGTGACCGACACCGTCGATCCCATGGCGGGCAGCTACTTCGTCGAGTCGCTCACGAATGACCTCGAACGGGCAGCGCAGAAGTACATGGAGGAAATCGACGCGATGGGCGGCTCCGTTGCAGCCATCGAGACCGGCTGGATGCAAAACCAGATTGCCGAGGCAAGCTGGCGATACCAGCAGGAAGTCGATGCGAAGCGCGAGATTGTGGTCGGCGTCAATGACTACGCCGAGGGAGCCGAGCAGCCACCATCGATCTTCTCCGTCGATAAGCGCCTCGTTGAACACCAGCTCGGCCGCTTGAAGCACCACCGGGAGGCGCGCGACCAGGCGAAGGTGGCAGCGAGCCTGGACGCCTTGCGAGACGCGGCGAACGGAACCACCAATCTCATGCCGCCGATTCTCGATGCGGTGCGCGCTTACGCCACCCTGGGCGAAATCTGCGGCGCGCTTCGGGGCGTGTTCGGAGAGTACCGCCCGGTCACCGTCATTTAGCCATTAGAGAGAAGGCGCTCGAGTTCGGCGAGGGCACGACGCGCTTCGGCACGACTCTCGACACGGCCCAGGAGTGCCTGGGCGACTGCTTCCACGGCGTCCGAGAGCTCGGTGTCTTCGAGTCGTAACGCCGCATGGGCGTCCTCGGCGGTGGCGTTGTCTGCCCACTTCGCTCGCACGGCCTCGGCGACGAACGCGCCCCCGAGCACATCAATACGCTGTTCCCCGCTAAGACCGGCAGCGTCGAGCAGACCGCAAACCAATGCGCTGAGTTGATCGATTGAGGCATCGTTCGCTCCGGTGAGCATCCGGGCGATGGCGCTGGCTCGCGCGGCCGCGTGCTGAGGTGTCTTTTCGGTCGTCATCGCGCGTCCTATCCCTGCCGTGACCATCCTAGCACCTACCGTGAATGCGATATAGTCGATTAGCAATTTAGCCGGGCTCGACCGTCCGGTTCCTCGACATTCTCCGAGGTGATCGCGACAAATGTTGTCGCGTTTGTAGTTAGAGTCCGAGAAGAGCGTGGAGGTCCTGCTTCGCACCGAGCATGTGCTTCCACGCGTCACGGCGTTCAACAAGCAGGCGCGGCACAGTGTCGATGGTGAAATCAGACGCCGTGACGTGCCCCACCTCATCCCAACGGAGCGGCATGGACACCGGCGCGCCCGGTTTCGCGCGGGGCGAGTACGCCACCGCCAGATTCTTGTGCCGCGCGTTCTGGTTGGCATCGAGGAAGACTTTGCCCGTCCGCTTTCGGGTATCCCACTCCATCGTGACGTCGTTCGGGCGCCGGGCGAGCAGCGCAGCGCAGACGGTGTTCGCTGCCGCACGAATCACGCTGTAGTCGAGTTGCCGGAGAACGGGCACGAAGATGTGCAGCCCGGTAGCGCCGGACGTCTTCACGAATGAGGAGAGGCTGAGTGAGTCCAGGATTTCCTTGAGGGACAGCGCCACGTCAGATGTGCGTTCGAACGCGGCTTCGTTCGGCTGAGGTTCATCGCCCTTCCTTTCGCTCCCGGCGTAGATGTACGGATCGAGGTCGAAGAGGATGAAGTCCGGGTAGTTCAGCACCGACTGCTCGAGGTTCTCGGCGGAGCCGGTGAACGTTCGCGGCAGCCCGGTAGCATCGGGTTCTCCGACCACTCGAGCGAGTTGGGCGTGCCATTCAATGTCGGCCAGTTGGCACAGCCAGAGCAGCGTCGGGAGGTTGTTGCAGAGCAGGAATCGCTGGTCCCCACCCTCGCCGTCCGAATACATGACGACCGTCTCGACGAACGGCGGGAGTTCGGCGTCCCAGTGCTTCTGGTAGAACTTCTTGCCGTGGATACCGTTCGGGAACCGGAGCAGCGTCAGCGGCCGGTCGCGAAGATGCCGCTCGACCACTTGCCAGGTTCGGGCTGCGTAGACCAGGACGTCCCTCTTGGTGTGGCCGGGCCCCGGCGCTCCCGGCCAGAGAACCTTGTTGAGGTTCGTAACCGGCAGGCGCCAGCCGGGGCCTTCGAGGGTCGTCTTTTCTTTCGCCGCGACCAGGTTGTCCACAATCGCCTCCGATTCGTGCGGAGGTCTGGCAGGCGCTGTGTGCGCGACGCGCGGGCGAAGCATCGGCTCTCTACGCGTCGATTCCCCTGTCTCGCCTTTGAAAATCGGCGCACGAAGCATGTTGGCGGTCGTGCGGTTCGCGTACTCGACCGTGATTGCAGTCTCCGGGCGCACCCACGTTGCCACCCGGTCATCGGGCGTCGGGCCGGAGAACGGACTCGTGTCCTGAATGAGGCCTTCGAGTCTCTTGCGCAGCGTCCGGACGTCGCGATCGGTAAACCCGCTGCCTACCTTCCCCCGGTACTCGAGTTGGCCACCAACCATCTCTCCAATGATGAGGCCGCCGAAGCTGGTCCCACGATGTCCGGTCCCCGCAGTAAAACCTCCGACCAGGAAGCTATCCGTGTCCACCCACTTGCGCTTGATCCACGCCGAACTGCGCCTCCCGGCTTCGTACAGGCTGTCGAGCCGTTTCGCGATGATGCCTTCGAAGCCTGCCGCGACGGCGATCTCAAATGCGTCGTCAGCCGATGCGGGGATGGCGAACACAGGCGAGATTTGTGGGAGTGGCAACGCGACTCGCGCGAGGGCCTCCCGCCGGGCATGGAGCGGCGTTTTCGTCAGGTCATAGCCATCGAGGTGCAGCAGGTCGAACACAAAGAAGACGGTCGGAATGGACTGTTCCGCCTGGACGATCTGCATCGGATCGGTGAGGTTCATCCGCTGTTGCAGGAGTTCGAATGAGGGCCGCCCGGCCGGGTCGATGGCCACGATTTCACCGTCGAACACTACAGTTGTCGCAGGCTGCAGCTTGAGCGCTGCGACGATCCCCGGATACGCGCCGGTCACATCCACACCGTTGCGGGAGCGCAGTTCAACATTACCCTCGCGGACGCTGGCAATGATGCGCACGCCGTCGAGCTTGGGTTCGAGTATGTAATCGCCCACTCGAGGAATTGGCGTGGCGGAAGCCAGCATCGGTTCCACCCGTGCCGGTGGCGCGGGGTGACTACCGGGCAGAGTGGCGGGACTGAAGCTCCAGTCGGTGCCGGGCGTGTGCGGAAGGGCGCCGGCGCGAAGGTCGTCCAGCGTGTAACCGGTCGCCACCGATACTTCGTCATCAAGCACGTCGGCGGCCGGGTTCGCAGCAGCATCGTTGTGCTTGAGCATCAGCCAGTCGTCGTTGCTGGCTTTCATGCGAACGAGGGCGAAGGAGCCTTTGAGCTTCTTCCCGCGCAGCGTTATGCCAACCTTTCCGGCGGCGATTCCCTTCCGAAGTTCCGACTCAGCCAGGTCACGGTCGGTAAACGGTGGCGTGATCTTCTCATCGGGTGCGAAGGTTCCGGAGTCCCAGATCAGGCTCGGGCCGGCGCCATATTGACCCCGCGAGATGACGCCTTCGAACGCGGCGTAGTCCAGGGGATGGTCTTCGGTCCTGGTAGCAAACCGCTTTTCGCCGATCGTTGCGGACGGTCCCTTTGGAATCGCCCAGCATTTCAGCACACCATCGAGTTCAAGCCGAAGATCGTAGTGAAGGCGGGAAGCCGCATGCTTGTGCACGACAAAACGCAAGGGGCCAGCAACCGGCTCAGGCGCCGACCCCTCCGGCTCCGAAGTCCTCGCGAAGTCGCGTTTCTTGCGGTACTCGGCGAGGGAATCGCCAGGCACAGTCGTTAGCTCACGCCTGCCGGTGTCTTCTTGGCGCGCACACGTGCGGGTTTCTGAGCGACTGGCGCCGGCTCAGGCTGAGGCGCACCTTCGCCGGCTTTGCGACGCTTTGCGGCTTCGACGCTGGCTTTGAGGGCAGCCATCAGATCGACCGCGGGCGCGAGAGCAGCAGGCTCGGCCGGCGCCACGTACTCCTGGCCATCGAGCTTCGCCTCGATGATTCCTTTGAGTGCGTCGCGATACTCATCCCGGTACTTCGCGGGGTCGAACGGCTCATGGAGGAGGTCGATGAGTGCGTACGCGACCTTCATCTCTGCTTCAGAGACGCTGATTTCCGCGGACTCCGCCTCGGGTGGCTTCACTTCGTCCGCATAGAACAGGGTCTCGAGCATCAGCCCTCCATTGCGCGGCCGAAGCGAACAGAGCCGCTCCTTGGTGCGAATCGCGATCTTCCCAACCGCGTTGAGTTGCTTCTCTTCGAGCGCTTTCACCAGCAATGCGAACGGCTTGCGGCCCATCTCCTCGGGTTCGACGTGGTAGCTCTTCTCGTAGTAAACGGGGTCGATCTCGGAAGAGGCGACGAAGGCCGAAAGTTCTATGGTGTGCTTGCTGGGAATGGGCAGCTTCTCAAGGTCGCCTTCGTCCACGAGGACGTAGTGATCCTTGACATACTCGTAACCCTTAACGATTTCGTCAGCTTCGAGATCCTGGCCATCGTTCGAGCACCGGCGAACCAGCTTGATGGGGCTGTGATCCGCGGCATGAAGCTGCCGGAACGAAATGTCCTGGCTTTCGGTTGCGGTGAACAGCTTGATGGGAATTGAGACCATGCCGAAGCTAATCGTGCCTCGCCAGAGTGCTCGAGCCATGGAAGACCTCCAGCGCGCGCGGCCGCGCGGGCGCCGGCAATCGCCGGGAGATCACTCTACCATAACTGTTCACGTGAAAGTATAGCGGCCCCGCCGCCGACGTGAGCGCGCAGTGCCGTGCCGAACTCAGCCTTCCGCGGCGAGCGTGGGGTTCGAAACGACGAGCTTGTCGTGGATGGTCTTTCGCAGGTGGTTGACGACTACGTGCCGGAACTCTCCGGAGTCGGCGTCACCCGCCCGGATCCGTTCGCTGAGCTCGCGATTACGTTCGGTAAGCGCAGCCCTGACCGCGCTGAGGTGCGGCGGCATCGGTTGGATGCCGAGGACGTGATCGAGTCCGTCCCACTCCCGGGCAAGATGTTCTTCTTGCGTCGCGATCTCACGTCTGAGCATCTCGACAGCGTTCATTGCAACCCGGCCATGGAAGTTCGTCCGGCCCTGCGTGTTCACCATCACATCGTCCCGGAGGTAACCCGCGATGGCCTCGAGCAGTTCATCGATCGTTGGTTTGTCCTGCATCAGCGGTTTGCCTCTTCCAGGAGCTTCAGCAACTCCCACTCGGTCTCCGCGGTACGCCGCCCGATGCTCGCCATCTCAACGGTCCGGTTGCGCCCGCTGAAGTAGTTGAACGCCTGGCTGATGGTGATCACCCCCCACTTCAGGTTGCCGAAAAGTTCCCAGAAGCGGACACGATCGCGGTCCACGGTGACGCCACCGGCCGATTCATAGTCGCGGAAGAACCCGTCGTAGTCCTGGATTCCGGCCATCGGCTTCTTCCCCCCGAACCGCCACGACTTCACTGCCAGCCAGCCAATGTCTTCCATCGGGTCGCCCCAGTGGGCAAGCTCCCAGTCGATGATCCCTCGCACTCCCGTCTCGTCATACATGAAGTTGCCGAGCCGGTAATCGCCGTGAACGAGCACGCGCTCTTCCGGGTTGGGCAGGTGCTGGTAGAGCCAGCGGAAGGCGAGTTCGAAGACGGGATGTGGATCCGGCGCCAGGGTGCGAAAGATAGTCTCGTAGTGCTCGACTTCGGTTTTCGCCGGGGATACGCCATCGGCCGGCGCCTGCAGGCGAAGCAGTTCTGGATGATCGATCCCCGACACGCTGTGGATACGCGCGAGACTGCTCGCGAGCTGCCCGGGGATGACCTCGCGAGCGTGAGCATACTGTTCGCCGCGAATGAGGTGGCTACCGAGTGCCTCCCCCGGTACGCGGCGCATGATGAAGAACTTCACAGGGAACGTGTCATCCCCATCCCAGAGGGGTTCGGGGACGATGGCGCCGGCTTCCATCGCGGCTTTCAGCAAATGGAACTCGAGGATCCGGGCTTCGCTGGTTTCCACGCCAGCCACGGGGTCACAGCGAAAGATCGCTTCTATCCGCTCGTCACCATATGCAGCATCGAACATCCATGTCTCACGGCCGGCGCCACCGGAGAGGCGGCTCAAGCCCGAAATCGATGGCTCGCGGCCTGTCTGACGCTGGATGAACGTCTTCAGCCCGGCTTCAACCGTTGCAGCGTCCAACTTACTCCGCCTGGTCGAGGAACTCGCTCAGGCCGTACCCCTTGCGGCTGCCGTCGAGCGTGTACTCCGTCATGCCTTCGCCGATGTGGGTGAACATGCCGGCTCGCCGGTTGCGGAGGGGAATGAAGCCCTTCACCTCACCCTCAACCGTGCGCTTGCTGCCATCTTCGAGAGTGACCGTCGCTGAAAACCCGGTGTGATAGTTGGTGGTCTCCTCGTACCGTTCGTCAATCTGAGCGTCGGTGATGCGGATGAGCCGATCTGGCCCTTCGTGAAAAACACCACCGATGCGGCCCCCCACGATGGAGAGCACCATACCGGTATCGTCGCCGTAGTTGGCTGTGATCCAGCGGTAGGAGGGTGTGGACTGCCAGTAGCGGGGTCCCCATGAGTGGTCACGAAGGCCGTTCCCCTCCAGGGTCAGCACCGGGCCGTCATCCACCTGGATAGTCCCGGAGACGTGCATGTGCTGTTCGTAGTGGGCACGCGCGAAGTCACTCTGCGAACCCGCGCCGCCCGCTTCGGCCACATGACCGTAGATCGGGCCGACTCCCGTGTGCACGAGATTCAGCTTGAGGCGCTTGTGCGGGTTCTCCTTGAAGGCAACGGACGGTTCTCGCATCTCGCGCGGGTCCGACAGGAAGACGACGGAGCCTTCGTAGGTTGTGCGGATCCGCTCGCCCGGCGCCTCAACGTCAACCTTCAAGCCGCCTGCATCCCAGCCGTCGTTGTGTGTGATCTGGGGACGTTTGTAGTTGAACAGCGCCGAGCCGTCCGGCTGGTAAACGATCACCGTCATCTCCGCGTGGCCTTCTTTGGCGCGGTTGCCCATGCGTATGAATCCGCCAAGCTGCTGCGTGCGGTCAAAGAAGTTGAAGTAGACCGACTCGTTGAAGTTCTCTTCCGGCCCAAGCGGGTGGGTGTAGTCGTCCTCGGGCTTAACATTCCCGACAATGGTGACCATGGTCAGTTACTCCGGGGCTATCTCGGCGTTAGCGGCTGTGCCGGCGCGCGAGAATCATAGCCGAACCCCGTTCGTCTCGCTCCCGCGGCAGGGCGAAGCATGAACCTTGCCAGGGCATCGCTCGATGTCGGACTGTTCACCAACAACGTCGGAGCCATGCTCCGGTTCTACCAGGACGACGTACGCCTGCCATTTGAAGAGTTGCTCCCGACGGGCGGGGGCTCGCGCCAGCATCGTCACGGATTGAACGGTAGCGTTCTGAAGATCAATGAGAGTCGCGACACTCTGCCGACCGCCGCCACCGGCTACAAGCGGCTCACGATTGCGACGAACCGGGTCACAGCGCCGGTCGAGACAGGTGACCCTGACGGGAATGAGGTCCGGCTCGTCCCGGCTGGGTCCCTGCAGCCATGGGTCGAGGTGGAAATCGCGCTGGCCGACCTGGCAGCGGGACGACAGCACTACGGGGTTGCTCTCGGCTTCGAACAGTTGGGCGACGACGTATACCGGTGCGGGACAACACGCGTGCACCTTTTGCACCAGCCGGACCAGGCGCCGATCGGCGAACTTCGTGCGGTGGGCTTCCGCTACCTCACGGTGCAGGTGTGGGATGCGGACCTCGAGTACCAGCGCGCGGTGGACCTCGGAGCGACCGGCGCGATGCCGCCGCGCACGAGCGGCGCTGTGGCGCGGTTCGGATTCGTGCGAGACCCAGGCGGTAACTGGCTCGAAATCTCCCAGCGCGCGTCGTTGACCGGGCCGCTGCCGGGGACTCTACCACAGTGAATCAAACTCCCGCCGGCCTCTCACCACTCCTTCGTCGCATCCTGGTGGCGGACGCTGCGTTCGAGGTCGTCGTCGCCTTGCTGCTCTCAGGAGTGGTGGGCAGTCCAGCATTCTGGCTCAACGTGACGAGCGGAATCATCGCCGTCGCCGCCGTCGTGTTCGCCGGCGTTGGCGTCGTCCTGCTTGGCGCCGCTTTTTATCGCCGGACGACCGAGAGCTTCGTTCGAACCCTTGCGTTTGCGAACGTCGCTGGCGGCGCTGCGATCTGGCTGGTCGCGGCGCTGCGGTGGTCCCAGTTCGAATCCGAGGGCCACTGGGTTGTGGCCTTTATCGCCAATGGGTGCCTCGCCCTCGGCGCGCTCGAATACCTCGCGCTCCGCCAGGAACATTAACGCTCGACAGGGGTGAGCGTTCGCAGGAAGTTCACCAGGTGCCAGATCTGCTCGTCGGATAGCTTGCCGTCTCCCGAGCCCCATGGCCGCATGGCCGTCCCGGGTACCCCGTTCTTGATGAAGTTGAAGAGACCGCCATCCGGGTGCTGCGGCGTGTGGATGGTGAGGTCCAGCGGGTAGGGATTGAGATCGAGGCCCTTCGGCGGCACTCCTGTTCGCCCGTGGCAACTGGCGCAGTTTTGCTCGAAGAGCGTTCGCCCCTGGGCGATCGAGTTCGCATCCGCGAAGACAGGATTCGAGGGCAAATCCCCCGTTTGCTCGTGCGCGTGAACACCGAACACCAGCAGTACGCCCACGGCGAAGCCGGTCATCGTGAACCCGCTCGTCACCCAGCCAGCCTCACGGCCGAGCAGGCGGCGCGCTGACCCTCGCGAGAGGGCAAACCCAAGCCCCGCGAGCAAGAAGATGAATCCGCCGAACTGGTTCCAGGTGAGTCCCGGCGCTGGATTGGCCCACGCGCCGCCGGATGAGACATTGGACACCACTGCTCCCGCTGGCCGGACGTCGAAGAAGCCAACCACGTCATCGACATCCGGGCGGCGAATCTCGACTTCAACCCGCCATTGGCCTTCCAGCGTCATGAACGGCCCCTGCCCCGTAAACGCAGCCCCCTGGGGCGTGAGAATCAGCGACGACGCGCCTATCCCGGGGTCATCCTGGTAGCGGAACGTGAGGCGTACCCGGTCCGCCGCGACGGCCGCTCCGGTCGCATCCGCCAGGGCCACTCGGTACGTATTGAGCCCCGTCCGATTTGGGTCGATCTTGAGGTGAATGTTGAGGTCGCCGAAGGCAGACGTCTGGTCGAACGGCCTGGCGTCCGGCTGGATGTCGATGGACTTCGAGACCGTCGTCTGGGTGAGGAATGCAGCGGCGAGGAAGACCGCGAGGCCGAGCGCAATTTCGGCCGTCGCAAGGCGCGTAAATCGAACGCGCGCGGCGTCGGTCGCACGTTCAAACAGGTGCTTGCCGGCCCGAGCGTTATAGGCCGCAACAGCGAGGAGCGGGAACATCAATCCTATCTTCACCAGCAACGTGACGCCGTAGCGGGTCTCCCAGAGCTTCTCCGGGTGATCGACTTCGATGAATGCGCTCATGACACCGGTGGCGAGCAGGACGAACACCATCACCGATGCCAACAGGGAGAACCGGGGAAGGAGCGCATTCCAGGCATTCTCTTTCGTACCCAGCCGTGCGCTCACGGCGAGCCCGAGGACGGCTCCGATCCAGGCCAGCGCAGCGGCCCCGTGAGCGACATCCAGCGGTTTGGCCCAGGCGCTCCCGGCGCCGGCCGCGGCGTGGCTTGTGGCCGTGTACGCCCAGAGGTAAATCGAACAGGCCGCCAGCAAGGCGCCGGAAGCGCGCCGCGGCGTATCGGGCAAAAAGCTGGCGACGACCGCGACGAGGAAGACGAGCCCCGCACGGGTGAGCCAGTAGCCCCCACTGGGGGTCGTGAGTATGACATCGGTGAAGCTCACGCCCTCGTACGCCTGGTGGATGATGAAGAGGTTGAGCAAGGTGGCGCCCGCCAGGACGGCGACACCAACGTACACCGTTCGCGACAGGCCCCGGCGCACGTTCACTGGCGCCTCGCGCCAGAGCAGTGTGATCATCGCGCCCGCCACCACGAGAGCCAGTCCAAGCAACGACAGCGCGCGCACCGCGACCCCGTCGGCGAGTGGCCAGACATCAGCGTTCGAAGAGAGGCCAGTCACACTGTTCGTCTGGTCGGGCATCGAGCCGTCTGGTTTGAGCACCGTGAACGGGAACGAGCCGCTGATGGCGTGTCCGTCAACTTTGGACGTGTTCGACCAGAGGACGTTGTAGATACCGGGTGGAAGCGATGGAAGCGGAGCGGTAAGCGTGGCGCCAGAGACAGTCGGGGCCTGCAGTGCAATGGGCTTTCCTGCCGCATCGAGCAGCGTCACGGCGCTGGTCTTCGAATCGACGGGCTCCGTGAAGGTGAGCGTTACCCGGGACGGCGCCTGCTGGAGAAAAGCGTTCGCCGCCGGGTCGGATGAGCGGAGTGCAGCGTGAGCGTCGGCGATTCGGGGCGCCAGCACTACGGGCGCAACCGCACAAAGTACGAGCAGCAGAGCGAGGACCCGGCGGCGCATCACGGTTTCCTTTGAATCAGCAGGAACGTGCCCCCGGCCCCGAGTACAAGCATCCCGATTCCCACGGCCACCACAAGAATCCACGTCACCCCGTCGCTGCCACCGACGCCGATGCTGACCTGTGATTCGCCATCGCTTGGGGGTGGAGTAGCCACCCCGCCGAGCAGGTCTTCGCGAAGCTGCTCCTTCCCGGGTGACGGTGTGCCATTGGGGTCGACTGTGAAGCTAATCTGGCCGTTGGCGGGGTCGCCGTCTTCAGCGCTCGATGTCTTCCACCTCACGGTATAGGCGCCGGCCGGGAGGTTCGCCGGAAGCGATACGCTAAGCCTCTTCCGGTCGTTGTTGTCGACGACCGCGGCTGTCGTGGTGACTTCCTTTCCGGAAGCGTCCAGCACGTCGATGTCGTTGAGCCCCGCCTGACGCCCCATCTCCTGGCTCATCTCGAGAACGATTTCCGGAGGCGACGCCCGGAGCACCGCTCCATCTCCCGGCTTCGCGGTTGCGGGTTCCGCGTGCGCCCACACATTCGAAACAGCGGCCAGGCCAAGCAGCACCGGAGCGAGGAGCGCAGCAAACCACTTCATTGAGAGTCTGAGTCTATCGCGGGGGTGCCACCCGGCAACGCGGTGAACGTTCAGGCGGTGTTTACCGTCTGGCAGGCCCCCAGCATCAGGAGGTGGCGACCCCGGTGGCCGTCGTGGGGTACGCAGCCTGGCAGAACCCGTGATTGCAATAACCGTAAGGGTTCTGGTGGAGGTACTGCTGGTGATACTCCTCGGCGTAGTAGAACGGGCCCGCAGGTACCACGAGCGTCACGATCTCGCCGAAACCCGCCGCTGTGAGCGCTTCCTGGTAACGGTCGCGCGAGGCAACAGCCAGGGCTTTCTGTGTCTCGTTCTCGACCATGATCACAGATCGGTACTGGGTACCGATGTCCCCGCCCTGCCGCATCCATTGCGTGGGGTCGTGGTTCTCCCAGAACACCTTGAGCAGTGTGTCGTAAGCGACGACGGCGGGGTCGAAGACGACCACGGCGACTTCCGCGTGGCCAGTTCGACCGGAGCACACTTCCTCATAGGTCGGATTCGGCGTGAACCCGCCCGCGTAGCCAGTGAACGTGGAGTACACGCCCGGAACTTTCCACATGAACTTCTCGGCGCCCCAGAAGCAGCCCATACCGAACGTTGCTCTCTCCATGCTCTCGGGCCACGGTCCGCGAAGCGGCGTCCCCAGGACGAGGTGTCGTTCGGGTACAAATACGGGCACGGATCGGCCCGGGAGTGCTTCGGCGGGTGTCACCATCAACGGTTGCTTGCGAAAGAACATGCGGCAGACCTCAGGAGGTGTGGATCGAGTGTACACGGCTCACGAGACAGGTTGTGGAGCACATCACAGTCGACAAGTGGCGTCATCATCCGACACAATCGCGCGGTGCTCGCCCGGGTGCTCAGCTGTGCGGTCGTGGGCCTCGACGGCGAACTCGTCGATGTCGAGGTCGACATCACCCGTTCCCAGCTACCGGCCACGATCGTGGTTGGCCTTCCCGACACCGCCGTGCAGGAATCCCGTGAACGCGTCCGGAGCGCCATTCGTAACAGTGGCCTGAGCTGGCCGCCGAACAGCAAAGTCACCGTCTCGCTCGCGCCGGGCGACCTTCGGAAAGAGGGGCCAGCATACGACCTCCCGATCGCCACGGGCGTTCTCCTCGCTTCGGGCCAGGTTGTGGCGGACGTGAGTGACGCGGTCTTCATCGGCGAACTCGGGCTTACTGGCGACGTCCGTCCAGTGCGCGGGTTACTGCCGATGGTGATGCTCGCCGCCGCGCGTGGGATGAAGCGGGCCTTCGTGCCAGCGGCAAACGCCCCGGAAGCCGCGCTTGTCCATGACGTGACTGTCTACCCGGTGACCAGTCTCGCTTCCGTCGCCTCGCACTTGATGGACGCGGTCCGCATCGAACCTTTCCGCGCGACCGAAACCACTGACGCGGAGCCACCACCGAACACGACCGACTTTGCCGACATCGTTGGCCAGGAACATGTGAAGCGGGCACTCGAGGTCGCTGCCGCCGGCGGCCACAACATCGTGATGAAAGGTCCACCGGGCAGCGGCAAGACGCTCCTCGCCAGAGCGGTCCCGTCGATCCTGCCGCCGCTGACCACACCTGAAGCGATGGAGGTGACGCGCATCTACAGCGTCGCTGGTCTTCTGCCTTCGAACACCGGGCTTGTGAGCCAGCGCCCATTCCGTTCGCCGCACCACACGATTTCGAACGCAGGACTGGTCGGCGGTGGCTCCATTCCGCGCCCCGGTGAAATCACGCTCGCCCACCGGGGCGTGCTCTTCCTGGATGAGTTGCTCGAGTTCGACCCCCGGGTCCTCGAGATGCTCCGCCAGCCGATCGAAGACAAGATTGTGACCATCAGCCGGGCTCGCCAGGCGGTGACATTCCCCGCGAGTTTCATCCTCTGCGGAAGTTACAACCCGTGTCCGTGTGGCTTCTTCGGCGACCCGGAGCGCGACTGCGTCTGTTCGCCGCAACTCATCTCGCGCTACCAGCGAAGACTCTCGGGCCCGCTCATGGACCGGATCGACATCTTCGTCGACGTCCCGCGAGTTCCGTTCGAGAAGCTTTCAGGGCTCGGAGGCGGAGAGAAGTCCGAGGCCGTTCGCCAGAGGGTCGCCATCACACGCGAGCTCCAGGCCGCGCGGTTCGAAGGACAGCCAGGCCACACGAACGCCGAGATGACTCCGCCGCAGGTGCGCGACTTCGCTCAACGGAAGATGTCGGACGGCGCGGGCGACGTCCTGAAGATGGCCGTGGAGCGGCTCAATCTCTCAGCCCGCGCTTTCCATCGTCTCTTGAAGGTTGCACGCACCATCGCGGACCTCACCGGGAGTGACACGATCGAAACCCCTCATATGGCTGAGGCGATTCAGTACCGGGCACGCATCGAGTAGCGGGCGGACGCTCTACTCCGGCTGCTTTCCGGCGTTCCCCATCATCCGGCGCATAACCTCCGGGTTCATCCAGTTCCATGGCGCGTTGGCCGTTTCCTTGACCCATTGGTCCCATTCCCGGGCAGCATCCTGCGCCAGTTCGCCGAGCTTCACGTTCGCGCCCACAAGCTTGCTCCCCGCCACGAAGAACTCGCCCCAGTAACCGAGGACTTCCGCGTACTGTTTGCCGAACTCCAATGCCCGCTCCGAAGGGCCGAAGAAACCTCGAGACCTCGCCATAGCCTTCCCCCTGTGAAGGCGTGAAGTATACGGCCACGACTGATCGCGTCACCCGTTGTCGACTTTAGAACATGTGTGTTGACATGCGAACACCCGTTCGCTAGGCTCAGTTCACTTTAGAACGGATGTACGCACGATGGTTCACCCGGTCCTGACAATCCTTTTTGATCTCTTCATCATCGGCTCCGCCGTCACGATCGGTGCGGCGATGTTCAGCGAATACCTCGCGGCGCGGGAACCCCACGTCGGTTCAGTGCGGCGACATCCGTCGCGGCAGGTGACGAGCCCCCGGGCTGTGTCGCGGCCAAGAATGCAGAGACTTCCCGCTCAGCGACGCCGCGCCGCCTGACGGTCAGTGTGCCGCGCGGCGCATCTGGATTGGCTCTTGCGGCCGCCCACGCTTTCGCTCTTGCGCCCGCTCGACGGCGCGAACTCCTCGGACGATTTCGATTCGAGAGAGTAGCCGGGATAGCTGCTCGATACCGGTTGTCTCCAGCGTCGCCTGGATGGTCACGGAGCCGTCCCCGTTCTCGACCGTCCGAACGCCAACCATGTTCACCTTGTCATCCGTTACGACGGTCGTGATATCGCGCAGCAGTCCGACACGATCCCAGGCTTCGATGCGAACTGACACCGGGTACAGCTTGGCCACGGTGCCCCACTCGACTTCAACGATTCGCTCGTGTTCCTCTTCGTTGAGCACGTTATGGCAATCTGCCCGGTGCACCGTCACCCCGCGTGTGCGCGTTACATAGCCAACAATCTGGTCGCCTGGCAGCGGATTGCAGCAACGGGCCATCGTCGTAAGCAGGTTGCCGACCCCGAGCACACGCATCCCGGGTGAGCCGAGCGTTGCGGGCTTCAGCTTCTCAGGCAGCGCGGGGGCCGGCGGCTCAGCGACCGCTTCCTCCTCAGCCAGTACGGCGCCCATTTTGCGAGCGATCGAGGCGGTGCTTACGCCGCCGTAGCCCAGTGCTGCGAGGAAGTCCTCCCAATTCGGATAGGGGAACAGCGTGAGGATCTGCTCCTGCCGTTCGCTCAGGTCCAGCCCAAGCCGCCGCATTTCCTTCTCGATGAGTTCGCGGCCGCGGTCGATGTTCTCGGCGCGCTCCTGCTTCCGGAACCACTGGCGGATTTTTTCCTTCGAGTGGGTTGTGCGGACGTAGCCAAGGTTCGCGTTGAGCCAATCACGCGATGGGCCTTTGCTCGCGCGGCTGCGCATGATGTCGACCACGTCGCCGTTCTTGAGCTGCGAATTGAGCGAGACCATCCGCCCGTTGATCTTCGCGCCGACGGTCTGGTGGCCGAGGTCGGTGTGGACCCGGTAGGCAAAATCCAGGGGCGTCGCACCCGCGGGCAGGTCGAGCACGTCGCCCTTGGGGGTGTAGACGAAGACCTGGTCATGGAAGATGTCGGTCTTGACGCTTTCGACGAAGTCGTCGGCGCCCGCGAGGTCGCGCTGCCAGTCGAGCAACTGGCGCAGCCAGGCTATGCGCTCCTCATCCTTGCCGGTCTTGCCAGCCTCTTTATAGCGCCAGTGGGCAGCTACGCCATACTCGGCGACCCGGTGCATCTCGTAGGTTCGAATCTGGATTTCCAGCGGCCGGCCGTGCGGCCCTACGACGGTGGTGTGGAGCGACTGGTACATCGAGTCCTTGGGATTGCCGATGTAGTCGTCGAACTGTCCCGGAATCGGCCGCCAGATAGAGTGAATGATGCCGAGGGCGTGATAACACTCGCCCACGGACTCGACGAAGATGCGGACCGCCAGCAGGTCGTAAATCTGGTCGAACGTTTTCGACTGCTGCGAGTAGCGGTTCATCTTGTGGAAGATGCTGGCGATGTGCTTGGCCCGGCCGGAGATTTCGGCGCGGATGTTGGCAGCGTCCAGGTGCTCCTTCAGAATCGCCGACGCCTCACGGACGTACCGTTCGCGAGTCACTCGTTTCGAGGCGAGCAGGTCGGCGATCTCGCGGTACTTCTCCGGCTCGAGGTAGCGAAAGGCCAGGTCTTCGAGCTCCCACTTGATCTGCCAGACGCCGAGCCGGTTCGCCAATGGGGCGAAGATCTCCTGGGTCTCGAGTGCGATGCGCCGCTGCTTCTCCGCCGGGAACGCCCACAGTGTCCGCATGTTGTGCAGCCGGTCGCACAGCTTGATGAGCACGACCGAGATGTCTTCTGCCATAGCGAGGAACATCTTGCGAAGGTTCTGCGCCTGCGCCGTGCCGCGCGTGGGGTCAACTCCGCCCACATTCATCGGCAGCTTATCGAGCTTCGTCAGTCCGTCGACCAGTTTGCCGACACGCGGCCCGAACATCTCGGTGATGGTTTCGTTCGAAACGCCGCAGTCCTCCTGCACATCGTGCAAGAGCGCCGCCATGAGCGCCTGCTGGTCGAGTTCGAGGTTAGCGACCATGTATGCGACGGAGACGGGATGCGTGATGTAGGGGTCGCCGGTCTTGCGGAGTTGTCCCTCGTGGCAAGCGGCGGCGTATTCGTAGGCCTGGCGCACGCCCTCGAGCCGATCGGCGGGCAGGTACTCGGCGGCGCGGCGCAAGACGGCGTCAAACTCGACGTCCTGGGTCTTCGGCTCTTCAGCGCGCACCGCCAATCAGCGAACCCTCTTTGCCCTGCCGGAGTGGAACCCTATCCTACCATGCATTCCCTTCCCGAAAGAACCAACGTTATGACCACGCGTTTCCAGGCGCCGCGGGGCACGCAGGATGTGCTCCCCGCCATGCAGCCGTACTGGCAGGCCGTTTTCGATGCCGTCCGCGAGGTCACGAGGCTCCACGGTTTCCGACGCATCGACACGCCCGCCTTTGAGCATTCTGGTGTGTTCGAAAAAGGTTCCGGTGATACGACCGACATCGTCGAGAAGGAGATGTATGCCTTCGAAGATCGGGGCGGCGAAAAGCTCGCACTCACTCCCGAGGGAACGCCCGCCATCTGCCGCGCCTACCTGGAGCATGGCATGGCCAGTTGGCCGCAGCCCGTCCGCCTGTACACCACGCACCAGATGTTCCGCTACGACCGGCCACAGAAGGGGCGCTACCGGCAGCACACCCAGTTTGATTGCGAAATCCTCGGCTCAACCGACCCACTCGTCGACGCAGAGGTCATCGCACTGCTCTGGCGGCTCTACGAGCGACTCGGGATTACAGGTGTCAGCGTCCGTCTCGGCTCACTCGACGACAGCCAGCCACGGCGCGCTTATGTCGAACGCCTGAAGGACTACTACCGTCCCCATCTCGGCAAGCTCTCCGACGACAGCCAGCGCCGGTTCGAACGCAACCCCCTGCGGCTGCTCGACAGCAAGGACGAGCGCGATCTCCCCTACAAGGACGGCGCCCCGAAGCTCATCGACCAGCTCAGCGCTGAAGCACAGGCCCACCACGAGACCGTGCTCGGCGCGCTCCGGGCCGCAGGAATCGCCGTGACTATCGACCCCCTCCTTGTCCGGGGCCTCGACTACTACAACCGCACCGTCTTCGAGATCGTCCCGGACGCGGACGCGCGCGCCCAGGGAACGATTGGGGGCGGGGGACGCTATGACGGCCTAATGGAAATCCTCGGCGGTCCCCCGACGCCCGGAATGGGCTTCGGCAGCGGTATCGAGCGGATCATTCTCGAGATGCGACGCTGCGGTGTGTCATTCGACGAGCTGGCCCTGGCGGACGTCTACATCGTGCACCGCGCTGAAGGTTCGGCGGCGACGGTCTTCCGCCTGGCGTCGGAACTGAGGAAGGCCGGGGTCTCCGTCATCGCCGGCGAAACGAACAAGTCCATGAAGGCCCAGATGCGCGGCGCGAATGCGTCTTCGGCGAAGTTCGCGATCATCATCGGCGACGACGAACTGCGAGCCGGAACCGCGATGGTCAAGGACCTGGCTGGCGATGCCGAACAGGTCTCCGTCGAAATCTCCCAGGTTCCTTCGGCTCTCGCGGCGCGGCTCAGAGGGTAAGCGCACTCGGTGGTATGCTGAGAAACGGCCCGCCGTTGGCGGGCCGTTTGCTTCGCCATGGAACCAGCAATCCTTTCCCAACTACAGCACATCCGCGAGCGCTATCACGAACTGACGGACGAGATGGCCCGCCCCGAGGTTGCCGCTGAGTTCGAGCAGTTGAACAAGCTCGCACGCGAACGCGCGGAAATCGAAGACGTGGTTCATCTCTTCGACAGCTTCGAAGCAGCCCAGCGCTCCGCCAGCGATGCCCAGGCCTTGCTCGCCGAGAGCGACGCGGAGCTGAAGGAACTGGCGGAAGCCGAGCTGGCGGAGGCGAACGAAAAGTCGGCGGCCCTGGAGTCCAGCATTCGCCGGGCGCTTCTCCCCAAGGACCCACGCGACGCACGCAACGTCATCATGGAGATCCGGGCTGGCGCCGGCGGCGAGGAGGCGGCGCTGTTCGCGCATGAACTGTATCGCGCATATGTCCGCTTCGCTGAGCGCAAGCGCTGGCAAACCGAGATCCTCAGTGCGTCTGAGTCAGAAAAGGGCGGCTTCAAAGAGGTGGTTTTCGAGATTCGAGGTGATGGCGCCTACTCCCGGCTGAAGTATGAAAGCGGTGTCCACCGGGTACAGCGCGTCCCTGAGACCGAGTCACAGGGACGCATCCACACGTCCACATCAACCGTCGCCGTGTTGCCCGAGGCCGAAGAAGTCGATGTGGCGATCGAAGAGAAGGACTACCGGATCGACATCTTCCATTCCTCTGGCGCGGGCGGCCAGAACGTCAACAAGGTGGCCACTGCCGTGCGGCTCACTCACATTCCGACCGGCATCGTAGTGGTCTGCCAGGACGAGCGCTCGCAACTGAAGAACCGGATCAAGGCGATGACCGTGCTCCGTTCACGGCTCTACGACATGGAACAGAGCAAAGCCGATGCGGAGATGAGCGAAGCGCGCAAACTCCAGGTTGGCAGTGGCGACCGGAGTGAAAAGATTCGCACCTACAACTTCCCACAGGACCGGATCACCGATCACCGCATCGGCCTGACTGTGCACAACATCCCGCAGCGCCTCGATGGCGATATCGATGACATCATCGATGCTGTCGCAACGGCCGATGAAGCGGCTCGGCTGGAAGGCCTCGCGTGAACGTACGCGAGGCGGCCTCCCGCGCGGCCGGGCGGCTCGCGGAGGCTGGCGTGAGCGACTCCCGGTTCGAAGCGGAGTTGCTCGCCCGCGAGTCCTCGGGGCTAAGCCGGTCGGAGTACTTCGCCGGCGCCGAAATGTCCAATGAAGCGGCCGTCCAGTTTGCAGTCCTCGTGGAGCGCCGGACACAACGAGAACCAGCGGCGTACATCACGGGCCATCGCGAGTTCTTCGGACGCGATTTCGCGGTTGGTCCCGGGGTGCTCATACCGCGGCCCGAGACAGAACAACTTGTCGCGCTTGCCCTGAAGGAAATCGACGACAATCCCCGGGCTGTGGTTCTCGAAGTCGGAACCGGCAGCGGCGCAGTTGCTGTGACCATCGCCGCCGAACGGCCGGATGCGTGCGTCGTCGCCACGGACATCAGCCGCGAAGCAATGGTGTTCGCACGAACGAACGCAGATAGACTCGGGGCTCGACCGCACTTCGTTCTCGGTGACCTGGCCAGTGCGGTCAGCCGCGCGGACGTTGTGGTGGCGAACCTGCCATACATTCCGAGTTGGGAGATCGAGGCGCTCGAACCCGAGGTCAGCAAGTGGGAGCCACTCGTCGCCCTGGACGGCGGCGCGGACGGCCTTGTCCTCATCCGAAAGCTCATCGATGACTGCGCGACACGGCTCCACCCGCACCTTCTGGCACTCGAAGTCGCGTTCGGACAGGCGAAGGATGTCGTGCCGATTCTCGCAAGCCATGGAGTGGACCCATGGACGGAGCGGGATCTGTCGGGAATTGAACGTACCGTGTGCGCGCGCTGGCCCTAGTTAGTTCTGGGCTGCTGGCCTGTCCGAACGTAAGCTCGTCAGATGTACGAAGCGCCCCCGGGCCGAGTAGGAACCGCATGCCGGTGAAGCTCATCGCACTCGACATTGACGGGACGTTGATACCGCCCGCCCACTACGGCGAGCAACGCCTGCCGACTGAACGTCTGACCTCGGCAGTGCGACGGTGCGCCGAAGCAGGAATCCAGATCGTCCTCGCCTCCGGAAGGATGTACCCCGGGACTGCGCAGATTGCGCGGCACTTCGGGCTCCCCGGGCCGGTCATCTGCCAGCAGGGTTGTTCGGTGCATCTGCTCGATGGCGAGATCATCCACGAGTTCCCGGTGGAGCGAACGGTCGCCCTCGATGTCATCAGTTTCGCCCGGGAGGCGGGAAAAGCGTACGAGTGGTTCAATCCGGTCCGCTATCTCGCATCCGAACAGTCGTCATCGACTGAGCAGTACGGCATCGTGAGCGGAATCCTTCCTGAGTACCGGCCCGATCCGGAGAACAGCGGCATCGAACCAACGGGGGTGGGCGTCATCTCGTCGGCCGAAGAGGCGCGGGCGATTCATCGCGAACTGAGCCGCCGTCATGCGCACGAACTCCACGTCCTCGACTTCCCCGAGGTCACGGTCGCTGTCTCGCTCGATGCCAACAAAGGCCACGCGCTCTCACTCGTTTGTGATGATCTCGGCATCCGCCGGGAGAGCGTTATCGCCATCGGCGACAGCGTGAACGATGCCCCGATGCTCGCGTGGGCGGGCACTGGCCTGGCCATGCCGCACAGCGATGCCTACGCGCTGGACGCGGCTGACGGCGTGCTTCCCGATACGGATGAGGCAGTCGCCCGTTTCCTCGAGTCACTTTTCAGCTAGACGCGACAGAGATAGCGGTCTTCAGCTCGGGTCGATCCGGTGCCAGACACGCATGAGCACGAGCCCGATGATAAACACGAGGCCCAGGGCCAACCCCAGGGGAACGACGGTGTGGCTCCAGTCGATCCCGGCGCCCTCGCCTCGTGAGCTCACCGGCACAACATATTGCCCGGTAACGCCGCGGATGGCCGACACCACCTCGGTCTCCGTGCTCTGATCCTTTCCCATGATGGCGCTGCCATCCTTGAGGAGGTATGCCTCGTTGACGTAGGGATACCGTGGGGCAGCGGCGTCGAAGACGTAAATAAGAGTTCGATCCCCGGCGCGCAAAGGTGCTGGGTCACAGGTGTCCTGAACACCACGGAACTGCATTCGCTCGGACGACGCCGGACCTTTGAGGAACGCTTCGGGGCGGAGCGTCAGCGTCCGGCCATCGCGGGACTCAACTGTTCCAATCACGATGACCTGGGCTTCGGCCACAAACTCAGCCGGTGAAGATGGCTGGATAAGCGTGCACGCGTGCGCCGGGTGAACCGAAACAGCGGCCCCCGGGATGAGGGCCGCTGTCACGAGTGCAACGAGTGCGAAAAGCCTAGTCCTTCGACTGAGCAAACTGGTAGATCTTTCCTTCAGTCTTGATGGCCGGAGCAATCACCATCTCCGCCTGCTGGAACTCGCGGACGGTATGGGCGCCGCACATGCCCATCGCGGTGCGAAGGGCGCCGACGAGGTTTTCGGTGCCATCGGTGCGGCTGGTCGGCCCGAAGAGCGCCTTTTGGATGGTGGTGTTCACGCCAACCGCGACGCGAGTGCCACGCGGCAGATTCGCGTGCGGCGTGGCCATACCCCAGTGGTATCCGCGGCCCGGAGCCTCAACTGTCGCGGCGAACGGCGATCCCATCATGATTCCATCGGCGCCGCTGGCGAAACACTTGCAGACGTCGCCACCGGTACGGATGCCGCCATCGGTAATGATGGGGACGTAGCGCCCGCTCTCCTTGAGGTAGAAGTCGCGGGCGGCGGCGCAATCGATCGTCGCCGTGACCTGGGGCACACCAATGCCGAGCACTTCCCGGCTCGTGCAAGCCGCGCCTGGACCGACTCCGACGAGCACGCCGGCGACGCCGGTTCGCATGATTTCGAGGGTTGCCTTGAATCCCACGGTGTTACCGACGACCACGGGGATGTGAATGTCCTTGAACAGCTTGTCGAAGCGCAGACCTTCGACGCTGTTCGACTCGTGCCGCGCGGTGGTAACGGTGCTCTGCACGACGAGGATGTCGGCGCCGGCTTCCTGGATGAGGGCGGCATACTTCTTGGTGTTCATCGGTGTGAGCGAGACCGCCGCAACGGCGCCGCCGGCCTTCATCTCATGGATGCGCTTCGCGATGTATTCCTCACGGATGGGCTGCGCATACGCCTCCTGGAGGAGCCGGGTAGCCTCATCGCGGCTGGCGGAAGCGACCTCTTCGAGGATTCCGCTCGGGTCGTCGTACTTGGTCCAGACGCCTTCGAGGTTCAGAACCGCAAGGCCGCCCGCGTTGTGCATCGCGATCGCGAAGTTCGGGTCGACCACCGCGTCCATCGCCGAAGCAAGGAACGGGATGTCAAAATGATGAGGCCCGATGTCGAGCCCCAGTTCGGCGAGTTCAGGGTTGATGGTGACGTCGCCAGGGACGATTGCGACTTCGTCGAAACCGTAGGCGCGGCGGAGTTGCTTGAACTTGGGCGCGGCCATGTCATTCTCAGCAAACGGCGCAAGGCCGCTCTCCGGCATGTCGGAGGCGGCGGAGGAAAAATTGACAGCGGTACTCAAGTCAGCGAAATCCCGGGAATGGAGTTCTACCGAGTTTAGGAACATCTGTGCGGGCCGGTCAACACAGAATCGTGTCGATCCCTCGATTATGTGCAATGCCATTCATGGATTCCGTCAATGACCCAA
>CAYYDX010000023.1:0-28210 GCA_964470735.1 uncultured Anaerolineaceae bacterium
TCTGCGTCGCGCTGGATGGCCGGGTCGTGCTTCATCTGGAGTTCTTCGTCTTCGGCCTCGGCTTCTTCGTTGCGCTGGATGGCCGGGTCGTGCTTCATCTGCACCTCGTCGCTCTCGGCGCCATGGCGCTGCACCATGCGCGCTACGGCCTGGTTGCCAGCGCGGGACTGGAGCGCTACGAGCGGGTGGGAATGCAGGGCGGTGAGCTTTTCGGGGGCCTTTGCTTCGGTTTGCTGAGGCTTCCTGGCGGTGTCGTACTGCGGCAATTGGTAGTCAGCCATGGTCTCTCCTCGCGCGACATCATACGCCCGTCGCAAGCGTTTCGTGTGCGGTTCGCCACCGGATTGTCACTCGAGGTGGCGCATGTGCTCCCCGAAGTCGGCTTCGGTCACCATCCGGCCGAGTTTCTGGAACTCGCGCCGGGTGCCCTGGATGAAATGTTTCATTTGCATGACATTTCCATCCCGAGCGGCGAGAAAGCCCGCAGCGAGCACGATGTTGCGAATGTTGCCTCCGCTGATCCGGAACTGACGGGCGAGGAAGGCGAAGTCGACATCGTCGCCCAGCGGCGCATCGTCCGGGACGAGGCTGCGCCAGATGCGCAGACGGTACGGCTCTTCGGGCATGGGGAAGTCGATGACGAAGTGCATGCGGCGGAGGAACGCTTCGTCGAGGTTCGCTTTCAGGTTGGTCGAAAGGATTACCGGCCCGGCGTACTCCTCGATCTGCTGGAGGAGGTAGGCGGTTTCGATATTGGCGTAACGGTCGTGGGCGTCACGCACTTCCGAACGCTTGCCGAAGAGCGCATCAGCTTCGTCGAAGAAGAGGATGGCGTTCGAAAGCGAGGCGTCGCGGAAGATAGCGCCGAGGTTCTTCTCGGTTTCGCCGATGTACTTACTGACCACGCCAGAGAGGTCGATCTTGTAGAGGTCGAGGCCGAGTTCGGCGGCGATAACCCCGGCGCTCATGGTTTTGCCGGTGCCGGACTGCCCTGCGAAGAGCGAGACGATGCCCTTGCCGTTCGAGAGCTTGCGTCCGAACCCCCACTCTTCGTAGACGCGGTGGCGGTGCTCGACCATGCCACAGACTTCGTGGAGCTGGGCAAGGGGGTCGGGCTCGATGATGAGGTCCTCCCAGCGCTTCTGGTCGGTCACCTTGCTGGCGAGGCTGCTGAGAATTGGCGCCGAGCGTTGGCGCGCGGCGGCGTAGAGGTCATCGACGCGGACGACAGGGCTGACAGCGTCGCGGGTGACCGCAAGGCCGCGCGCCCCGAGGACGGCAGCTTCAATCGCGCCGGTGTCGAGTTCGAACTTGCCGGCAATCGTCGGCAGGCTCGCTTCGACATCATCGGCAGAGGGCATTGCCTCGAGGTTCGAGCGCCATTCGGCGAGGCGCTCTTCGTAGCCCGGGCGCTCGACCTTGACGGCGGGGCCGTGCCAGGCGAGGTCTGCTTCGGATGCGAGCACGACGAACGGCGCGGGTGATGATTCGACGACCGCGAAGACCTCTGTCCGTGCTGGCTCTTCGAGTGACTCCCAGCCTCGGACGAGGAGCGCGAAGGACTGGAGCGCGGCTTCGCGGGCAGCACGCTCGAACGCCTCAACCGGTGGCAGGCTACCGGGCCCGAGGCGCAGTTCGACGACACCGTCGAGTCCGGCTGCCCTGGCGAGCGACGATGCGGTGCGCCGCAGTCGCATGGTGTCGCTACCCTGGAGCGCGAGGACGCGGGGCGAAAGCGCCTTGGGGTCGATTGGCGGCGTTTCGGCCGGACGCCAGGCGCGAGACTCCGCGAGGCCATGAAGCGAGGCAGCGCCGCTCAACCGTTCGTCGAGCGCGTCACCCCCGGCGAGGAAGCGTGCAATTCGCGGGTCGAGCGTGACGGTGCGGGCGAGCAGCGGCGTGGCGGCCTGGCCGGGGTCATCGTGAAGTTCAACCAGGCGGTAGCGCCGGAGTGGCGCACTGAGGTCGAACGCCGACTGGGCCGCTACCCGTTCGCCCCAGAACAGCCGCAAGAGAGCTTCGACCCGCGGGCGCTTGCGCGAGACATCGTCCTGGACGTAGGCGATGAGTCGTTCGACCTCGGGGTCGGTTTCGCTGGCGAAGCAGAGTGCCACGGCGCCTGTCGCACGAGCGTCGAGGCAGAGCAGACCGGCGAGTCGCGCCAGCCGTTCGCCCATGGCGGCGACGATCGCGTCGGCCGGCGGCGGCTCGTCGCCCTCCGAATCGCCGGCGCGCAGGAGGATACGGTCGGCTTCCTGGTCGGAGATGTAGAGGCCGCGGAGGTCATCTTCGCCGACGGGGACGCCGCGAGAACGGAGGCGCGTGACCTCCGCTTCGAGCAAATCGACCGCGGCCCGGGAGAGCGCACTGGTATCCATAGAGCTACGGAGGGAAGTTCTCGAAAATGCACGACCTTGTCGCCGACGTCCAGTTCGAGTCCCCGCTGTATTGAACCACCAGTGTCATCGACCCGGGCACGCCGAGAGTGATTGCTAGCTTCGCGGTAGCTTCGCCCGGAATGAATCCGACAGTTCCCTGGGGGGTTCCGTCGACAGTGAACGTAACCGTGCCGCTGGGGAGTGGGTCACTCGATAACCAGTTCGTGATGTTGGCAAAGATGTCGGCGCCGTCGGTGTGGAACGCACTCGAGCAGACATCGGCTTCAAGCATGGTGGCCTTCTGGACGTGTGGCACCTGGTTCAGTTGCACACTGGCAACGTTGGAGTTCGTGCAGACCGAGTTGTAGCAGACCTGCGCCTGGACTGTGATGGTTCCCGAGGCCGGTCCGTAGGTGGTGAACTGCTTGGCGCCGCTGAAGTCGCCGGTTGGCGAGGCCGGGCCGGTCGTCGTCCACTGGATGGTGTTATAGGCCTCGACGAACGACGTCGTGCAGTCGATCTGGTGGCCGGAGCCGGAGGGCGTCGCGATACAGGTCACGTTGACCGCAGGAGGTGGGCCAACGGCGGGCACGGTCGGCGTCGGGGTGGGAGTACCGGGCGCCGGGGTCGCGGAAGGCGTCGGTGTGGGCGAACTGAACTTCACCACGACGGGGGCTGAGCCGGTCTTGCAGACGGTGATGTTGCAGGCGCGCATTTCGACTGTCGCCGTCGTGTCGTTCGTGAACGTCGTGGAGAACGCGGTTGAGCCCGGGGGTACTGGAGCCGGCAGACCGTTGATGAACCAGCTCGTAGTCGTCGCGGTACCGGTGATCGAGCCGGTACAGGTGACGCCCGCACTCGGCGGCGAACTCTGGTACACGACATCGCACTTCACGGAGACAGCTGCCGGTGGAACCGGTGTCGGCGTGGGGGCGGGCGTCTTGGTAGCTGTTGGGCTGGCCGACGGCGAGGCGCCGGCGGTGGGAGCGGCTGTCGGCAGCGTGATTGGGCCACCGCCGCCGGGGAGACCACCACTGCCGGGAAGCGTCGGCGTGCCGCTGGGCGTGGTCGCGGTTCCCGGCGCGGTGCCCTGGATGACCTGGAGGTCGAGGCCGGGCTTCGCGGGGTCGTACGACATGCCGATGACCGACGGGCCGGTCGAGTCACGCGTTTCCATAAAGCCATCGCCGTTCTGGTCGTAGCTGTGGATGGCGACACTCGTGCCGCCGGCACTCGGGTTCAGCACTTCGATGCGGTAGTCCTCACGATTGCCGGGCAGGAAGATCGTGGTGGTGCCTGCCCCGGCTGGAGGCGGACTTTCGACGCAGGTCGGGTCGCGCCATGCGTCGCGACTCGAAAGGTAGGCGCCGGTGATGCCGACCGGCGCCGGCGATGTCGTTTCGTCGGTGTTCAGGGAACCCACGATCTTGCCCTGCTTGTCGAGGACGCGAACGCGGAGGTCCTTCGGCACCGTGATGGCGACGGCGGCAAGGTCGTTGCTCGGTTCGAACTTCACCGAACTGAGCACCTTGCCCTTGTAGGCGTCGAGCGTCTTGCGGTCGGCGTAGTAGGGGTCGTTGATCAGGATCTTGTCGCCGTCGAGGGCCACCGCCGCGATGTAGTGGCCGGGGACTTCGAGCACGATCGGGCGGCCGGCCTGGAGTTCGGCGCGAATCTCTTCGTCGCTGCCGACGCCGAAGCCGGCGAAGCGGAGCGTTGGCGTTCCCGGGTGCGCTTTGGCGATCTGTCCGGAGAGTTCGTTCGCGGCGGTCCAGATGACGTCGCCGTAGATGTAGCCCTTGCTCACCCAGCCGCGGCTGGTCTTGCGGGCGTCGGTGTTGAACCACGCGTTGACCGTCTCCGGCGTGAGTTCGGAACCGTCGGGCATGGTGAGAATCTGGAAGACGGCCATGATCGTGGCCACGGAGGTCATCGCGCAGCCGCACTGCTCGATGGTGGTACCGCACCAGTCGGGGCCGAACTCCGGGTCGTCGGCTTTCGCGTAGGTTTCTTTGGCCCACAGGGGGTTGTTCTGGGCGAAGAGCGGCGCGCCGGTGGTCCCGGGGAGGAGCGGTTTGACCTTGGCGAGCAGCTTGTCGCGCTCTTCCTTGGACTTGTCGCACATGTGAACGCCGGCGTAGGCGGCCTCGGGGTTGCCCGGCGCCACGGCTGTGGTCTTCGTGGACCACGGGATCCAGGTCGGTATCTGGTCGCGGTAGATCCAGGAGACCCAGAAGGCGGCGGCCGCGGCGACCAGCAGGAGGAGGACGATCATCGGCCACTTCCACGGCTCGAGCGGAGGCCGGACAAGCAGTTGGCCGCCTGTTTCGACTGTCGTGGCTGCCCCGGCGGCGGGCGTGGCGACGATCTTGTAGGGCTGGACCGTGGTGCGCCCAAAGAGGCGGCGGCTCCGCTTGCGGACACGGAACGGCACGCGCACTTCCTGCCCGGGGCGCAGTTCGATGCTCGGATTCGGGAAGTCGTAGAGGAAGTTGGCCTCGTCATCGATGCCGGAGAGCGTGTAGCTCGAGAGCGCGTTGCCGTTGTTTTTCGCGGTCAGGCTGAAGTCGCGACGGCTGCGCATGGGAGCGACGGTGAGGACGGTGGCTTCGAACGGCTGGACGACGAGTTTGCCGAAGTCGACACCTTCGCGTTCGTGCTCGCCGGAGTTCACGACAACTCCGAAGTCGTACTCGCCGGCGAGCGATTCGGAGGAAACGGGCGGCTGGATGACGATAGAAACGCTTTCGCGGGTGCCGGGGACGATGGCGAGGGTGTTCTGGCTGAAAGTGACCCACGCGGCGGGGATGCCGCTGACGCCGAGTGTCACGAGGTCGACCACGCGGCCGCGGTTCTGGATGACTGCCGTGGCGAAGGCCGCCTCGCCGGGCGCGACGGGCGTTAGCGGTGACGTGACCTGGATACGGATGGCGGCCGAGGGGGCCTCTTCGATCGCTTCGAGGGGCGCGCCGTCGGGCCCGAGCACAGGTTGTTCGGTATCCGCGGACGCGATGGGTGGAGCGGGGAAGAACTGGGCCTGCACATCGCCGAAGCGCAGCGATTGCGTGTTCTCGACGATGTTCGACGTGCCGGGGTCGATGCGGTGTTCGTCGACGAAGGTGCCGGCTGCCGAGCCGAGGTCTTCGATGAGGAGGTGGCCGGATTCGATGACGATGCGCGCGTGACGCCGGGAAACCGAGAGGTCGTCGATGACGATCCCGTTTCCATCGGCGCGGCCAAGGATGAGTGACGGCAGATCGATCGAAAACTCTGTCGCCACGCCATCAGGCGTGCGTACCTGGAGCGAACCAAACTTCACGCCCTCAGAGTCCCCCGCGGCAAGGTAGGGCAGAGAATACCTTTCCGGGGCGCGCGGTGCGAGGGGGCGTTAAGGGTCAGGTGACCGTTATGGCGAAGTCGGACAGATCACTCGAGGCGGCGTAGTCGCCACCGCCTGTGTAGGTCGCCGTAATCTGGTATGTCCCGGGCGCCAGTGTTCCGCCGGTAAGGACGAGACTTGCCGCTCCGTTGTTCACATTTACCGGGCTGCCCTGGTCTACGCCGTTCACTTTGAACTGGACGGTGCCAGGGTCGATATCGTTCGTGACGCCGTACGGCGATGTAATTGATGCGGAGAGCGTGACCGCCGAACCCGCCGCGGCGCCCTGCGTGGCTGTGGCGGTCAAGGAAGTTGGCGCCGGGCTGATCGTCACGGCGACGCTGGATTGCGAGCCGTCCAACGTCGAACTGCCGTCGTAGATGGCGAAAACCGTAAATGAGCCAGGGCTGGTAAAGCCGGTCGTCGTTCCGGCGTTAATGGTCAGCGTGAAGGTTCCCGTGCCGCCAGTCAGGTCACGATCGCCACCGATCTGTGTGCCGGTCGCGGAACCCAGGCGGAAATGGAGGCAATTGCTGCAGTTCGGCGCCGCAGCCCCGCCTGCCTGGGTGATTGTCGCTGTCACCTGGATGCTATTGCCGAGGGTGACTGTTCCGCTGGACGGGTTGAGTGCCAGCGCGACGGAGCTGCTGATCTTGTTGATGGTGAAGCTGTCGGAGTCGGAGTCGCCGGAAACGTTGGTGTTGCCGCCGTAGCTCACCGTGATGCGGCAGGTTCCGGCCCGCGTCAGGCAGCTTCCGGCGACCGCGCCGGAGCCGGTCACGAAGTTTTGCGAGGCTGCAGCCGGCCAGTCGAGGTTGGTGGCCAGCGTGACCTGGGACCCGCCGCCAGTGCTCAGCGCGGTCACGGTCACACAGCCCGTGCAGTTGGGGCTGATTCCCGAGGGGAGCCCACTGATTGTCACGGAGACACCGGTCGAGCCCCCAATGGTGACATCGGTAGCGACGACGCTGACGGTTGGGGTGGCCTTGTTGATGGTGACCGAATCAGCGTTCGAGGCGGCGTTGAGGACGGCAGAGCCGAGGGTGTAGCCAACCCAGATCGTGCAGGCGCTCGCTGAGGCGTTGTCGAGACACGTTCCGCTCGCGCCGCCGGTGGAAAGCGCATTGAAGCTTGCACCAGGGGCGATACTGGCGATGAGCGTACCGCCGGAGCCGCCGACGCGTAGTTCGATGCAATTGGGGGTGGCCGTTGGGCACTCCACGGTGATTCCCGCCGGGGCCGTGACCGATGTTGCCACAGTTACCGAATCCCCGATGGTCACGGTGGATGGCACGCTGACTGTCACGCTCGCGTTCGCTTTTGCCAACGTGAGGTTGACGGGCGTGGGCAGCGAGATGGCGTTAAGCGCGGCGTTTCCGTCGAAGTCGATGCTCAAGGCGATTGTGGACGTGGTGAGGAGGACGCCAGTTGAGGTGTCGAGGCTGAAGGTGTGCCGGCCATCGTCGCCGTTCGTGTAGGTGTGCGTGCCGAGGGTGGTTGTCACGCCATCGATGGTGGCCTTGAGTGTGACCGTGCCACCCGTTGCCGACGGTGACCCGCCCGGGTTTACGTTGGCGCGGATGGTGAACTGGTCACCGACGCTGTCGGTCGAACCGGGTGCAACGTCGGTCGTGCGAGTGAGGTTGGTCAACGAAATAGTCGCGTTGTTTTTGTTCACCGTGAGTGATAGCGCCGGTGAACTGGCTGCGGCGTCGTAGTAGCCGTTCCCGTTGTAGCGTGCTGTCAGGCTGTACGTGGCGACGGGCAAGTCGCTCAAGGAGAAATCGAAGGTTCCGGCTTCGCCGTTCGTGAGGTTGTGGGACTTGAGGACGGTTGTGCCGTCGAGCAGGTCGACCGTGGCGTTGCCGTTGTCGAGGAACGCGTTGTTCGAGGCGGTCACCACGACGTGGGCGACCTGTGCCCCTCCGGCGGCCATCGTTGCGCCGCCGGGCAGGGTCAGGACGACGGAGGCGGCTTCCTTGCCGACGGGGACGGTGAAGCCGGCGGAGGTGCTGGTATCGAGCGCACTTGTGCCGAGGAAGGTGGCGGTCAGGGTGTACGTTCCCGGGGTGTCCATCTGGTCGCCAGCGGCGCCGGTCGTGAACGTGATGGTGGCCTGGAAAACGCCGGGCGAAACCTCGGTAACGGTCGCGGAGCCGAGCGAGCCGTTGTCACTCGAGTTGGCGCCACCTGAGGCCGCCACGGAGACCGTGCCGTTCGTGGGCGGGAAGTCGGGGACACCGGTGACCGTCGCAAGGATGGCAATCGATTGCCCGGCTGTCGGGTTAGCCGGGGTGACGCTGGTGATGGTGACGGACGAACCGGCCGGGTTGATGTCGACGTTCGCCAGGGGGCAGTTCGGGTCGCTCGGTTTGGTTGCGGGCGAGACTGGAGCGCAGGCGTTCTCGAGCAGCGATGCGCCGCCGGTCGTGTAGATGGCGTAGATGTCGTCGTAGGTTGTCGACGGTGCGCCGTCATCCTTTGAATCGAAGGGGAAACCGCCGCAGGGGTTGCCAGCGCAGGCAGCGGGGTTGATGCCCGCGCGCCAGGTGATCGAGGCTCTGCCGTCGGCGCCGACCGCCACCGGCTGGCCGATGTTGTTTGCCCCTGCCCGGAATTGCACCGTGCCCCCGGCGCCGTTCAGGTTCAGACCACTGTTCGCCGAAAGCACCTCAGCGGTGAGCGTAAAGTCTGAACCCATCTGCACGGGCATGGTGGAGGTGGTGACGGTGACCTTCGCCGGGGTGAGGATCTTGACGTCGGCGAGTGCGTTCGAAGGTGGCGCCGCGGCGAAGCGAATGCCATAGGTCTGTGTGGCCAGCGGAGGAGTAGTGTCTGCGGGGTCGAGGAGTTCGAGGCCTACCGGATCCACATAGCGTGCAGTCACGGTGAAGGGCTTGGTGATCGCCCCAATGGCATCCGTCCGGACACGGGCCTGCCCGGCGATGCAGTTCGGGCCAGTGGTCGCGCAGATCCGCGGCGACGGCTGGCCACCGTTCACCAGGAGGACGTTTGGCGGGTCGGTGATGAACTCGACCCTACCGGTTGCGCCAGGAGGCAGTGTCGCCTCAAGCACGACGCGGTCGCCCTCCGACAGCCCGGAAATCTGGGTGCGGCCCGGGAGCGTGAGGGGGTCGGGACCGTAGGGGTCGCCCTGCTTCGGCGGAAGCGACGGCCAGGTGTCACCGTCGTTCCACATGGCGATCGCTGCGGTGATCGGTTTTTCGACCACGATTCTGCCGACGGAATACTCCGGCGGCCCGAGGCCCGGGCCTACGCAGAAGTAGTCGAGAGTGGTGGTCGCGCGGATGTAGTAGACGCCGGGCTCGGTGGGCACGGTCATAGGGACGGAGAAGTTCGCGCCGCTGGGCGTTGGTGGGAGGTTGCCGGAGAGGCCACAGAACGGTCCGATCCGTGTGGGCGCCACAGCGTCCGGGGCAGCTGGCGGCGGAGGGTCGTAGCCGCCGATGCCGAGGTAGACCTGGCGGATGCAACCGGGGCAGTAATCCGTGCGGCCGGCGTTAGCCGAGACGAGGATCGTAGCGCCGGGGCTGGCGATAACCGCATTCGGGGCGCCATCCGAGGTGACGGTTCCCGATCCGCCGGGGCTGATCGACAGTGAGTTCAGCACCGTGCCGGCGCCGAGGTCGCGCGGGGTGGCGATCGAGCATGTGCCGTCGGTCACCGGGTCGGTGGGGTTACCCTGCGCGTCGGGGTTGGCATCGTTGTTAATCGAGTCGCAGCCGTCCGGTTCGGGCGGGAGAACCGTGATGATGCGTGGAGTGCTGTCGCTGCCGAAGGCGTTCGTACCACCGGAATAGACGCCAATGAAGTTATGAGGACTGCCCGGGCCGCCCAGTGGCGTGGTCGACAGGCTGGTGGTGTCGACCGGCATGATCGCCACGGCGACGCTCCCCTGCGTGAACAGCGTCGCGCTGTCGCCGATTGCGTTCGCCTTGTCGGTGCCGTCGACATAGAACTGGACGGTGCCGCCCTGCGGAGCGGACTTGCCGGTGCTCTGCACGCGCGCCATGAGGGTCAGCTTGTGGCCCTGGTTCACCTTGTCGGTCGGCGCCGAATCGAGGATGACGGTGGTCTGGGCGATGCCGACCTGGGACGGCTGGGATGTTCGGCAAACACCGAAATTGCAGACCGTCGCTGTGATCTTGATGGACGGCGGCGTGCCCGGCGTGTTCTTGATGGTGGTCGTGAAGGTCTTCGACGTCCCATTCTTATTGGCCGGTGTGCCGCCAGGCGCCGACCACGAAATGTTCGTGTAGTCGCCCGAGAAGTTGGCCTCGCAGTTGAATTGGGCGAGCTGGCCGTCAGGGGTAATCGGGAACTCGGTTCCGCAGACGACTGCGACCTGGCCGGCTGGAGGTGGTGGCGCCACCGTGCTGCCGCCAGCGGGTCGCGCCGTGGAGCCGCCGCCCGTGGTCGTGCCGGCCGTGGGGAAGCTAATGCGCTCCGACTTCGTGCTCGAACGGCAGAGTGTCTGGTTGCAGACGGTGACGGCGATGCTGGCGGGCGAATCGGAGGGGAAGGCGTAAATGAACGAACTCGCGCCGGTGAAGTCGCTGATGACCTTGCCGTTCAGGCTCCAACGCGTGGTTGTGTATGCTCCGTCGACCGTGGCGTCGCAGATGAACGTCGCTTGCTTCGGCGATGCCTGGTAGAGCGTCGAGCAGTTCAGGGTGATCTCTTTGGGCGGCTCGATAGGGCCCGTGGCCGGCGGGGGTGTGACTCCTGGTGGAAGGCCCGGGCCCTGGCCCGGCGGGCGTTGCAATCGCTGGATCGGTTCGCCGGGGCTGTGGGCGAATTTCAGCGGTGTGGCGAGGATGAACGACCCGAAGCCGACGATGATGTTGTCTTCTTCGTTGGGCAGACCGGGGGCGAACCGTATCGGGTCGCCGAGTTCGAAGCCGGAGTTGGTGGCGACTTCGACGCGTGTCTGGCCGGGCTCCGCCGGGAGCGTCATGGCGGTGCGCTGCTCGACGAACGGCGTGGAGGTCACGGTCGGTGAGGGGAGAACCGATGGGCCGGGTGTGGGCGTCTCGTCGCCGGGGCCGCCACCGCTGCCGCCTGCAGGGCTGGGTGTGCCACTCGCCTGGGCGCCGTTCGAGATGATATTGATGACCGGCTTGGCGGCGTTCGGGTCGTAGCTGAGGTCGGCTTTAGTGCCTTCGGAGCCCTCGATCGTGGAGATGGTCGACTTGCCGTCCTTGGCGTAGGTGTGGATATCGACGGAGCCGGGCTGGTCGCCGGTACCGATGATTTCGACCTTGTAGTCGTCCTTGCTGCCGGGCAGCGTGATCTGGTTCGTGCCGGCATCGGCCGGTGGAGCTTTTTCGATGCAGGTTGGGTCGCGCCAGGCCTTCTTTGTCGAAACGGAGGCGCCGGGGATCTGGTTGATGGCGTTACTCGCGCTCAGTTCGGCGCCGGTGCCGGTGGCGACGACCCGGCCGTCTTTGTCGGTGATCTTGAACTTCACGTCGGCTGGCGCGGTGATGACCACGGCGCTCAGGTCGGTGCTGGGTTCGAAGTGCACCGAACTGCGAACCTTGCCCTTGTAGACGTCGAGTGTCTTGCGGTCCCGGTAGAACGGGTCGTTGATGAGGATGGTGTCGCCATCGAGGCCGACCGCGGCAATCCAGTGGCCGGGCACTTCGAGGATGACCGGGCGGCCCGCGCGGAGTTCGGACTTGATCTCCTCTTCGGAGCCGCTGCCGGTGGAGACGAAGCGTACGGTGCGGGCGTTCGGATTGACTTTCGCTATCTCGCCGGAGAGTTCGTTGGCAGCCGACCAGATGACGTCGCCGTAAATGTAGCCACGACTGACCCACCCCCGATCTGTTTTCCGGGCGTCGCTATTGAACCAGTCGTTGAGTGTTTTCGGACTCAGCGGTTGGCCGTCGGGCATGTCGAGGAGGCCGTAGAGAGCGAGCATGACGGATACGGAGGTCATCGCGCAGCCGCACTGCTCGATGGTGGTGCCGCACCAGTCGCGGCCGTTCGGGAGTTGGGTCGAACGGGCGTATTCCTGGCCGCCCCAGCGAGGGTCGTTCTGGGCAAAGAACGGCGCGCCGTTCTTGTCGACTTCGCCGAAGAGCGGCCGACCGCCGTCGGTTGGACCGACGACGGTGGCGTTCGCGAGCGGGTTCGACTGGGCGGCTTTCGCGTTCTTTTCGTCCTGTTTGGCCTTCGCGTTGGCGTCGTCGCAGAGATGGACGCCGGCGTAGGGATCCTCGGCGCTGGCCTTTTTGGTCCCGCTGCCGTCGGTGATGATCAGTACCGCCGCGAGGGTCGCGAGGAGGGCGATCGCGGCGACGGTGTAGAGCGCGGGCAGCTTAAAGCGCTCGAGCGGCGGGTTGGTGGCGAGTTGGCCGCGGGCGGTGACCTCCGCGCCGCTGGCGGAGTGTCCGACGACTTCGAACGGAAGCGGGATGGCCGGGCCGAACCACTGGGGTTTCTTCGCCACGGTAAGGCCGACGGTGGCCTTCTGGCCGGGTTGCAGTTCGATCGATGGGACTTCGAAGTCGTACGTGAAGGCTTGCTCGTCGTCGCGCCCTTCGAGGGTGTACAACGCGACCTCGTTGCCTTTGTTTTCGGCGACCACCGTGAACTTGCGCCTGCTGCGGACGGCCGCGAGCGAGAGCGAGACGGCTTCGAACGCCTGGACCTGGAAGGAACCGTCCGCCTCGACGCTTTCCCCGTATTCGTGCGACGTGGCGGTGACGGTGAATGAGTACTCGCCCGCGAGCGCTTCGGCGTTGCGGGGCGGATGGAGCGCGACCGGGATGTCGGCGCGCTCGCCGGGGAGCAGCGAGAAGTCGGCGCGGTCGAAGGAGAACCAATCGACCGGCAGATCGAAGACGTCGAGCCGCACAGTGTCGACCTGGCGGCCACGGTTCACGACGGTGATGGTGGCGTTGACGCTCTTGCCGGGGTCGACCGGGATTGCGGGCGAGGTGAGCGCGAGAGCGAGGCCGAACCGCGCCTCTTCCTCGGGAGTTGGCTCAGGTTCGGCGACAGACGAGCGCGAGACGACATCGACGGCTTCGGGGCCGGCATAGCGCGCTTCGATTTCGCCGAAGCGGATTGTCGCGTCGGGCGCGACGAGGTGGCGCACACCCGGCTCCAGCTTCAGGTCATCGACGAACGTTCCGGACGCGCTGCCGAGGTCTTCAACGAGGAGGCGCCCGGACTCGATCGTGAGTCGTGCGTGGCGGCGGGAAACAGAGAAGTCGTCGATGAAGATCTGGGCGCCTTCACCACGGCCGACGACGGCCGACGGAAGGTCGAGGCCGTACTCCTTGAGCACGCCCTGGCGGGGGTACACCTGCAGGGTCCCGAACTTCAACGGGCGCCCCTCTTCGCGGCAAGAGTGCGGCACATCGTGTTGCGAAGGATAGCCGCGCCCGGGCGCGCGGGCCATCCTGGCAAGCCAGATTGCTGGCTGCGGCGGGCCACCTTTACTTCCTCAATCGGCTCATGGAGGTGTCAGCACTACCCAGGGAACCTGGCCCGTCCCCTGAACTGCCACCCAATAGACTGCGCCCGGCGTGAACTGGGTGAAGTCCGTTGCGCCGGGAATGTTGTCGGCGCCGGTAAAGTAGGCTTTCCAGACCGCGTTCGCAGCATCCCAGAGGAACACGGCGGTAATGCGCTGGGAGAGGTCCGTGGCGCCGGGTACGCCGCTTCCGCGAATCGCATCGGAGACGGCGACGCCGGGGTTGCCGGTCCAGGTGAGCAGCGTCCAGCGCGTGTGGAGCGTGTAGGTGGTGGTGCCGCCCGGTCCGGGCGCGGGCGGCGCGGTGCCTCCTCCCGGGGCGTTCGGACTCACGTAGGTGAAGTTCGGGACGATGTCACTCGTTCCGTTGGCGGTTGTCACACTGATGACGGTCGGCCCGGCCAGGTTCGGCGGCGAGATCACGGTCAGCGAACTGTCGTTGTTCACCGTGCAGGTGGGAGCGGCGACTGCGCCGAACTTCACGGCGCCGGGGCAGGTTGCCCCGCTGAGCCCGAGGCCAGTGATCGTGATCTCGGTACCGCCGAAGGTCGAACCGCTATTCGGCGTAACCTGCGTGATCTTCGGTGTCGAGGACACGTACTGGAACTTCGCGGTTGGGCTGACCGGGCTCACGTCGGCGCCCCTCGTCACGCGGATGTCGGTGGGGCCGGCGACCGGGTTTGGGGGTGAAAGAACGGTGATCTGCGTGGCGCTGTTGATGTTGAAGGAGGTCGCGGGGACGGAGCCGAAGTTGATTGAGAGCGGGGCGAGGAAGTTCTTGCCCGTGATCACCACGATCGTGCCGCCGATGGTCGGGCCGTTCGAGGGGTTCACGGCGTCGACGATAGGCCCGCTCGTATAGGTAAACAGGTCATCTGGAACCTGGGGGCTGGTTCCGGAGCCAGTCTTGACCTGGACGTGGTAGGCGCCGGCAGTCTGCGCGGGTGTGACGAGGGTGAGGGTCGTGGTGTCGACGAAGACCGGCGTGACGACCGCGTTGCCGATGAGCACCTGCGAGGCGGAGGTGAAGTTCGAGCCCTTGATGGTGATGGCGGTGCCACCGGCCGGAGGCCCCGCGTTGGGGAGCACGGAGGTCACGGCGGGGCCGTCGTATTGATACTGCGTCTGCGGTCCAGAGGCCGTGACGTTCGTGTTGACGGTGACTGAGACGTTGACGATGCCTGCGCCAGCGGGCGCGGTTGCAATGATCGAGGTTTCGGTGACGGCGGTGGTAAACGCCTGCTGGTCGCCGAACTTCACGACCGCGCCAGCGGCGAAGCCCGTTCCGAAGATGGTCACGACCGTGCCCCCCGCGGATGGCCCATGCGACGGCGAGAGCTGGGTGATCGCTGGCCCGGCGGTGTAGGTGAAGTTCGCCTCGGTGCGGAAGTCACTCGTGCCGGAGACGGGGTGGATGATCTTCACCTGCTGGACGCCAGTTCCGGGCGGAGCGGTCGCCTGGATTAGCGTGTCGCTGATCATCGTGAACTGAGCCGGGTTACCGCCGAAGAGCACGGAGGTCGGTTGTTGGGAGCCGACGAAGAAACCCGAACCGGAAATCAGCACCTGGGTGCCGCCGGCCTGCGGGCCGAAGTTCGGGCTGAGGTTCGTGATGAGTGGTACGCCCTGGTAGTTGTAGCGAGACGCGGGCACGGCCGGAGAAAAGTTCACGCCGTCGTAGACGACGACATCGACGAAACCGGAGATGTGCGCCGGGGTGGTCACAAGGAGCTGGTTGGGCACGTTTGTGAACTTGCAACTCGTGACCTGGAGGCCGCCGAACGAGACCGAGTTGAGCGGGCAAGCGGTGTTCGGGGCGCCCGACGGGAACTTCGTGCCCGAGACGACCACCGATGTACCACCTGTGGGCGGGCCAAGCTGCACCGACAGCCCGGTGACGGTGGGACCCGTGGTGAAGACGAACTGATCCGCGGGAACGCGGGGGCTGAGGAATGTCGAACTCGGTACCTGCGGCGGGATTGTGTCGACTTTGACGCGCAAGTCGTAGGTCGAGTTGAGCTGGTTTGGATAGTTGAGTACGTAGTCGGCAAGGAGCGTTGGCACACGCACGTAGAGCAACGTGGGCGAGATGACCTGGACTTCCGGGCCCGGGACGGAAACCGATGTCTCCTGGGATGGTGCGAAGAAGCCCCAGAATTCGACCGCGATGGTCGTGGACTGGATGGTGGCGCCCTGGACGATGAAGTTCTCGCCGGTGACGGTGAGAATGGTTCCCTCGCCCGCGTACGTTCCTCCGCTGCCGGGGGTAACGCTGAAGATGCGCGGCGTGCCACTGCCCAACAGGGTTATCGGAGCGGTCGTCCATCCGTTTAGCGGCAGTTGGCCGCCGCCGGAAACGCTGAGAATCGTGACCTGTATGGTGCGATCGGAGAACTGTTTCTTATTGAGGGTCTGGATCCAGGTCGACATCGATGCGGGGTTCGTGCCGGCCTTGAAAGTGATGAGCTTGGTGGCTTCGGCTGAAGGGATGTCGAACTCGGTAACCCCGTCGACCGCGAGAATGACGTTGACATCCTGGGTGAGCGTGCCGCCGTTGGTGCGGACGACGGTGACCTGGACGGCGGTGCCCTCGTTGGTCGCATAGGCCGTCTTATCGAGCTGGAAGACGCCTTCGCCGGTTGCGCGGGCGCCGGGCGTGGCTTCCTGGGCGAGCAGGCCGAAGGCAACGAGCGTGAGCGCAAGCAGCACGCCGCGACGGAGCCATCCCGAGCGCCTCCTGGCCTGTTTGCGAACGTCCAACACCCGACCCCCGCCGAATTGCGCAATGCGCGGCGCCCGGTTGACCGGGCAGAGTTCGGCTCACGGGAGTCCGGGCATTGGGCGGGGGCGCGGCATACCACGAAAACGCCCTGGTGAGCAGCGCGGATGATAGTCCTCGACGTGCTCAAGCGTCACAACCTTTGCTGCAATGATTCGCCTGGCGGCAACCACTGATCGCACTGATTACGAGGCTCGCCAGATTCAGGCCACCGCCCTGCGAGCCGTTCTGTGAAGATTTCGCGCCGGCTCCCCGCACCGCCGGATTGGCGCGGTGGATATACACTCCGGGAATGCTCTTCCTCGATTCGCCCGAACACGCCGCTTTCCGCGCGGAACTCCGCGCATTCCTGGCCGCTGAACTGCCCGAGGCCGACTGGAACATGCGGAATGACCGCGACGCCGTTACACCGGAGGGTGAGGCGTTCACGCGCGCCTTTCGGAAGAAGTTGGCCGAACGGGGCTGGCTCACCATGGGCTGGCCGCAAGCTTTCGGCGGAGCGGGCGCGAGCTACATGACGCAGACGGTCTACATGGAAGAAATGAGTTCCGCGGGCGCCCCGGGCGCCTACGACCAGGGCGTTTGGCTGGCCGGCCCGGCGATCATGATGCACGGCACGGTCGAACAGCAGGAACGCTGGCTGCCGGCCATGCGCACAGCCAGCGTCCACTGGTGCCAGCTCTTCTCCGAGCCCGGCGCGGGCTCCGACCTCGCTTCGCTCCAGACTCGCGCTGTGCGTGATGGGGATGAGTACATCATCAACGGGCAGAAGATCTGGACGAGCGGCGCGCTGGAAGCGGACTGGGGCATCCTCCTCGCGCGAACCGACCCGGATGCGCCGAAGCATCGAGGTGTCAGCTACTTTATGCTCGACCTGCGCACGCCGGGCGTCACCGTGCGCCCGCTCGTGAACATGATGGGGAGCCACCACTTCACCGAGGTCTTCCTTGAAGACGTGCGCATCCCGCGAGACTGCCTGATCGGCGAGGAGAACCGCGGCTGGTACATCGCTACGACGACGCTCGACCAGGAGCGAAGCTCCATCAACCGCGTCGTGATGACGCGCAGCACGCTCGCGGCGCTTATCGACTACGTGAAGGAGACCCCGTCACTGCGATCGCGGGCGGAGATTCGGCACGAGCTGGCGGAACGCCACCTCGAGTTCGAAATCGGGCGATGGCTCTGCTACCGCGTTGCCCAGATGCAGAGCGAGGGGAAGATCCCGAACGCCGAGGCCTCGGTCTCGAAGATCTTCGGAACCGAATTGCAGCGCCAGATGGGCATCACCGGGCTTCGCGTGGTCGGGATGCCGGGGATGATCGAACCGGGTTCGAAGTATGCGCCGCTCCGCGGGCAGATTGAGCGCTGGGCGATGGCCGCCCCGAGCTACACCATCGCCGGGGGCACCAGCGAGGTGAATCGGAACATTGTTGCGACGCGTGGACTCGGGCTTCCGCGAGCCTGACTTGCACGGCAGGCGAGTGCGGCCGAACCTTCGTGGAATGTCAGAGAACACCTTCCGCACCGACGGGACGATCGACTCGTTCGACAACCAGTTCCCCGGGCGCGACTACGAGATCGAGTTCAGCGCGAGCGAGTTCACGAGCGTCTGCCCGATGACCGGGCAGCCCGACTTCGGGACGATCCACATCGTCTACACGCCCGACAAGCGTTGCATCGAACTGCGCAGCTTCAAGTTCTACCTGCAGACGTTCCGCAACCAGGGCATCTTCTACGAAAACGTCGTGAATACCATCCTCGACGATATCGTCACGGCGATTGCGCCGCGCTCGCTGATTGTCACCGGCGAATTCAACTCGCGCGGGGGCATTTCGGCGCGAATTACCGCCGTCCACCCGGACGAGTAGCCGTGCCCCGTAGACGGCGTGCCCCGTAGACGGCGCGCGCCGTAGACTCGCCCGCGAGGTAATCCCGCTATGTCCGTCAAAGCCGACCCCGGTGGGTTCCCGCAGCGAAAGTGCTCCGATGTGCGCTGGGTGACGGCCGCCCAGATGCGCGATGTGCAGCGCATCGCCCAGGAGGAGTTCGGACTCGACATCCTCCAGATCACCGAGAACGCGGGCCGTTCGGCCGCGACGCTCGCGCTGGCGATGCTCGGCGGCAAAGGGCGCGGACAGCGTGTGGTCATCCTCTGTGGCCAGGGGAACAAGGGCGCGGCCGGACTGGCGGCGGCCAGGCACCTCGCAAACTGGGGCGTCCGCGTCGACCCAATCCTGTCCGGTGTCGAAGAGGAAGCGACGTTCACGGTGCGCCGCCAGGTTCAAATCCTGCGGCAGGCCGGAATTATCGAGCCGGGCGACATGGAGTCGAGCGAGATTACCGTTGAGGACCAACTCGCGGAGTGCGAACTGGTGATCGACGCGCTTGTCGGCTACGGTCTCGAAGGCCCGCCGCCGGGCATTGCCGCCGCCGTCGCCGAACTTGCGCTCCAGGCGAACCGCCCGACGCTGGCTCTCGACAACCCGACCGGAATCAATGCGACGACGGGAGAAGTGAGCACCCCGGCGATCAGGGCCTGTACGACACTGATGCTCGACCTGCCGAAGCGAGGCGTGCTCGAACAGGCGGCCAAGCTGCACACCGGTGAGCTTTTCCTCGCGGACCTCGGCATCCCCATGGGTGTGCCCGAGCGCCTGGGGATCACGGTGGCGGGACTGTTCAACGAAGGGCCGATCATCCGGCTGCGGCGCTAAGGCCACGGCTCCGGACGGCTATCCCGCGTAGAGCGGCGCACAGAGGGCGCGGACGTCTTCGCGATTCCGCTCGGTGGGTACGCGCAGTTCGGCGCGCAAGTACCGGTCGAATCTCACTGTTGCTGGCAACTGGCAGCCGCCGCGCGTGCGGGTTAGTTCGATGCGGAGCGGACGTTCGCCATCGGCGATGAACTCCAACGTACAGCCGCCCGCACGGGCGTAGCGCGCGGTGATTCGGCCCTCTTCGTCCTGTTCGAGGGTGAGGAATGGCCCGCGTGGCCCGTCCGAGATGGTGGTGCGCCCGGTAGTGATGGCATCGAGGACGGAAGCCTCGGTGAGACCGCCAGTGCAGTACAGCCAGGTCGTCGGGTCGCCGACGTGGTGCGGGTGCCGCGGGATGGCCGGCGGCGCGCTGTGGGCATCGCTCCCGCCGACCGGGACGATGCGGCGCCCGGCGGCGAGTTGCTCATCCCACGCGTTGACCGACTCCCAGTTGTACCAGCGCCACGGCGCCTGCCAGACCTCGCGAACGGCAAACCCGGGGTCGGCCAACAGCCACGGTGGGCCGACCTTCTTCGGGTGGTTGATGGAGAACGGCCGTTGCCGGGCTTCGACCCAGCGCAACGCGGCGTTGATCTCTGCGTCGCTGGTGAAGCGGAAATCGACCCACTCGCGCAGCCCCCAGACGTTGGCGTGCCCGGAGTAGGTCGTTACCTCTTCGCCGGGGACTACGAGCAAGGGTGGATCTTTCCATGCGTCGATGACGGGCATGTGGGTGGTGGTGTTGTGGTCGGTGATGGCGAGGAAGTCGAGTCCGCGGCGCTTCGCGAATGTGGCCATCTCCCCGATGGTGTTCTCACCGTCGGAGTGGTCGGTGTGGGAGTGGAGATCGCCGCGATACCATCCTGGCGGCCCCATCGGCGCTCGACGAAGTGGCTTCGATGCAGGAGGACGACGGATGGCGGACGGTGCGCCTGTTTCGAGGGTAACGGTCAGCCAGTAGCGGACTCCGTCGTCGGGAATCTCGTAACCACCGAGGACAACCGACCACGTTCCCGCCGGTAACGGACCGGGCACATAGCCGGGTGTGGCACTGTCGCGCGCGAGGTAGAAGCTGCGGCGGTCACTGCCACTCCATCCACGGAACCCGCCGGTGAATGGTTCGGTTCCGCGGATATCGAAGATGCCGATGTCGACAGTGGCGGCGGCTTCGGTGGGTGAGACGGGCGCGTAGTGGTACGCGACCTCGATCCGGTTGCAGCGCGGGAGCACTTCGAAAGGAACATAGCGGTAGGGGTGGGCACGGGCCTCTCCCGGGTGGATGACGCCTTCGAAGTGGTACTGCCTGCGCACGCGGCGTAGTAGACCCGCCGGGCAACCGGCCCGCAACCTCGGGGTTAGCCTGGCGCCGTTTCGAGTGGTTCGCCCCAGCTTGCGCCATAGCGCGCGAAGAACTCGTCGGCGGTCATGCCGAAGATGTGGATATCCCAGAAGCGGCCGTCGGTGAACTGGGCTTCGCGCAGCACGCCCTCGTGGGACATCCCGAACTTCCGGTGCATCGAAAGCGAGCGCTGGTTGAAGGCGTAGACGTAGGCCTGGGCTTTGTGCAGGCGGAGTTCGCCGAACAGGTAGCGGAAGAGGATGCGCAGTGCGTCCTCGGCGCAACCTCTGCCCCAGTGCTCGCGTGCCAGGCCGATGCCGTACTCGAACCCGAAGCGGCGGAGGTCGGCGCGATAGTTGAGCGAACCGGCCGCCTCACCTTCGAGCGTCTCGATGATGAACCGCTGGTTGGCCGGGTCCGGTTGCTTCGCTGATTCTGTTCGCGCGAACTCTTTCGCCGCCTCTTCGCCTTTGGGGGGCATCACCTGCCAGCCGAACCGCCCGGCGTCACTGTCGAGATCCCAGTGCGCGAAGCTCTCCCAATCGTCCGCGCGCACCCCGCGGAGCCGCACCTTCTCACCTTCGAACATGTCGTAGCCCATCGCGCCACTGTAGCGCAGCGCGGTGACATAGCGGCGTGGCCAATGCCACACTCCGTGCGTGATTCGCGGTGGGTCATGGTTGCTGGTTGCGGTCGTTGCCGGGGGGCTGTTCTTCGCGTTCGGCGTCGCGCGAGCCCCGGTACGGGCCGACGACGCCGGTGAGCCGGTGCATGAGCTGAGGCTCGACCTCGTGGTCCCCGGGCCGGATGGGCCGCGGTACGTCCACATCACGATGTACGCCCTCGAACTGCCCGGTGTGCCACTCGCCGAACACCTCGCGAACGGCCGCGCGGCAATGCTGGCGCGCTTCCCCGGCGCCATCGAGTTGCGGGACGAGGGCGTTGCCGCGCAGTTCCGCCTGTTCGGTGTCCGCTGGGCGCAACATTCGGCGAGTTGGCTGTACAACGGCGCTGGTTCGACGAGCGCGATGGACCCGAAGGCCGCGTTCGAATCCATCTTGCTCGGCTCGGAAGGCTGGAATAACGCGGGCGGCAGCGGCTTCCACTTCGACAACCTCGGTGAGACTGCGACGGCAACCGGGTGCAACGGCGACACGAATGCGTACCGCCCCGACGGTGTGAACGTGGTCGGCTGGGGGCATATCGTCGGTGGCTACGTCGGGTATTCGTGCTACTGGCGCGGCACGAGCCTTGTGCCCAACACGCCATACTTCGAAACCGAAGAGTTCGACATTGTCTTCGAACCGGACTATCCGTATTCAGCGCAGTCGCTGAGGGCGCTCTCGCTGCACGAATTCGGGCATGCGCTGGGGCTGGACCACACGGAAGGCGGGCTCTGCCCCGGGCGTGCGATGTGCGGCGGAAACGCGGCCCTCACGTTCATTTCGCCACGCCAGGACGACATCAATGGCGTGATCGCGCTGTACGGTGTTGCCCCGCCAACCCCAACCGTGCCCTCCGGGCCGCGACCATTCCGGGTGACCGGCCCACAAGTCGCGCGCGATTGAGTGTGGCCGCTCGATCGTTGGAGCGTGTTCCTTAACACTTCAGCCCCTATTGAGGGCCGGAATGCGGGCGTATATTCAGGTAGAGGACGGGTGAACAGTGCGCTTCCCACTTCGACGACAGCAATCTGAGGAACTTGCGGCTGCTCCCACCGCCGAAGCGGCAGCACAGGCGGATCCGATCCCGTTCCCGGCGCAGCCCGGCGCCATCGACCCCAACGCCGGCACATGGGAAGAGTTGCTGCGTCCGCGTGGCCGGGGCGAAGCGCGCATGCGCGGCCAGATGACCTCGACGGACGCGCGAGCCGAACGGCTGGTGCGACAGGTGCGGAACGACGTTGCCGCGCTCCAGAAGACACTCGCATCGCTCGCCGAAGAGCACGACGAGATGCTCGAAGTCGACCCGGCATCGGTCGCGAAGAACCCGGAAGCCGCACTCACCCTGCCGCCGGCGGTGCTCGTTCGGGCTCTTGTCTCGGCCGAAGCGGAGAATCGCAAGCTGCGGAAACGCCAGCAGAAGGTCCAGGCGAGGCAACGCCAGCTTCGCGAGCGGCTGCATGAACTCGAACTCACCGAAGCCGTGCGTGCCAGCCGGATGCAGACCCTCGAGGACGTGATTGCGGCGTTGCATGGCAACCTGCAAGACCTTCGCCAGGAGCGGGAGTTCCTGCGCCAGTGGTCGCCGGCGCGCCTCGATCGGCCGGGCGAGTTGCCGCCGGGCCAGGGCCGCGCGTGATTCGCCTCCCGGCGCCGTCGAACGCCGAACTGGCCGCCGAGATCCGGTTTGTCCGTGAGCAGGCGGTCGCGCGCGTCACCGAAGTTGATCTTCTCGTGGCGGCCCTGCGTGACCACATTGCCGACCTCCAGGCCGAGCGCGACTTTCTCCGTCTCGAGCTCGCGCGGGCGCACGAAGCGGTGCGAATCGCCAATGCAAGCTGGATGCAACGCGGTGCCAAGGCCAACCGGCGAACGACGTGACGCCCGGGGCGTGCTGCCCTAAGCTCCTCCCTCTGCTGGAGGAACCGCATGCCTGTCGTCCTTGTCCACGGGAATCCCGAAACGGCCGCCATCTGGGATGAGCTTCGCAAGGAGCTTGGCCGCGACGACGTCATCGCGCTGTCGCCGCCTGGCTTTGGCGCGCCCGTTCCGGAGGGCTTCGGCGCCACCAGCGACGACTATCTCGCGTGGCTCATCGCCGAAGTGGAGCAGTTCGACGGACCGGTCGACCTTGTTGGGCACGACTGGGGAGGCGGGCACGTCATGCGCCTGGCGATTGAGCGGCCGGACCTGATCCGGAGCTGGTGCACCGATATCGGTGGGGCATTCGACCCCGCGTACGTGTGGCACGACGCCGCGCAGGCGTGGCAAACGCCGGATGTTGGCGAGGCCGCCGTCGCCGGGATGGCTAACGCGCCGAAGGAGGCGCTGACGGCGCAGTTCCAGGGCCTCGGGATGTCGGCTGCGGCAGCGGCGAACGTTGCCCAGGCCGTGAATGCGGACATGGCCCGGTGCATCCTCGCGCTCTACCGTTCGGCCGCACAGCCGAAGATCGCCGAAATTGGCGCCGGAGTTGCGAAGGCGAAGGCGCGGCCCGGTCTCGTGATCATCGCGACCGAAGACCACTACACCGGCGGCGAGGCGCTTGCCCGGCGCACCGCTGAGCGCTCAGGGGCGAAGGTTTCCGTGCTCGAGGGACTCGGCCACTGGTGGATGTGCCAGGATCCAAAGCGTGGCGCCGCTGCGCTCAAGGAGTTCTTCGCCGGACTCAGTTAAGCGCTGAGCGCCATCAGCGCTTGAAGAGCCAACCCAGGTCATGCTCCTCGCCCATCACTGGCGTGACAGCCGCGATACCGAGTTGCTGCTCGACGAGGTCCTTCATCGCAGCGCGCGGTTCATCGTCGCCGTGGGTGAGGTAGATGGCGCGCGGAGGCTGCGGCGCGGTTCGCACCCAGCGCAGAAGTTCGTCGCGGTCGGCGTGGGCCGAAAGTCCGTGGAGATCCTTGACCTGGGCGCGCACCTGAACCATCTCGCCGTGGACCTTCACCGCGCGGCGGCCTTCCACGAGGTCGCGGCCGCGGGTGCCGGCCGCCTGGTAGCCGACGAGCGCGATCAGGTTCTCCGGCTGGCCGGCGAGGCGCTTCAGGTGATGGAGGACGCGTCCGCCGCTGAGCATCCCGCTCGACGAGATGATGATGCGGGGCCCCGGCAGGCCGTTGAGGTCCTGCGACTCGCGGACGGTTCGATGGAAGCGCACGTTCGAAGGAAAGAGCGAACGTGCCGAGGTGAAGGGGATTCCCTGGTCGAGCGACTCGGAGCGGATGTAGTGGTTGTAGATTGACGTAACGTCGGAAGCCATCGGCGAGTCGACATGGATCGGGACTTCCGGCAGGCGGCCCGTGCTGATGAGGTTGCGCAGGATGAGCGCGACAAGCTGGGCCCGTGCAACCGCGAATGCAGGGACGAGGATGATCCCGCGCCGTTCGAGCACGGGCTTGAAGGCGTGTTCGATCTGGTCGTCGATGCTCTCCTCGCCGTGGCTGCGGTTCCCGTAGGTCGACTCGAGGACGAGGATGTCACACTCAGGGAGCGGGTCCGGGTCGGAGTGGAGCGGCGCGTCATAACGGCCGAGATCGCCGCTGAAGATCAGGCGTGCCGAGCCGTCGTCGCCCCGGTACGTGAGTTCGAGGAAGGCCGAACCGAGAATGTGCCCGGCGTTGCGGAAGCGCGCGGTCAGTTCGTTTGAGAGGCGCAACTCCTTGCCGTAGTCAACTGAGCGGAAACGGCCCAGCGCGCGCTCGACGTCCTTCTCCGTGTACAGCGGGAGCGCGGGATGGTGACGGCTGAACCCCTTTCGATTGGCGTACTCGGCATCCTCCTCCTGCAGCCGCGCCGAGTCGAGCAGGAGGATGCGTGCCATTTCGGCGGTCGCGGGAGTGCTGTAGACCGGGCCGCGGAACCCTTCACGCACAAACCGTGGAATGAGACCCGAGTGGTCGACGTGGGCGTGGGTGAGGAGCAGCGCGGAGGCTTCGGATGGCTTGAATGGCGCGGACTGCCAGTTCATCTCGCGGAGGCGCTTTTCGCCCTGGAACATGCCGCAATCGACGACCACGCTGGTTTCCCCCGCGCGGACGAGATACTTCGAACCGGTGACCGTGCCCGAAGCGCCGTAGAAGCTGATGGAGAGCGTCATTGCTGGAGCCATCCAGGCTGGTCGGTTCCCCGGCGCTGCCATTCGAGGACGAACGGGTTGTGCTTCTTCTCGAAGGCGACGGTGGTCTCTTCCATGTGACCGGGGAGGACGACGGTCTCCTCGGGGAGGACGAGGAGCTTGTCGCAGATGCTCGCCATTTCCTGTTCGAGGCTTCCGCCAGGCAGGTCGGTGCGGCCGATGGAGCCACGAAAGAGCGTATCGCCGCTGAAGAGCATGCCTTCCTCGGCGTAGTAGCTGACGCTGCCGGGTGTGTGGCCAGGAGTGCCGATGCATCGCAGGCGGAGGCCATCGACTTCGACGATGTCGCCCTCCTTGACGAAGGCGTCGGGGTCTGGTGGGCCGTTGGGGATTTCGATGCCCATGCGTTGGGCCATGCCCTTCCAGCCGTGGCGCAACAAGTCGAGGTCGCCCTCGTGCAGGAGGAAACGCGCACCGGTGGCGGAGTGGATGCCGTAGACGCCGAGGATGTGATCGACGTGGGCGTGCGAGTTGGCGATGTACTTGATCCGGACACCCATATCCCGCGCGAGAGCAAGGATCTCGTCGGGCTGGTCACCGGGGTCGATGCAGATGGCTTCGCCGGTGCGCCGGTTACCGATGACCCAGCAGTTTTCCTGGAACACCCCGACGACGATGCCGCGGACCATGAGTTCGTTCGCTACTTCCATCGGCCGATTGTCGAGTGTGGCGTCCGGAATGTCGAAGTGGCCGCGAACGTAGGGGCGGGGTGAGCTATAACCGCACGGATGGATTGGCCTCTCGCGCTGGCGATTGTCCTGCTGGCCGCGGTTGCCGCCTTCATCCAGGCACTTTCGGGCTTCGGTTTCTCACTCTTCCTGGTGCCGTTCATGGCGCTACTCATCGGGCCGAAGGACACGGTGCTCCTCGCAAACCTCCTCTCGACGGCGGTCGGAGTGAGCCAGACGTACTACCTGCGGCATGACGCCGAGCGCCGGCTCGCTGGGATCCTGATGGCCGGGTCGGTGGTGGGCATGCCAGTCGGCATCGCTGTGCTGATGTTGGTCAACGCGGACACGCTCCAACTGATCATCGCCGGCATGGTCATCTTCTTCACACTGCTGCTGATGCGCGGCCTCGCGCTGCATTCGGCCGGACTCGTGGGCGACCTTGCGGCCGGATTCACAAGCGGAGTGCTCAACACGAGTACGAGCATGTCAGGCCCGCCCGTGGTGTTGTACCTGCACGGGCGCGGGCTTCCTCCGCTTCAGTTCCGGGCGACCACCGCGGTGTTCTTCTTTGTCACCTCGTGCATCGCGGTGACGCTGCTACTGGCGAGTGGCAATGCCAAACCGTACGTGTTCGGCGCGTTCGCGCTTTCGGTGCCGTCGATTCTCATCGGCCAACGCGCGGGCAACCTCGTGTTCAAGCGAGTGAACCTGGTGTACTTCCGGCGGATGGTCTACGGGATCCTGCTGCTGAGTGGGACGGTGGCGATTATCGGCACGCTCACCTGAGCCGGATTCGTGCGTGGCCCTGGAAGAAGCGGGTTTCCCGGCCGTGCCCGCAGCGCGTATCGTGCGCGGATTCCCGGGGCACAATGCTGCCCGGCGCCGGCAACGACCGGATTTTCGGGATGCTGACCTAGCCGATTCCCAGCGCTGCGAAGATCTCCGCAAACGTGGCAACGCTGCCGGGGTTGAAGTGCGGCAGGACATATTCGACCCGGCCGTCCTGACCAATGACGACGACCCCACGCCGGGCCTTGCCCTCGTCCGGGTCCCACATGCCGTACGCCTGCACGGTTTCGCCGAAGAAGTCGCTGACGAGCGCGAACGGGTAGCGGTCGCGCTCCTGGAACTTCCGGTGGGAGCCGAGGCCGTTGGTGTTGACCGCGAGCACTTCGATGCCGGCGCCGCGGAGGAGCGCGTACTCCTGCGCGAAGGCGTTCAGTTCACGCGTGCAAATGGGCATGCCGTCGTCCTGGTAGAAGACGAGCATCGTCCGGCCGCGTGAGAGGTAGTCGCTGAGGTTCGCCTGGAACTGCTCACCGTCGTCGGGAATGGCCGGCAGGTCGAACAGCGGAGCGGCATCGCCGGGACGCAGTGGCTGTTCGCGCGGCGCCAGGCCGTTTTGCCCGGTCATGGGAGCGCCTCGAAGCCCTCCGGGGCGCCGTCGATGCCGCGCGTGGAGGCGAGAACGCGAATGCGGCCGAGCCCGGCGCCGTCGGTCAACTGTTCGAGCGCGCGACGTCGCGTGAAGTACTCGCCCATGTCGCCTCGTGCTGCTTCGACCAGCCCGCCGAGCCCGAGCGCATAGAGGAACTCGGTCTGCGAAACCGGCCCGAAGACAGTCATGCCCGATGATTCGGCGGCGTGTTCGAGGTCGGTGAAGTTGACGTGCGCGGTGATGTCCTGCTCGCCGACGTGGATGTATGGGTCTTCGTGGGCGGTGTGCCGGTAGAAGCACATGAGTGTGCCGGTGGTTCGCCACGGCGCCCAGAGTTCCTCCTTCGGGTAGCCGTAGTCGAACGTGAGGACGGCCCCCGTTTCGACCAGCGAGCAGAGCGTAACCATCGTGGGGTGGGCGCGCAGGCTGAGTTCGAACCGGCCTTCCGCAGGCGCATCGTCGATGTTCGCGACACCACCGGCGGCTTCGGCGAAGCGGTCGCCGTCCCAGCGCACCATCACCTCGACCGGCCCCCGCCCGCCGACTTCGTACACCCGTACGGGGAGGGCGTCGAACAGTTCGTTGGTCAGGACGACACCGGCGGGGTACACGCGCTCCGGCCCAGGCAGCCACGAGATGCGAGGGTCATCGCCCGGGTTGTTCGGTTCGATGGCGACGTAGTGGAGGGCGTGCGCGAACCCATCGTTGCGACCGGCGGCCCAGTCGAGGATGGAACGGGCGAGCGTGCCGTCGCCGGCTGCCGGCTCGACGACGGTGAACTCCGATGGTTCGCCCGCGCGCACCCAGATGTCGCGGCACCAGGCAGCGACGGCCCAGCCGAACATCGGACTCACATGTGGGCTGGTAAGGAAGTCGCCCTGGCGGCCGATGCGTCCCGGTTTGCGGTAGTACCCGTACTGCGGGTGATAGAGCGCGAGTTCCATGAATCGTTCGAACGAGATAGCGCCCCCGGCGATCTCTTCGATGATCACATCGATGAGGCGCGGGTTGCCGAGGGCTGCCGTTCCGGGGTCCAGGTCCAATGCCATCCGGTTCGATTCTCCCATCCGAAGGGCTGCCTGTCGCCCGGCGGGAATGCCTGTTACCCTTCGGCAAGCCAAAGTTCGTTCGCTTGAGGCTAAGCGTGTCTGTCTCTCCACCTC
>CAYYDX010000023.1:28220-33596 GCA_964470735.1 uncultured Anaerolineaceae bacterium
GCTCCGAGCCGGCCGTCGATGCCGCTCTGCGGTATTTCGGCGAAGCACTCAACATGTTCGACCCGCTGCGGTTCCGGGCATGGGCCGAACTCGGCCTGACCACAGCGCAGCTCCGGGTGTTGTTCCTCGTGCGCGAATCGCCAGGCGTCACAGCGGGCGCGCTCGCCCAGCGGCTGAATGTCACGCCGCCCACGATTTCGGGCATCGTCGACCGCCTGGTGAAGCTTGGACTGATCCGGCGTGAGGACGACGAAAGCGACCGCCGGCTGGTTCGCAACATGCTCACGGACAAGGGCGATTCGGCCTGCCGCAGGATGGAACAGGGCAGCGAGACATTCACCCGGCGCATCCTGATGGAGATGAGCCTCGAAGACATCGAGGCGTTTATCCGCGGGATGCGGGCGTTCAAGGCCGCCAGCGAGTACGTTTCGACGGTCGAACCCAACCTCGCCGAAGTGGCGATGCCAGGATTGTTTTAGTGACCACACCCCGCCGCGTCCGTTCCATCGACCTCGAGAACCCGTTCGTCGAATCGTTCGAAGGTATGTGCGAGGTGCTCCTCGTGCGGCATGGCGAGCAGAAGTTCTTCGAGAACATCCCGCTCGGGCAGGCGTACGACGCGCCACTTTCGGAGCTTGGCCAGCGCCAGGCGGAGGCAGTCGGCGAACGGCTGGCGAATGCGCGCATCGGCCGCGTCTACTGCAGCGACATGGTTCGCGCGCACGACACCGCCAGGGCGATTGCCAAACACCATGGCATGGAACCGATCGTGAAGCCCGGCCTGCGCGAAATCGACCTCTGGCAGAAGGCGCCGCAGGACAAGGGCCTGCTCGATATCTACACGCGCGAACAACTCGGCGACATCTACCGCAAGGTGACACGCTCGCGCAGGAACGACTCCTACCCATTTTGCGAAGACGTCGACTTCTTCCGGACGCGCGTCTTCGAAGCGCTGGACGAGGCGATCGCCGAGAGCCACGGGATGCGCATTGTGGTGGCCTGCCACGGCGGAGTGATCAACGCAGTGCTGAGCCGGGTGTTAGGGTCGAGCTTCGACCACCTGGTACCCGTGCATCACACGTCCATTAGCGTGATGCGCGCTGCCGACACACGCCGCGTCATCCTCACTGTGAATGACTACTCTCACGTGATGGCCTTCCAGACCTCTCGCGGAGATGTGAACGCGTAGCGTGCCCGCCACTATTCAGCCCGACCCATCCTGGTACGAACTCGACCCGGCGTTCTACGCGCACGGCGGTGTGTGCTTCTCGGAGGCTGAGTCCCTCGCCGTGGCCGACTGCGCCGGAGAGAAGGCGCTCGTAACGCCCGTCCACAGTGGCGAGGAGGCGTTGTCTCTCGTGAATCTTGGGGCGCTGGTCACCGTTTGCGACTCGGCCGCGGCCCTCTCCGACGCCGCAACGCTGATCGATCCCGCGGGCCTGGAGGTTCGGCGGATCGAGCGCGTTGATGGCGCCCGTGAGCTAGCCGGTGGCCCGTACGACATCATCTACAGCGGTTTCGGCGCGCTGGACCCGCTCGACGACTTCGACACATGGGCGGCGGCGGTCGCGGATGCGCTTCGCCCGGGCGGCCGCCTGGTCATCTACGACGCCCACCCGATGGCGCACACGCCGGGCGTATACAAGGGCATTTTCGCTATCGCCCACTCGTACTTCGGTGACGACGAACACGGGCACGGTTCGAGTTGGACAATGGGCGACCTGATCAGTTCTCTTGGCGCCGCGGGCCTGGCGACCATTCACCTCGAGGAGTCGCCCGACTCGGAGCGCTACGAGAACCCGCTCGACCGCTTCCGCAACGTGCGCTGGGATGTGCGATGGCGGATGCCGGGCGCCTTCGTGCTGGTCGCATTCAAGGCGTAGTGCGTTTCTCGCTCAGGTTCGGGGTACTCACTATCCTAGTCTGATGCTCAAAGACACCAACTGCGGCGAACTCCGTTCCGCGGATGCGGGGCGAACTGTCCGCATCGCGGGCTGGGTTCACCGGCGCCGGGATCACGGCGGACTCATCTTCATCGACCTTCGCGACGCCAGCGGTATCGTCCAGATCGTGCTGAACCCCGAGAACGCGGCCGCTCATGCCGTCGGCCACCGGGCGCGCATCGAGTGGGTGCTGCAGGTCGAGGGTGTGGTCCAGCCTCGCGACTCAGCCACGGTCAACCCGAACATGGCGACCGGTGAGGTCGAGGTGATTCCGGCCATCGTGACCGTGCTCAACGAGGCGATCACGCCGCCGTTCTACATCAACGAACCGGTCGATGTAGACGAGAACCTCCGCCTGAAGTTCCGCTATCTCGACCTGCGCCGGCCGGAGGTGGCGCGCGTCATTTACCTGCGCCACGAAGTTGTGCGCTATATCCGCGAGTTCCTCTATGAGCGTGGCTTTATCGAGGTCGAGACACCGACGCTCATCAAGTCGACGCCGGAAGGGGCGCGCGACTTCCTCGTGCCGTCGCGGATGCGCCCTGGCAGTTTCTTCGCACTGCCGCAGTCGCCGCAGATTCTGAAGCAGCTGCTGATGTACGGCGGCGTCGAGCGGTACTTCCAGATTGCCCGCTGCTACCGCGACGAGGACACGCGTGCGAACCGTGTCGCCGAGCACACGCAGTTGGACCTCGAGATGGCGTTTGTCGAGCAGGAAGACGTGATGACGCTGATCGAGGAGTTGTACACCGGCATCGCCCGGAAATTCGGCCCAGGACCGCTCCAGCAGACGCCGTTTCCGCGAATCGACTACCGCGATGCGATGGACCGCTACGGGATTGACCGCCCGGATCTCCGCTTTGGCCTCGAGTTCGTCAACATCGCCGAGCCGCTGAAGTCGTCGCAATTCCAGGTTTTCGCCGGGGCGCTCCAGGCCGGCGGCGAGATCAAGGCGATTCGCGTGCCCGGCAAGGCCGACATGACCCGCCGCGAAATCGATGAACTGACCGAGATCGCGCGTGCTGGCGGTGCGAAGGGCCTCGCCTACATCGGCTTTGCCGCGGGCGAACTGCGCTCGCCGATCGCGAAGTTCCTCAGCGAGGCGGAGATCGCCGGGATCCGGAAGCTCACCGGCGCGGAAGAGGGCGACATGGTGTTCATCGTCGCCGACCAGCCCGCCACGGTAGCCCGGGCGCTTCACGAGGTGCGGACGAGCCTTGGCCAGCGCCTCGGCCTCGTCGATGCCAATACGCTGGCGTTCGCCTGGGTGACCGGGTTTCCGCTGCTCGAGTGGCGCCCGGATGAAGGGCGCTGGGACGCGACGCACAACCCGTTCTGCGGCTTCCCCGAGTCGTCTCGCGAGCACCTGCAGCCGGGCGCCGACCCGGGGAAGGCTGCTTCGTTCCAGTACGACCTCGTGTGCAACGGCGCGGAGCTTGGCGGCGGGAGTATTCGCATCTCAAACCGCGCCGACCAGGAACTTGTGTTCTCGCTGATGGGCCATTCGCCTGAACAGCAGCGTGAGCGGTTCGGCGTTGTGCTCGATGCCCTCGAGTATGGCGCGCCCCCGGAGGGCGGAGTTGGCGCCGGGATCGACAGGCTGATCATGACGCTTGCCGGCACCGAGAACATCCGCGATGTGATCGCGTTCCCGAAGGCGTCTTCGGGTTCCGACCCGCTCATGGGTTCGCCAACTCCGGTTGATGGCGCTCAGCTGGACGAACTCGGGCTGCTGCTGAAGCCGGCGCCGAGCGAGAACCTGTAAAGCCGCTTTACGTTCCGTCGCGGATTCGCGAATGTCCGAGCGCGGCAATCCCGTGTAGGCTTTTGTGCCACTGGCGTCGTCCGGGAAACCGGTTCGCGGTAGCCAGCCGTACTCCCGTGTAACAACAGCCCGGCAGGTGTCCATGTCGAACCGGATGCTCACCCTGATGATGGGGTTTGTGGCCTTCCTCATCCTTGCGGTGGGGGTGGTCTTCGTCATCGGCCTCGCCGGCGGCGGTGGAGACGACGATGGCGGCGGCGGCACACCCGCGGATCGCGACCGGACACCGGGCGCGTCCACTTCCGGGAAGATCTGCGATGGGAAATCGCTCATCGTGCCCGGTGACGACCCATCGTCAGTGCTCGACCCCATCCAGGTCGGCGACGTGAGCACCAGCGAGTACGTTGTTGAGATTTTCGGTGGACTCGTTACGCTCGACCCGGAGCTGAAGGTTCAGCCCGACCTCGCGAAGGAGTGGTCCACGAGCAACAGCGGTAAGACGTACACCTTCAAATTGCGCGACAACGCGGTCTTTCAGAATGGCCAGCGCGTGACGGCCGACGACTTCAAGTACAGCATCGAGCGCGCCGCCGACCCGACGAACGCCTCGCCCACCGTGCTGGCGTACCTTGGCAACATTGTTGGTGTGAAGGAGCGGTTCGCAAACAAAGCGGCGAGCGTGAGCGGCGTAAAGGTCATCGACGAGAACACCGTTCAGATCGACCTGGTCGAACCGTCTGACTTCTTCCTCTCGGAGTTGACCTACCCGGTCGCCTTCGTGGTCGATCGGAAGACGGTGGAGAAGAACCCGCGCAACTGGACGCAGAATCCGAATGGGACCGGCCCGTTCCGATTGAAGGAGTTCAAGCCAGCCGAACGCATCGTGCTCGTGCGGAACGATCGCTATCACCTCGGCGCGCCGAAGCTCGACGAGGTGGTGTTTGAACTGGCGGGCGGTTCGATCCTCACCCGCTACGAGAACAACGAAATCCACATTGGTGGTTTCCCGGCGACGCAGCTCGACGCCGTGAAGTCGGGCAACAGCCCGCTGAGCAAGGACTACCGCGAAGTCCCCGAGATGGCGACGTTCTACTTCACGCTCAACCCGCAGCAGAAGCCGTTCGACGACCTGAAGGTGCGCCAGGCGTTCGCGATGTCGATCGACCGCGAGAACATCAACAACGTCCTGCTCTACAACGCCTACCGCGTCGCGGACGGCTTCCTCCCGCCGGAAATGCCCGGGTACACGGAGTCGGTTCACAGCTTCAGCTACGACCCGCAGAAGGCGAAGCAGTTGCTGCAGGAGTCTTCGTACGCGGGCAAGCTGCCGCGGATAACGCTGACCTACAGTGGCGGCGGCTCGGCGCCTCCGGACTTGCTCGTCGCCATCCAGAAGGGCTGGCAGGACAACCTTGGCGTCGAAATCAACCTCCAGGCGATCGATGGCGCGGCGTTCCTGCGCGAACAGCGCAAGGGCGGCTTCCAGATGCACTCCGACGGCTGGTCGGCGGACTACCCGGACCCGGAAGACTTCCTCGGGAAGCTGTTTGCGAGCGACAGCCAGCTCAACTTCGTGAAGTACAAGAACGACCAGGTCGATGCCCTGCTCACGCAGGCGCGCACCGAGCAGGACCGCACGAAGCGGTACGCCCTCTACGCGCAGGCCGA
>CAYYDX010000023.1:33606-40254 GCA_964470735.1 uncultured Anaerolineaceae bacterium
GGTTATCCCGACGTTCTGGCCCGTCGACCACCTGCTCGTGAAGCCATGCGTGCAGGGTCTGCCGAACACGTCGATGACCATCCCGAAGTACCGTTACGTGGACATCAAGAACTAGGCAGGCCACATGAGCCCAGGTCTCTCCGGTTACATCGTTCGCCGGGTGCTGTGGGCCGTTCCTGTGCTCTTTCTGATTTCCATAATCGTATTCTTCATGCTGCGATTGGCGCCGGGTGACCCGGTCGACGCGATCCTGGGATCGCGGTACCAGGAAGACCAAGCGCGCGTTCTGAAGCAGAAGTACGGTTACGACAAGCCGATCTACGTCCAGTACATCAAGTATCTCGAGAACCTCTCGCACGGCGACCTTGGCGTTTCGACGCGGCACCGTGACTTCACCGCGAGCGAAGTCATCTGGCCGAAGATGTGGGTTTCGACGCAGATCGGCCTGCTGGCGATCCTGATCACCTTCGGCCTTGGTATCCCCGTCGGCATCTACGCAGCGCTCGCGAGAGGCACCTTCATCGACCCGCTGACTATCGGGTTCTGGCTTGCCCTCGAAGCCGTGCCTGTCTACGTGCTTGCCACGCTCGCGAGCTGGCTCTTCGCGGTGGAACTCGGCCTCGTGAACCTGAGCTACCGGGGTGTTTGGAGCGCCAACATGATCGTGCCGATCATGGTGATGGCGCTGCCCGGGGTGGCAGGCGTGGCGCGGTTCATGCGGGCGTCGGTCATCACGGTGCTGGGCGAAGACTACATCCGGACGGCGCGGGCGAAGGGGCTGAAGGAACAGACCGTGGTGGTGACGCACATCACACGGAACGCCCTCCTGCCGATGGTGACGGTTATCGGCCTCACCCTGCCGGGCATCGCATTCGGCTCGATCTTCATCGAGACGAGCTTCGGGATCCCCGGGATCGCGCGCGAGTCGCTGGCGGCGGTCCTGGCGCCGGACTACGACGTAATCCTGGCGCTGGTGCTGTTTGGTTCGGCGCTGTTCGTGTTCGCGAACGTGGTCATCGACGTCATCTACGGGTTCATCGACCCGCGGGTGCGCGTGGGGGCGAACCGTGGCCAGTGAGCCAGGCGCCCTCGCCGTCGCAGGGGTTGCCGCGTTCGAGGAGGAGCGCCGCCCGCGCCGCTTCGGGGCGGTGCGCGACCTGCTCCGCAAGAAGGTCGCGATGGTTGCCATCGTCTACCTGCTGGTGTTCTACCTCTGCGGGGTCCTGGCGCCGGTCATCGCTCCGTATGGATTGAACGACCAGCAGATCTCGGTTGAGCAGCGACTGCAGTCACCATCGTCCGAGCATATTTTCGGAACCGACCGGCTTGGACGGGACCTGTTCACACGCGTCCTCTTCTCGGCTCGAACGACGATCATCTTCACTATCGTCATCACGCTCAGCGGCGGTCTGTTCCTGGGGCTCGGCCTTGGGTTGCTTGCGGGCTACCGGGGCGGCTGGGTGGACACAACGATCATGCGCGTCGGCGAGGTGCTTTCGGGGATGCCGACGCTGCTCCTCATGCTTGCCATAACGGCGGCATTCCGTGCACGCATCAACACCTGGTCGTTCTGGCTCGAGGATCACACGTTCCTTGGCGACGACTCGAAGACGCTGGTGAAGTTCCTGATCATTTCCGTTGCGACGGTGCCGTTCGCCTGGCTTGGCAGTTGCCGCATCGTGCGTTCGATGGTGCTCGCCATCCGCGAACAGTCGTACGTGCAGGCGGCCGAGGCGATGGGCGCCTCGACACCGCGGGTGCTGCTTCGCCACATCCTCCCCGGGGTCATGCCCATCTTCCTCGTTGGTCTCACGTCGGGGATGGCTGGAATCGCCGGCGCGGAGGTGGCGCTCAGCTACCTCGGTCTTGGCATCGATGAGCCAGCCGCGAGCTTCGGCAACCTGATCGGCGACGTCAACGGCACCCGGCTGTTTAACGACTACCCCTACCTGCTGATTGCCGGCGCAGGCCCGGTGATCCTGTTCTTCTTTTCGTGGAACCTGCTTGGTGATGCGCTGGTGGACATTTTCGACCGGCGGCAGGACCAACGCCGATAGCCGTCCCGGCACTCACGGTCTACCCCAGGGCACCCGGAATTACGTCTAGCTCCCGGCACAGGGCGGTCTGTTTGCTATACTCGAATTTGGAGGTTCGCGAACCCACGTGAAGGTAACCCTCGAACGGCTCCCGGAGAGCCGCGTTCAGCTTCAGATTGAGATTGACGAGGACAGGCTCGAGAAGTCCCTCGATTCGGCGTACAAGCGCATTGCCCAGAAAAATCGCTTCCCCGGCTTTCGGCCCGGAAAGGCGCCACGCACCATTGTTGAGCGTGCGGTCGGCCGCCAAGGGCTGATCCGTGAGGCACTCGACAAGCTCGTGCCGGACGCCTACAACGAGGCGATCGAGACCGAGGACGTCGACGCGATCGGCCAGCCAGAGCTGGAGATCGACCAACTCGAACCGGTGAAGTTCACCGCGATCGTGCCCGTCCGGCCCAGCGTCGAGCTCAACGATTACCAGTCGATCCGCATCGAGCGTGACCCCGCCGAAGTGACCACGGAGATGGTGGACGAGCAACTGCTCCTGCTTCAGCGCCGTCACGCTACCCACGTACCGGTCGAACGGCCGGTGCAGTGGGGCGACATCCTCATCGCCGACGTCAAGGGCGAGGCCGATGGCGACCAGTTCCTCGAAGATGAGAACGCGGAGTTCCCGCTGCGCGAGGGACAGACGCTGTTTCTCGATGGGCTCGCCGAAGGTTTCGTCGGCATGGCGAAAGGTGAGACGAAAGAGCTCACGCTGGCCATCCCGGCAGACTTCCGGGTGGAGCGGCTGCAGGGCAAGGATGCGACGTTCACCCTGCACATCCGCGAGGTGAAGGAAGAGAAGCTTCCTGACCTCGACGATGAGTTCGCGGCGATGATCAATGCGGAGGAGTTCGAAGACTTCGGCGCACTCAGGGCGCGTATCGAAGGCGACCTCAAGAAGTCGCTTGAACAGGACTCGGACACGAAACTTCGCAACGAGGCGGTCGACAAGCTCGTGGAAGTCGCGACGCTCGAATACCCGCGCCTGCTCGTCGAACACGAGATTGACCATTTGATCCGCGAAGCGACGGGCAATGACGTGGCGCAGTACCAGGCCTACCTTCGCAGTGTCGGCCGCTCCGAAGCGGACTTCCGCGAGACGTGGCGGGAAGCCGCCGAGATGCGCGTTCGCAGATCTCTTGTCCTTCAGCAGCTCCAGGAGGCTGAAGGTCTGGATGTTTCGGTCGAAGAAATAGATCAGGAGCTGGACTCGCTCGTCGCCCCGATGGGTGATGACGCGGAACGGTTCCGCCAGATGTTCGCGAGCGAGGAGGGGGTTGCGACAATTCGCCGCAACCTTCTTTCGCGCAAGACGCTCAACCGTCTCGCGGCGATCGCCACGGGCGAACAGCAGGAGGAACCGAAGGATGAATAGCGGCCCCACGATTCACCCGCTGGTCTATGACGTGATCCCGACGGTGATCGAGTCGGGTCCCCGGTCCGAGCGCGCGTTCGACATTTTCTCGTTGCTGTTGAAGGAGCGGATCGTCTTCCTCGGCACACCGATCGATGACCAGATCGCGAACCTCATCGTTGCCCAGCTCCTCTACCTCCAGCGCGAAGACCCGGAGCGGGACATCAGCATGTACATCCATTCGCCCGGGGGCGTGATCACGGCCGGGCTGGCGATTTACGACACGATGCAACTCATCGAGCCGGACGTTTCCACGATCGCCGTCGGGCAGACGGCGTCGATGGCGACGGTGCTGCTGTGCGCCGGGGCAAAGGGGAAGCGGTTCGCGCTGCCCAACGCAACCGTGCATATGCACCAGGCGCTGGGTGGCGCGCGAGGCCAGGCGTCCGATATTGAGATTGCGGCGAAGGAGATCCTTCGCAACAACGAGATCATCCGGAACATCATCGCCAGTCACACCGGTCAACCCGTGGAGCGAGTCACTCGTGACTTCGACCGCGACTTCTATCTCGACGCGCAGGGCGCGAAGGACTACGGATTCGTGGACGAGCTGCTCACGCGGCCCGAAGACGCGAAGAAGTAGGCGAAGGGGAGAGCATGGCAACCAACCGCACCAACCGCGTCCAATACCACTGCTCGTTCTGTGGGAAGAACCAGGACCAGGTTCGGCGTCTCATCGCCGGGCCAGGTGCGGTCTATATCTGTGACGAATGTGTCGATCTCTGTCGCGAAATTATCGACGAAGAGAACGGCACCGGCGCTACCGCCGCGACCGCCAAAGGTCCCGCTGGCTCGTCGCAGCGAGTTCCCCCGCCGAAGTCGATTTTCGAGCACCTGCAGGAGTATGTGGTTGGGCAGGAGCAGGCGAAGAAGGTGCTCTCCGTCGCCGTCTACAACCACTACAAGCGGACAGGCGCCGCTGCCGAGCAGGACATCGAACTCGAAAAGTCGAACATCCTGCTCGTCGGGCCGACTGGCGTAGGCAAGACGTATCTCGCCAAGACGCTGGCGAAGATGCTCGATGTGCCGTTCTCGATCGCTGACGCTACCGCACTGACCGAGGCCGGCTACGTTGGCGAGGATGTCGAGAACATTCTCCTCCACCTCATCCAGGCCGCCGACTTCGATATCCAGAAGGCCGAGCGCGGCATTATCTACATCGACGAGATCGACAAGATCGCGCGCAAGTCCGACAACCCGAGCATCACGCGCGATGTTTCAGGTGAAGGCGTGCAGCAGGCGCTCCTCAAGATCATCGAGGGGTGCGTGGCGAACGTGCCTCCCCAAGGCGGCCGGAAGCACCCGCACCAGGACTTCCTGCAGATCAACACGGCGAACATCCTGTTCATCTGCGGCGGCGCGTTTGAAGGACTCGAGAACTACATCGAGAAGCGCCTGACCCGCGACCATGTGCGGCTTGGTTTCCAGGCGCAGCGCGGATTCCGCGGCAGCCAGCGCAAGGACGAACTGATGATGCACGTCACCCACGACGACCTGCTCGAGTTCGGCCTGATCCCCGAGTTCGTAGGCCGGTTGCCGATGGTCGTCGGCCTGCAGTCACTCGACGAGAGCGCGCTCATCAAGATCCTGACCGAGCCGAAGAACGCACTGATCAAGCAGTATCAACGCTACTTCCAGATGGACGGCGTCGAACTTGTGTTCACCGACGACGCGCTGAAGGCGATCGCCGAGAGTGCGATCAGCCACAAGACCGGCGCGCGCGGCCTCCGCACCGTGCTTGAAGAGACGCTGATGGAAGTGATGTACGAAATCCCGGGCAGGAGCGACGTGAAGAAGTGCGTCGTGAACGCGGACAGCGTCGTGAACAAGACGCGGCCGCTGCTCCTCACGCGTGGCGGCTCGGAGATCGATATCCCGGTCATCAATTCGAACCAGGCGGAGTCGGCCTGACCCATAGCCCAGGCACTCATGGCGGCGGGAAGCGCGCTACCGGACTTCGTTCGATTCCTGCATACTGCCGGGCAGCCCTACCCGTTGAGGTTTCGCATGCTCAGCTACGTCGATCGTATCCAGATGGTCGTGCCCGACCGTGCCGCCGCAGTGGAGCGCTGGCGCACGCTGTTCGGCGCCGAACAGGTCGGTGAGGACGGTTCGAAGCACCTGAACGCGCATCGGACGACGGTGCAGGCCGGGCGTTCGCTGTTCGAGTTTCTCGAACCCGCCGGGCCGGGGCCGATCCAGGACTTCCGCGAGCAATGGGGCCAGGGGCTCTACGGGGTTGGGTTTTCGACGCCGGACCTGAACGCGCTCGCCCGGCGGCTGGAGAGCAAGCACGAGGCGACCGTCGAGGAGGGTGGCAGCATTTACCTTGCGCACGCGCGGTTCGGCATGCCGACCGTGCTCTCCCAGCAGGCGCCGAGGGGCTACGTCGGCAGCATTCGCTGCGTGTACGAGGTGACCAACCCGGTGGCCAGTTGGAAGCCTGCAACGGACTACTACACCGACCTCTTCGGCCTGGACGACGCGCGTTACTGCCCGATCGGTTCGAAGCTCTACGGGTACAAAGGCACGCTCACGCTGTTCGAACCGCCTGAGCGACTTGATCGCGTCGAGGTAGTTGAGACGTACGAAGGAGGCGGCGCGATGGACCGGTTCTACCGCAAGCGCGGCCCTTCCCTCTACATGTGTTACATCGAGACAGACGACGTGAAGGCGCTCGAAGCGCGGCTGCAGGCGAACAACCTGCGTTATGCGCCCGGCGAAAACCGGCCCGACGGTACGAACATCTTCATCCACCCGCAGACGCTCTTCGGGATGCTCATGGGGGTCAGCAAGACGATGTACGGGTGGGCCTGGAGCGGTCATCCCGAGTTGGCCGGCGCGCCCGTGGGCGAGGGGACGCACTGAGCGCCGGGTTCGTGCGGTTCAGCCGTTCGCAATGAGGACGATGAGCGCTGTCGCGACGAAGGCGGCGACCGAGAGCACGATCTGCGGGTCGGTGAAGACGATCCGGTCGGGAGCGTCGGTGCGGCGTTCGCCGTTGAGCAGAAGCAGGTAGCGGAGCAAGCCATAGGCGACGAACGGGATCGTCAGGGCCATCGCGCCGTTGCCGGGTACCCGCTCCGACTCGATCGTGTAGAGCGCGTAGCTCAGAAGTGCACAGGCAGCGGTGATGTTCAGCAGTTG
>CAYYDX010000024.1:0-39449 GCA_964470735.1 uncultured Anaerolineaceae bacterium
CCCGCAAGATCGCGAAGACCCTGAGCAGCGGCAAGATGCCGATGTTCCGGTAGGGACGGCGAGGGGCAGCGGCGCTTCGCTCATGGCGGAGTACGCCAGGGCGAGACCGATGATGGCCACCATCAGCTGGCGCATGGTCAGGCCGGCAAAGGCCTTGTCCTCGATGTTGAGGTGTGTGGGGACTTCGTGGCGTTGCACTGGCAGCTCCTCATCGGTGTTTGCGGAGAGCGTGCTGGCCGGGGTTCCATGAGCGTTCCAGGAACGGGGCCGATCCGTTCCAAGGTCGGCCGTTCTGTTCCAAGTTCGCTCTAATCGCGCATAGGTCGCGGATGTTCGAGCACATTTGTCCATCGCTCGAGCCATCCGGGCCAAGTCCCCGAGGCTATCCCCAAATCCCGCTCACTGAATGAGCCCGCAGGCCTACCGACAAGTGCCATAACCCAAGTTGGCGATGACGACGTTGGTGGGCGCCAAGGATTCGACTCCGAAGCGGTTGCCCCAACGATCAAGAATCGTGCGCAGTTCGAACTCATGTCGTCCCATGAAAGCGAAGGGCGGTCCGGGCCAATTGGGCGTTCGCAAGCCGTGCAAGGCGCGATCAGCCCGTGGTTCGTGACGTAGGGTCGAGGCGCGCGACGTGAGCTGTCACTCCGTGAATCCGACGACACCAGCAACGGTCACGCGATCCACCCTCACACCGTCGAGCCACAGCTCGCCGACGCCATCCTCGGGACAGCGCATATCTGCCCTATTCCTGACGAACGGCCATGCGGACCGGGAGCCACTGCAATCCAACTCGACGAGGTTCGATTGATACCAGGTACGCAAGGCCGCCTCGGGATTACCCAAGGGCGAGTTGGTATTTCCGTCCCAGAGGAACCAAGTTTCGCTTGCCAGGTTGTCCCAACAATCACCCCGCAGAGGTGACGTGCTGTACAGCACCGCTCGGCCGTGCGGCGCAATGAACGATGCTGCGACTACCGCGTTTGGCTGCGAGAGTTCCGCGACCAGTGTATCGTCGCGCGGGTCCTCCACTCGTAATTTCGGGGATGCCAGACTTGGGCCGTCGCACGCTCCGACGGTGCCACCAGATCGTGACAGCGCCGACTCGCCGTCCTCGGAGATCCGCCGCGGCCCCCCTTCCCGCGCAATCAGGCGGCCGGTGAGGTAGGCGCTCACACCCGGGATGGCGGTGGCGCCCTGACCGACCTCAGCTCGCAGTTCTACGCCGGAGTCGTCCGCGAACCAACTGGTTGGGGCAGGCGCGCCAACGGAGGTGAACGCCGCGAATTCTCCTTGACTAATGCGCAAAATCTCGCTCCTTGAGGAGAGGTCGACAACTACGAGCCGTGATTCGGCCAGCGTCTGGGATAGGATCCCGATAGCCAGCTTCGTCTCGTTACTGGAAAGGGCAAGGCCGATAACGGATTCGGCGGGAGCCAGGGTCGCGACCGTCTCAATCAGATCGCCTTGAAGGTCGAGGATGACCACGGAGTGGTCGGTCGGCATCACAAGGGTTCGGCCCCGGAGCTTCGGCGTCCCGGCACGGACATCTACAGGAAGGCCGAAGGCGCCCACGATGGTCTTGCGATCGCGCGAATAGGTGTAGAGATCTATCCCGCGATCCTTCCTCGGCGTCGAGTACACAAGCAGCGAGTCGCGAGCCAGAGCCTCCGGCTCGGCCGCGACAGGCCGTTCGGCTGGCACGATAGTCACGGGCCCCGGCTCGTGTGTCGCGCTCGGCGACGGCGGGTGAGTCTCCGACGGCGGGGGAGACGTCACTGTCGGTGTTTGCGACTTCGAGTCTCCGCACCCAGCGCTTCCGCCGACGGCGATGCCGACGCAGGCGATCAACACGAGGGCCAGTCGCACCCGGCGGGTACGAAACGGCGCAGTGTTCATCGTACGGCCCCCACTACCACATTGAGTATCCGCCATAGCCGCCGCCGATGAAGCCCACAACGGTTCCTGTCGAAACACTACTGTAAGGGGTCAACGTCGAGTAGTAGCCACACGGAGGAGTCGCGTACGCGGTTGGGGTAGCGCATGGCCCGTGTACGTGGTAGTCATAATAGTAGTCAGGACCGTAGCCATGCCATTCGTACTGGACTCCCCAGTTATGTGAGGAATAAATACCGAGGTGAGAGTGCGCCCCGCTGCTGCAGATGGTCCCACTTGCTCCATCGTCACCGTTATACACGGAACCGATTGACTGGTTGATGTAATAGGATGTACCCGTGCCGTTCGCATTGGCTTGCTGATGAGTCCAAGTAATGTAATTGTACAAGTCGGCCGCGGACGAAAAGTTGATGTGAGCAAGGAAGACCTTCCCCATCGTGTCCCAAGAATGGACGACGTCATTGACATCAGTCCAAGTGACTTGAATGTCGAATATCCGCCACTTGCAGGCAGCGTTCGAACCGCTGAAGTTTCCTGAGCCTGAGACATATGCCCTGAATGTGACATTTGTGTTGGGCTTGATCGCAGGATCGTACCCTATGGCGTAGCCAGCGTAGTTGACGTTGAGGTAGCTCGTTCCGGTACCGGCTATATCGTTCGAGTAATCCTCCGGCGAGGAGCTTGCAGCTCGACATCGGTCGAGTATTCCGTCCGAATTCAGGTCGTTGGCGCCTGACAAGGAGGAGCACCCATCGTGGAAGCGGGCACCCGACGAGATAGTGCCTCCATGGTCCGCTCCGACGCTCACCCACATGTGTGTCTGGTTGTAACTGTGTGAACCTGCGGTGTGCCCACCCTGGGTCGACCCATGCGACGTTGAAGCCAAGACCACACCCGCTGAGGCCAGGACGCCCAGGAGCATCGCGACCGGAAGTGCGCCACGGTTGAGCATTCGACTCAGTGACAGCATTGTGTTCCTCCAAAGTTCAGATTCCGGTCGGAGTGGCTCAGGGGCGTCTCGACGGCGCCGCGCGGATTGGATTCGGTGGCCAAGTGCCTCCTACTCCGTCTTGAAAGGCTCGTCTGCAACTGCGAGCGCGGTCCGCAATTCCGGTGCTCGGTTGCGAGCCACGGCCACAGCGCGGTCAGCCTGGGAATCTGCACTCTCCATCGCAACTCGCAGATCTTCGCATGTGACCGAGACGACGCGGTCGAGCACGATCAGCGGGTCTTCGCGGTCAAGTCCCGGATTTTGCCTCGAGAACTCCGCCCCGCCGATCTTCGCGCAGCGATCTAGCGCTGCGCGCGCGACCGCGAGGACGTCGCCACCGAGGCACGGGCCATCCGGGCACGGGGCGTCAGAGTCAGCCATCTGCTCGAGCTTGGCGGTAAGGTTCGCCGCCTCAACCAGGAGCCCCGGAGGACGCTGGGCGGGATGGTCGACCTCCCCTCGGTGGTCTATCGTGGGCTCGCCTGACTCAGAGGGCTGTGCGAACGATGTTGCAGCAACGACGAGCACGCCACCCAGTAACATTCCCGCTCCGAGTCCGATGGCGGCCCGCCTCCCGGCTGACTTCCACTGAGTTGATTCGGACATGCACGTCCTCCCTGAGGTTGTTTGCCGCCGGCATTCGGGGGTCGAGGTGGGCAAATTATGCAACGGTATGCTGCGGTTGCGGTAGCACTCTGGCACTGGCCAGCATGGGTCGAATGGTCCCGATTTCCTGGCCAACCGTCCCGGCTCATCCGGGTCCGCAACACCAGGGGGCCCCGGGGCGAGGTTGGAGCAAATTTGGAACAGGCAGCGCCAGCTTGGAGCGGACGGCGCGCAATCCTAGAGAGCGCTTTCACCAGCCGGGACAAGGATCAGGGCGCTCGGATCCTGGGCCGCCGCGCTCGCGTCGTTCAGCGGGGCGGGTGAGAGGGATGATGACGTTCGTGCGCTGACACTGGTCCGCGCACCGGCTTCGGAGCCTCCGAAGAACAGCATGAGTGCTGCAAGCACGGCAACGCCGACGAGGCCCCGGAAGCTTGAGGATGTCAATCGTAGCAACTTGATCCTCCGATCTTTAGCCACATGACTTTTGACTTGGGCGTGAGACCTCCGGGGCGGAAGGCCGTGCATTGCATCGCGCGATACACCGCAGACAGTAAGCGCCGTATGAGCGATGGACCGGGCCGATCGGGCCTACTTGGGGGCCCTACTGGGCTGTGCGGGCTTCACTTGTCTCGTGCCCTGACCGGGCAAGCGGCCCGAGGTGCACGCCCGCGTTCCTTCGGGTGCTGGAGCGATTCGGTTTGCCTCTCCCGGATTGTTCGGAGCCGACTTTCTGCAGCGACTGGAGCCGCGGGAGTCAGATATCCGCGTCCTCACCGTCTTCACTTTTGGACGGGGATTCGCCGGTCGCGGTCAAGAATCAATGGCCCAAAGTAATGGTGCTTCTGGCGAAACCTGCTGGCACGTAACCAAATCACGGCAGTGGCGGCAGGACTACGGCGCCAACGTTCCGGAGAGACAGGGTGGCCAGGCCACAAACGCCCACTCGCACGATCGCCCCATCCCCGCCGAGGTAGACCCTAAACACTCCGGAAGGCTGTTCTTCGCGGAACCCAAAACGGCGACAAATGCCGCCCCGCCCGTGCCGGGCCGATCGGGCCGGTGGACGGCGTACAGGCGTGGTTGGCGTGCGATCGCCGACCGAACCTGACCCTCCACTTCAGCCAGGGAGGCGAACCCTTCTTCGCAACGGTCCAGAGGGAAGACGGAAACCAGCGTTCCGCTGGATATGCCGGGTGGGCACTTTGGCGGCGCGCCAATGCCGAGCGGATTTTCGGCACAGGCCACGTCGCTGAACCTCAAGCGTGTTAGCAAGGCAGCAACATCCGCGGACTCGACCTCCCTGAGAACGGCATCGACGTCCGCGATGCCGCTACGCGTCAACGGAGGATGAAATGACACGTTCTCGCCCGTCGTGGTCACGCCGTGTTCGCGCTCATCGGCCAGGCGATGCTGCCATCGCCTCTTATCACTGGATCGTGTACTGTGGCTCGAAGTGCACTTTTTCGCCCGCTAACGGAGCGGGTGTATTCCCAGGAGAGAGAATGATCCGGATCCGGCTGAAGCGCATCGGTAAGAAGCGCACCCCGTTCTATCGCGTCGTCGTCGCCGACAAGCCCGACAAGCGCGATGGACGATTCATCGAAAACCTCGGCTCGTACGACCCGCACGCGAACCCGCCGTCCGCGGTGATCGACATCGACAAGGTGAAGGCGTGGCTCGCGAAGGGCGCCCAGCCCTCGGAGTCGGCCGAGAAAATCCTCATTCGTGCAGGTGTGCTGGAGAAGAAGGCGCCGCAGCCCAAGGCCAAGCTCGAAGTGAAGCGCGCCGAGCAGGCGAAGGCCGCCGAGGCGCGTGCCAGGGTTCGCGCCGAGGAAGCGGCTAAGGCCGAAGCTGCCGCGAAGGCCGCGGAAGAGGCTGCCGCCAAGGCCGAAGCCGAAGCTGCGCCCGCTGAGGAAGCCACCGCCGAGGAGTAAGTCCATGGCTGAAACGATGATGGGCGAGGTCGTTGAGTACCTCGCCAAAGCGCTGGTCGATAACCCCAACGATGTCCGCGTAACCGAAACGGAAGATGGCGACCGCATCCAGGTGCGCCTCGACGTCGCCGAAGACGACTGGGGCAAAGTCATCGGCAAGGGCGGTCGCATCGCGAGTTCCATGCGCGCACTCGTGAAAGTTGCCGCCGTCCGCGAAGATGTCCGCGTCAACCTGGAGATCGGCGACTGACCAGCGACGAGGCTCCCCCGGACGCTGGCATCCCGCCCCGGCCGCAGCGGCAGCGACCGGTCAATCCACTCAGTACGCCACGCGAACCACGCCCCGGCTTCACCGCCGTTGGGCGCATCCTGCGTCCCCACGCGCTCCACGGCGAAATGCGCGTGCTTGTCTACTCACCGTCGGCCCGCAACGTGCAGCGCGGCCGTCCGGTCTATGTCGAAGGTGTCCGGCGAACCGTTGAGCGGGCGCGCGCCGACCAGGACCAGTGGATCCTCAAGCTCTCCGGCGTCAGCGAGCGCACAACGGTCGAACGTCTCAGGGGCGAACTGCTCGAAGCCGCCGACAACGACGTCCTTCGCGACGACGACGAGTCCTACTTCGTCCACGAGCTCGTCGGCCTCAGGGTTGTCCTCACGGAGGGTGGCGAAGAACTCGGAACGGTCGTCGAAGTGCTCCAGACCGGCGCGAACGACGTTTACGTCGTCCATGGGCCGCGCGGCGAGACGCTCATCCCGGCGATCGGCGGAGTCATCGACGCTATCGATGTCTCGGGTGGGCTGATATCCATTACACCTTTGCCCGGACTGCTGGACGAATCGAAATAAGGAATTGAAACGGTCTATAGACAGGGCTACACTGGCGAGCGGCCGGTGGCGGGGTGGTAGGCACCCTCGGCCGTTCACCACTTTCGAATAGTTCAAGGGGGGTCTGCATGTCCAAAGCGGAAATGCTCCAAATGGTCGCCGATTGTGTCCATCACTGGGTACTCGAACCACCCCGAGGGGAGCTGACGCCGGGACGTTGCAAGAAGTGTGGCAAGGAGCGCGAGTTCACGGGAGAGACGAGCTATCGCATCGGGCGAGGCTCTTCCCACCGTTCCTAACCTCCACAGGTTGACCCATTCGCGGACCGCTCCATACGATTGGAGCGGTTCGTTCGCTTTTTGGGGGGACGTAGCTCATCTGGGAGAGCGCAGCGTTCGCATCGCTGAGGTAAGGGGTTCGAGTCCCCTCGTCTCCACCACCCCAACCAGCGCCTCGCCCCTTGGCGGCGGGCATCACGCGAGCAGCGCACGCATTCCGGCTGTCCCGACTCAAACACTGCGCAGCGTTACACTCTTCGCCGGGCGCCGGTCATGGCGCCCCAGGGGGCTGAGTGCAAGACGGCGAATCCGAGAGTGACGACGCGCCCAGGTTCCTCGTAGAGGGGCCGAAGCTGTTCTCCGAGTCGCTTATCTGGGAGTTGCAGCGCCGGTTCTACGAGCGGCACGGGATCGAAGCGTGGGGCGGTGGCCGCATCCCCTTCGGGATCAGCACGAGCCCGCACATCGCAGCCGCCTACGCGCGGGTATTCTTCGGCTTCCTGCGCGACTGGCTCCCTGTGCTCGACCGTTCGCAGCCGGTGTACATCGTGGAACTCGGCGCCGGGAGCGGCAGGCTCGGCTTCAACTTCCTCAACGCCCTGGCCAGCTTCTTTGACGATTCCGCGCTGCGGGATGTGCGGTTCACGTACGTCCTCACGGACTTCGTCGAAAACAACGTCCGGTTCTGGGAGGGGCACCCCTCGCTGCGACCCTTCGTAGAGCAGGGCCGGCTCGATTTCGCGCGCTTCGACGCTGCCACTGACCGGTCGCTCACGCTGCGAGTCTCCGGGGCCGTGCTCGAACCGGGAGCGGTAGCGAACCCCATCGTGCTGTTTGCCAACTACCTGTTCGATTCGATTCCGCAGAACCTGTTTTCGGTCGAAGATGGCGAGCTCTTCGCCGTCACCGTCGCGCTGACGTCGCCTCAAGCGGAGCCGGACCCGCTGGATCCCGAAGTCATCACCCGTATCCAACTCGAGTACGACCGCCACGCGGCGGACGAGGGCTTCTACGGTGACGCTGCTTCCAGCCGGGTGCTCGCGTTCTATCGTGACGCGATCGACGGAGCGGTGATCCCATTTCCGCACGCGGTGCTGCAATGCATCGACTTCTTCCGCGAGCTTTCCGGCGGCCGGATGATGCTCCTCAGCGGAGACAAGGGTGACCACCGGCTGGAGGATTACCAGGGCCGCGACCTGCCTTCGCTCACCCTCCACGACACCGGCTTCTCGATCACGTTCAACTATCACGCCCTGGCCGAGTACTTCGCCGGCCTCGGCGGCGAAGTGCTCACCACCTCGTTTCGCCCGACGAGCCTGAACATCCTCAGCTTCGTCCTCGGGGCTGCCTCAACGGTCGAAACGCGCCAGGCATTCCGCGACTCCATCGACCTGAACAGCCCGGACGACAACTACACCGGCTTGCTCTCGGCGGAGAAGAACGAGGACATCTCCCTCGTGGAACTGATGGCGCTTGTGCGCATGAAGCGCTACGACACGCATTCGTTCCTGTTGGCGTGGCCCCGGTTCGCGAAGAAGCTCCCGACACTGCCTGTGTCCGCTATCCCGGACCTCCGCGAGATGGTCGACCGGCTGTGGGAGAACTACTTCGAACTCGGCGAAAAGCACAACCTGGCATTCCATCTGGGTGTGCTCCTCGCCGCGGTAGGCGACTACGCGGATTCCGTCGTGTACTTCGAGCGGTCGCTCGCCCGCAGCCCGGGCCACACAACCACGCTGTTTAATCTCGCCAACAGCTTCATGAACCTCGGTCAGCCAGCACGCGCCCTCGAGCTGCTCGCGGGCCTGCCCGATGACCAGCAGGGCGCGCCCGAAGTGGTGGCGCTCCGCCAGCGCATCGCCGCGAACGACGCGAAGCCATCCACTCAGATACAAAGACTCTGAGCGGGGGCGATGCTAGTATCGTGACGGCGTAAGCCACGCGCCCGGCCGTCGGCCGGGTTCTTTGCGCCCACCACATTCTGCGTCCCCGCCCTTCACGCGGGACCTTCCGGAGAACTGCTCCATGCCCGAACAACTGACCGCCGAAGAGAAACTCACGCAACTGGTAGAGCTGAAGAACAAGGTTCTCGAAGGCGGCGGGCCAAAGGGCATCGAACGGCAGCACGCTCGCGGCAAGCTCACCGCACGCGAACGCATCGACCTCCTCCTCGACCCGGGCAGCTTCGACGAACTCGACGCGCTCATGCGGGCCCGCAGCATCGACAATTCGACCGGCGAGGCGGTGGTCACGGGTTGGGGCAAAGTCGACGGCCGCCCGGTATACGTGTACTCCTACGACTTCACGCTCGTCGGCGGTTCGCTCAGCGAGGCCGTCGCCGAGAAGATCCTCAAGGTCATGGATCTCTCAATCACCACCGGTGCGCCGATTATCGGCATCATCGACTCCGGTGGCGCCCGTATCCAGGATGGCCCGGAAGCGCTGCGTGGCTTCGGTGAAATCTTCGCGATGAATACGCTGGCCAGTGGGGTCGTACCACAGATCAGCATCATCATGGGGCCGTCGGCGGGTGGCGGCGCCTACAGCCCGGCGCTCACCGACTTCATCTTCATGACGGAAGGCTCCGGGCAGATGTATATCACCGGACCGGACGTTATTCGCGCGGTCACCGGCGAAGAAGTGACCCACGATGAACTCGGTGGGGCCATCGCTCACGCATCGAAGTCAGGCGTCGCCCACTTCGCAGTCGATGGCGAAGAAGCGACGATGCAGGAAGTCCGCCGCCTCCTCTCCTTCCTGCCTTCGAACAACGCGGATGACCCGCCGATCATTGGCACGAGCGACGACCCGAACCGCGCTGATGAAGACCTGCTGACCATCGTCCCGGCCGAACCGAACCGGCCGTACGACGTCCGTGAAGTTATCGACCGGCTCATCGATGACGGCGACTTCATGGAAGTACACGAACTCTTCGCGACCAACATGGTCGTCGGGTTTGGGCGCATGGCCGGGCGCGTTGTCGGCTTCGTCGCGAACCAGCCGGCCCAGCTCGCCGGGTCGCTCGACATCAACGCAAGCCGCAAGGCCAGCCGCTTCGTTCGCTTCTGCGACTGCTTCAACATCCCGCTGGTCACGTTGGTCGACACGCCCGGATTCCTGCCCGGGCTCAGCCAGGAGTACGGCGGCATCATCACGCACGGAGCGAAGCTGCTCTACGCCTACAGCGAAGCAACAGTGCCGAAAATTTCGGTGATCCTGCGCAAGAGCTACGGTGGCGCCCACCTCGTGATGTCGTCCAAGCACCTGCGCGGCGACATGAACTACGCGTGGCCAACGGCCGAAATCGCCGTCGCTGGCCCCGATGCGGCTGCGAACGTGGTCTTCCGCGAGGAGATTGCGAAGGCAGACAACCCCGAAGCCCGCCGCAAGGAACTCATCGAGGAGTACCGCGCGAAGTTCGCGAACCCGTACATCCCGGCGGGCCGCGGCTTCCTGGATGACGTGATCGACCCGCGCCAGACGCGCGCGAAAATCATTCGCGCACTCGAAATGCTTGAGAACAAGGCGGACCGCAACCCGCCGAAGAAGCACGGGAACATCCCGCTGTAGGTGATAAACTCAGTCATATGGCCACCCGCCAGAATGTCAGAGATGAGGCGCTTGCACTGAGTGAGGACGACAGGGCAGGTCTCGCTGAGGATTTGCTGGCCTCGCTCTATCCGGTGGAATCCGACGACTCAAATCTCGCCCGACTACTCGCGGAGCGCACGACCGCAGGTAAAGAGGGCCGCGTGATCTATCGCGACCCACTGGAGATCGTCGAGATCTACGCTCGGATGAAGGCAGACCGCACTGGTCGAGCGAGCTAACCCGGCGGCAGTTGAAGAGTTAGCCTCCGCACTGCTGTTCTACTACGAGCGGAGTGAGACACTCGGTGACCGCTTCCTCTCCGCATACCTCCAGGCACTCAGGAACATCGACGACTATCCGCGGCTCGGCCGGGTGAGGCTCGGACATCGATAGTTCTCGATCGCCGGGTTTCCGTTTGATATTTACACCGATCTCGACTGGAAGGAGATCGTCGCCGTCGCGCACTCGGCACGTCGCCCGGGCTACTGGCTGGAGAATCGTTGAGTAGGCTGGGGCGCGCGCTCCGCCTGCTACAATCCATCCATGACCAAGCTGCTGACCGAAGCGTGGGCCGCCATCCAGGAGTTGGAGGAGTCCGAGCAGGATCGCCTCGCGATGATGATCCTCGAGGACATTGAGTCCGAAAAGCGGTGGGATGAGTTGTTCGCAAAGAGCCAGGACATGCTCTCGGAAATGGCAGCACGGGCGCGGGCTGAGTTTGTAGCCGGCCTTACCGACGAGTTGACGCCAGACAAGCTATGAGGAGCCGGCGAGCCAGGGGTTTCCGCGAGACCTACGCTCGCCTGCCGTATTCGGTTCGCGACCAGGCACTCGAATCCTACGCATTGTTCGTGGATGACCCATTTCATCCGGGGCTCCAATTCAAACTTGTCAACGCGCGTGATGATGTTTGGTCTGTGCGTATCGGGCGCTCCTACCGCGCCATGGGCTGGCGTTCCGGCGACACTATCGTCTGGTTCTGGATTGGCACACACGCCGAATACGACCAGATGCTGCGCGGACGCCTTCGCTAGGATGCAAAAGGCCCGCTCACTCGAGCGGGCCCTTCGAACGTGACCCCTGGCCCGGATCTAATCGGCCACAAGGACGAGCGTCCCGGTGGTCGAGAGGCTGCCACCGGTTCCGTTGACGATGCACGAGCGGGCTTTCGTCTGCTTGCCGGGGAGGCCGCTGAATCCACCGTCTTCCGCCGTGCCCGAAAGCTGCCGGTAGGCTTCAACCAGCAACTGCATGCCGTACATACCGCTGTGGTTGAACGACAGCCCGCCGCCGTTCGTGTTCATCGGGAAGCTGCCGCCGGGAGCCGCCTTGCCACTTTTCCAGAGCGTGAAGCCCTCACCGCGCGGGGCGAGGCCAAGCATCTCGGCCGTGATACCGGCGGTGACGGTGAACGAGTCGTAGATCATGGCCATCTCCATGTCCTCCGGACCCATCCCCGCCATGCGGTAAGCCGCGGCGCTCGATGCAGCCGCCGAAGTCGCGGTGAAGTCGCCCATCTCGAGCATGTTCGAGTGGCTCATGCTCTCACCAGCGCCCGCGATCCAGACCGGCTTCGACTTCACACTGCGGGCGATCTCCGGGCTCACGACCAGCACCGCGCCGCCGTGGTCGGTCACGAGGCAGCAGTGGAGCAGCGTGAGCGGCCACGAAACGAGGCGAGCGTTGTTCACGTCATCGACCGTGATCGGGCCGCCGGCCGGGTTCGTCTCCTTCGAGAACATCACGGCGCGCGGATTCAGCGTCGCCCACTGGCGCGTGACCACAGCGATGTGCGCGAAGTCCTCCGGTGTGCTGCCGTAGCGATGGTTGTGCCGCGTCATCGCGTGCGAGTAGTTCGAAGGCGCGCCGGATACGCCGTAGGGATTGCTGAACTGGCTCCCCGGGTCCCAGCCGTCCATGCCTCGTGCCCGGCCCGTTCCGTTGCCACGAGTGGCGCGCGACGACCAGCCGTTCTCGCCGTGGGTAACGAGGGCGACGTTCACGATGCCCGCGTGAATCGCGGCGAGCGCGTGGTGGACGTGCATTTCGAACGAGCACCCGCCGACCGACGTGGTGTCGATGTACGCCGGGTGGAGTCCGAGGTGCTCAGCGATCGCCGACGACGCGCCGGCGCTGAAGATGCCGTCGATCATGCTGATCGGGATACCCGTCTGCTTCGACACGTTCTTGATGGCCGAGATGTGGAGTTGCATCGCCGTCTTCGGCTCCGCGGGATAGCCGATCCAGTCGGCTTCGGCGGCGCCGACGATAGCCGCCGCGCGGGAAAGTTCACCTGGCATTCGTCTGCTCCTTAGACCACGCGCCAGAACGGGATGTGCACATCCTCGCTGGCGGGTTCGAATTCGACCTGTACCTTCGCGCCGATCTTGATCGTCTCGGGGCGCGTTGGGTCGACACCGCGAAGGACCGTGAACATCCGGTCGCCTTCGGCAAGGTCGATGTAGGCAGTCACGAACGGGGTTTCTTCGGCCCAGCCACCGAACGCGCGGTGCTGGACAGCGAACGTGTGGATGTAACCGACGCCTGAGCCTTCGATCCATTCGATTTCGGTGGCGTGGCAGAACGGGCAGATGAAGCGCGGGTACCAGTGCACGCGGTTGCAACTGGTGCAGCGCGGGAGCACGAAGCGGTCTTCGCGCGCCGCATCCCAGAACGGCTTCGTCAGCGGGTCGCCCATATCGGGTATGGGCTTGTTGTACGGCATGGATTCGCCTGCTTTCGGCGTGCAGCGGCACGGACGGCGCACGCCACGGGCCGGGGCACGCAAGGTGATGTGAAGGGAACGCTACGCGTGAGCGAGCGAAGGGGAAAGTGACATCGATGGTATAGCGCTCAGCGCTGGCCCGGTCGCTTGATTTCCCAGAAGGTCTCGCGGACTTCCGGGGCGGTCTCGCCGAGGCGATTATCGAGCCGCTCGATCAGCGCCTCCGCTTCCGGCAGCGTTAGCGTCTGCGTGACCTCGAGTTCGCCAGAAACGAGAACGCTGTGCGAACCCATCTGCATGGTCAGCACACGAACCGCGCGGCGGACCTCGGGGAACTCCGCGAGCGTCGCGTCGATACTCCGCCGGGTCTCATCACCGGCGGCGGCGCCGATGAGCAGGCGCCGGGCCTGCATCCCGAGGATCAGCGCCACAATGGTGAGGACGACACCGATGCCGAGCGAGGCAACGCCGTCCCAGGCCTCGCTACCGGTTATCTCGGAGAGTGCGAGGCCGCCCGCGGCCAGTGCGAGGCCGGTCAACGCGGCGCCGTCTTCGTAGAACACGGTCTTCGTGGTCAGGTCCGGGGAGTGCCGCACGTAGCGAATCACACTCCAACCCTTCTTCCGCGCATTCGTGACCAGCGCACGAATAGCCACCGCGAACGAGGCCGACTCGAACACGAAGGCCATGCCCAGCACACCGAATGCGACCGCGAGTTCGCGCGTCGAGCGGTGGTGCGCATCCTCCTGGAGTAACGTTCGCGCGCCTTCGAAGATGGAGAACGCAGCGCCCGCGACGAAAATGAAAATGGCCGCGAGGAACGACCAGAAGAACGCCTCTTTGCCGTAGCCGTACGGGTGGCCTTCATCGGGCTGGGTCGCCGAGAGGTTGATACCAACCAGCAGGAAGACCTGGTTCACGGTATCGGCGATGGAGTGGCCGGCTTCCGCGAGCATGGCCGCGCTCCCCGTGAGCACGCCCGCCACAAGCTTGCCCGTGGCAATGGCAAAGTTCGCGCCCATGGCGGCAATCACGGCGCCTTTGGATTCTTCGCTCACGCGCTACAGCATGCGGCGCGCGGGGCGCTCGTGGAAGACGTTTGACTCTGGCTCACTGTCGGTGGCCTTATTCGAATCGTGACCGAGCCCTCCGCGCCGCACCGGTTCGATGTCGTTGTCGTCGGCGCGGGCGCTGCCGGGATGATGTGCGCGATGACCGCGGCGCAGCGCGGCCGGCGGGTGTTGCTCATCGAGCACAACGCTTCGCCGGGAAGGAAGATCCTCATCTCAGGCGGCGGGCGCTGCAACTTCACCAACGTCCATGCCGGCCCCGGAAACTACTTCTCCGCGAACCCCGACTTCTGCCGCTCGGCGCTCGCCGGTTACGGCCCGCAGCAGTTCATCGACCTCATCGAACGACATGGAATCGCCTACCACGAAAAGAAGCTCGGGCAGCTGTTCTGCGATGGGAGCGCTCAGCAGATCGTTTCGATGCTCGAAGCCGAGTGCCACGCTGCGGGCGTCATCCTGAGGACCGGTTGCGAGGTAACCGGGGTCGCACACGACGGCCGGTTCACACTTGAGACAACCCTTGGTCTAGTGGTCTGCGATTCGCTGGTCATCGCGACCGGCGGGCTTTCCATTCCAACGCTGGGCGCGACGGGCTTCGGGTACGACATCGCACGCCAGTTCGGCCTGCGCCAGGTTCCAGTGCGCCCGGCACTCGTGCCACTGACGTTCGGCGGCGCCGAGAAGTCGTTCTTCGCGGAACTCAGTGGCGTCGCGGTCCAGGCCACGGTGTCATTCGGCGCCGCTTCCTTCACCGAGAATGTGCTGTTCACACACCGCGGGCTGAGCGGCCCCGCAATCCTGCAGGTCTCGACCGCCTGGCAGCCGGGCAAATCCATCCACTTCGACCTCGCTCGCGGAGTCGACCTGGCGGCTGAACTATCGAACGCGCGCAAAACGGGAAAGGACCTGGCGACGGCGCTTTCGAACCTGTGGCCACGACGGTTCGCACAGGCGTGGGTCGCTTCGTTCGCACCGTCCCGGCGGCTCGACACGTACTCAAACCGCGAGATCGAAACGCTCATCGACCGCATCCACCGTTGGGAGTTGCGCCCGGCCGGGACCGCCGGTTACGCGAAGGCGGAAGTGACCGCTGGCGGCGTGGACACGCGTGACCTCAACTCGAAGACGATGGAAGCCCGCAACGTGCCCGGCCTGTACTTCATCGGCGAGGTGGTCGATGTCACGGGCTGGCTCGGCGGCTACAACTTCCAGTGGGCGTGGGCGAGCGGCTTCGCTGCCGGCATGGCAACGTAGGCGGACGTCGCGGCGCTACACGCGCAGGAAGACGCGCACGTCCTCACCATCGACCTCTATCCGGTCGACGATGTCGCGAAGGGCAGACTGAAGGGACTCAAAGGGGAGTCGTTCCCAATCACGGAGCAACTTTTCACGCAGCGATTCCAGGTGCTTCTGCCGCTCCGCTTCTGACTGCTGCGCCTTCAGCCGTTCGCGTGACGCGGCCAGTTCGGCTTCCAGTTCCAGGTGCTCCTTCGCCAGTTCGCCACCGAGCGACTTCATGCGCTCGACCGTGATATGGCCGTGCGCAGCGTCGGCCACCAGTTCTTCGACCTGGCGGCGATTCCGCTTGATCCGGCTTTCCACGCGGTCGACCTGTCCCACGAGATCGACGAGATAGCCATCCACATTGCCGGCCCGGCGCAGGCGGACGACCGGCTGGTCGTCCTGGCGAAGGCTTACCCGCACCCGCTCTTCGAGCTCAGCGGCGCGCTGCGTGTTATATGCGCATGCGCTCTGGTTCGTGCGCGATTCGCATTGGTAGTAGCGATATGCGGCGGATTTCTTTTCGCCGGCTTTGGTGGTCCAACTCTGGCGGCGGCTCACGCCGATGAGCTTGTTCTGACACTTTCCGCAATAGACGAGGCCGCTGAGCAGGAACGGCTGCACGGTGCGCGTTCGAACGGCGCCGTGGTGCGTCTGCAGGCGATCCTGCACCTTGCGAAAGTCTTCGGCGGAAACCAGCGCCGGGTGCGAACCCGTGACCGTGGTGCCGAAGCGCGAGTAGTGCCCCAGGTACGCGCGATTGCGAAGGATGTCGCGCACGGTGACCATGCTCCATCGCCCGCCTCGCCGTGTCGCCACGTTCTCCTGGTTCAACTGGCCAGCGATCTTGCGGATGCCCATCTCCTCCTGCAGGTAGAGCCGGAAGATGTAGCGAACGACGACCGCCTCCTCCGGCACGAGTTCGAGCCGGCGTCGCGGCCCGACCCTGTAGCCGTAGGGTGGCCGCCCGAGCACTTCGCCCTTCACCGCCTTGCGCCGCATCGCCGACCGCACCTTCTCGGACACGGGTGTGCCATCACCGCGATCCGCCCATGTGTCGATCAGCTGGCGGAAAGCGTCGTGCCCCGATGCGGCAATCAGCACCTGGCAACCCGTCTGTTCGATTTCGAGCAGGCGCAGCGCCGACTGGCCGAGATCCTTGCCGAGAACGCCGAGGCTATCGACCGCGACGACGGTGAATCCGCGGTCGGCGCGGCCCAGGAAGTGAAGCATCTGGTTGAAACCGGCCGTCCCGGCCCCTTCGTCCTCGGTGTCGAGGAACGTCGCGGCGACCTCGTACCCCTGGCGGGCGCAAAAATCCGCGAAGGCGTGGTTCTGCTCGGCGATGCTGCGCTTCACGCCGTTGCGGCGAGCGCCTTCAGCGAAGTAGCCGACTGCTCGCATGGCTGCCTACCCCACGTACAGGATCCGCTCGCAGTTTGGACACTGGGCAAGCAAGTCGGCTTCGAACGCGCGCCGGCGCACAGCCTCCGGGACGCCGACGCGGCAGCCGCCACAGGTACCACCGGAGACCCGCGCCACCGCGACGCCTGCGCGCCGGCGTCGCACGTCTTCGTAGACAGCGAGGTTGCGTGGGTTGATCTTCAGTTTCTGGGCCTCGCGACGAGCGTCCGCGCGAACGATCTGGCCGTTCAGGCGCTGCGCTTCGTCGCCCAGGTCGGCGCGATCCTTTTCCCAGCGAGCCTCCTCACTTGCGAGCGTGGCAGAGGCGAGCCGATGGTCACCCTCGATTCGCTCGAGGTTCGCCATCACGTCGAGCAACTGGTCTTCCAGCTTCGAACGCTGCTGCTTGAGCAACTCGAGTTCGTGCTGGATGTTCTGCAGTTCCTTGGCGTTGCGCACGGAGCCGTCGTAGAGGCGCTTCTCCTCTGGCTCGATCTTCGCCGTCAGCGCGGCCACTTCGCCCTCGGTGAGGCGCTGAGCGCGCCGCGTTTCGGCGAGTTCGGCCTCGACAGCTGCGTGCGCCGTCCTCGCCTCATTGAGCGACTCCGAACCGAGCAATCTGCGTTCCACATCGTCGAGCGATGCGCGCAATTTCGCAGCCTCGTCGTCGATCTCCTGCAGCGTCCGGATGTCGGTTACCTGGGCCAAGGCGGTCTCCGGGGCAGTGTTCGGCGCCGTTCGAGGGAGGGCTAACCGTAGCACTAAGCGTAGTCATGCCAGGCCCCGCCGTAAACGCGATTACGTCGCAACTGGCGAGATTCGACCGAATCGTTACGCAGCCTGCGCCGTTATGTGTTCGGCATTCGCCACCACGGGGAGATTGCCAGTGAAGCCTGCCGCAGCCACGCGGTGGTGTACTCTGGGAGAACCTTCATCTCGCGAGGCGGCCAGTGCTCTTCAATGTCTCGCAACTGCTGAAGCAGGAAGTCGGCGCCAGCCGCCGCTACGACCTCGAACCGGAAGGCAGCGTCTCTTCGGGTAGAGTCGAACTCATCCGCACACCGGGTGGCGTGCTCGTCCGCTGCCGCGCGGTGGTTGGCCTCGAAGCCGAGTGCAGCCGCTGCCTCACGCCGTTCGGGTACGAAGAGGAAGTCGACTTCGAGGAGATCTTCGTCCAACAGGTCGACCCGGTCACTGGCCGGAAACTGGAAGTTGAGCCTGATTCGTTCCTCATCGACACGAACCACACGATCGACATTACGGACGCGGTGCGGCAATATAGCGAGATGGCTGCAGCAATGCAGCCGCTTTGCCGTCCAGACTGCCCGGGTATCTGCCCGGTTTGCGGAACGGACATGAGCACAGCGCCATGCCAGTGTGACCGGACGCCGATAGACCCTCGATGGCAGGCGCTCGTCGCACTGAAGCGTAAGACGAATGGGTAGACACCTGAAGGAGTCCCGTTATGCCCCCGCTGCCGAAGCGGAAGTACGCCTCTTCTCGACAGGGGAAGCGGCGCTCCCACCTCAAGATCCAGATGCCACACGTTATCGATTGTCCGCGGTGCAAGAGCCCACGGTTGGCCCACAACGCCTGCCCGATTTGCGGCACCTACCGGGGCCGGGAAGTGATCTCGCTTCCGAACCCCGACCTGGACAGCTGACGAACCCGGACCTGGCGGTGGCGCCGTTCATCGCCCTCGAAGACCCGATCCAGGCCGATCGCGCATTCGTGTTCCCTGGACAGGGCGCCCAGTCGGTGGGCATGGGCAAGGATCTCTACGACGAGTTCCCATCCGCCCGTGAACTGTACGACCGGGCCGACGAGATCCTCGGATTCAAGCTTACCCGCCTCTGCTTCGAGGGCCCGGAGGAGGAGTTGCAGCAAACGCGCAACTCCCAGCCCGCAATCGCGGTCACCAGCCTTGCGCTGCTCAAGGTCGCCGTCGAACTGAACCCGGAACTCCGCCGCAAACCTGCCTACGTAGCGGGTCACTCGCTGGGCGAGTACCCGGCACTGGTCGCAGCCGGTGCGCTGCCCTTCGATGAAGCCATTCGCCTGCTTCGCGCCCGCGGCGAACTGATGCAGGCCGCAGGCGAAGCAAACCCCGGCACCATGGCCGCGGTGCTCGGCCTCGACATCCCCGACTGCGAGGAAGTCTGCCGCGAGGCCGGCGCCGAAATCTGCAATCTCAACGCCCCCGGACAGATCGTCATCGGCGGGCGCCGCGAAGCCGTCGTCCGCGCGCTCGACTACGCGAAAGCGCGTGGCGCCGCCAAGGTGATCCCGCTCAGCGTGAGCGGCGCATTCCACAGTTCGCTCATGCGCCCGGCCGCCGACGGCATGGTGCAACCGGTGGCCACCGCTGCCATCTCCGACCCGCTCATCCCGGTCATCGCCAACTGCACCGCTTCGCCGGTACACGGGGAACTCGAGATTCGCAACGAACTGGTGGACCAGGTCTGCCGCCCGGTGCAATGGAGCCGGACGGTCGAGTACCTGGGGAACCAGGGCGTCGAGACCTTCATCGAGTTCGGCCCCGGCCGTGTGCTGACCGCAATCATCAAGCGGATGCTGCGCAAGTCGAATTGCATCAACGTGAACAGCGCCGAAAGCGTTCGCCTCAGCCTCTGATCCCTACCGGCCCTTGAATTCAGCCGCGCGGCGTTCGACGAACGAGCGGATACCTTCCTGCATGTCTTCGGTGCCCATCACGGCCGCGCGAATCTCCGGCAGAGCGGCGATGGCCGCTGCTTCCCCGGCTTCATAGAACTTCCGCGCCGTCACCTTCGTGATCTGGACACCGAGCGGAGCGTTCTTCGCGATGATCGCCGCGAGTTCCATCGCGCGCTCCGTCTGCTTGCCAACCGGAACGACTTCCTGGACCAGTCCGATGCGATGCGCTTCCGCCGCGCCGAACTCATCGACAAGCAGGAGGTGGTACATCGCATCGCCCCAGCCCATGCGCGTGAGGAAGCGGAAATTCCCGCCCGCGAGTGGCGCCAGGCCGCGCTTCGCTTCCATCTGGCAGAAACGCACATCTTCCGCAGCCACCACGATGTCGCATGCCAGCACCATCTCAATGCCGACGGTGTAGGTGATGCCCTGGACCGCCGCGACGACCGGCTTGCGGCACATCCGCGTCAACTGGAACGTGTCCACCTGGCCTTCGGGAGCAGGGCGCGCGGTGGCGCCGGGTCCGAAGAACTTGGGCATATCGAGGCCCGCCGTGAAGTGATCGCCCTCGGCACAGAGCACCCCGACCCACAGGTCAGGGTCTTCATCGAGGAGCGTGAGCGCTTCCGCAATCTGCAGCGACATCTCCGGGACAATGGCGTTCCGGCGCGTGACGTTGTCGATAACGATCTTGAGGATGTGCCCGTGCCGTTCGTGGTAGACGCGGCCGGGGGCGGAGTCCTGGGTCATATGGTAGAACCTCCAATCTGAGGATTGAGTTGCATCATTAAACTCTCTCGAACGGCCTGCCGCAACCGTGCCCGCGGGCGCGCGTAGCCGTGCGCATGCGTACCCTGCGGGGAAATCTCGCAGGGAGACGAGCATGGGTGAACTCGACGGACGTGTGGCGCTGGTGACCGGCGGTTCGCGGGGCATTGGGCGCGCGATCTGCATCGAACTGGCCGCGCGCGGCGCGAAGGTCGCCGTCAACTACAACACCAACCCGGCCCTCGCCGATGAAGTCGTAGCGGCAATCACAGCAGCTGGCGGCGAAGCCTTCGCAGCCGGTGGCGACGTCGCTGACTCCCAGAGCGCGGCGAACCTGGTGAAAGCAACCATCGACCGCTTCGGCGGACTCGACATCCTGGTGAACAACGCGGGCATCACTCGGGACGGCCTCCTCATGCGGATGACCGAGGACGACTGGGATGCGGTCCACCGGACGAACCTGCGGGGCACCTTCCTCGTGACCAGGGCCGCAATGCGGCCGATGCTTCGAGCCCGCGGCGGCCGGATCATCAACATCACGAGCGTCGTCGGCGTGATGGGCAACGCCGGGCAGGCGAACTACGCGGCCGCCAAGGCCGGCGTCATCGGCTTCACCCGCTCGGTCGCGCGCGAAGTCGCCTCACGTGGAATCACCTGCAACGCGGTGGCGCCCGGGTTCATCAACACCGACATCATCACGGGCATGAGCGAAGCGGCAACGGCCACCGTCATGGGTCAAATCCCGCTCGGCCGCATTGCGGAGCCGGGCGAAGTCGCGCCGCTGGTGGCATTCCTCGCCAGCGAGGGCGCGGGTTACATCACCGGCCAGTGCATTCACGTGGATGGCGGTATGGTGATGGCGTGAGCCAGAACCCAATGCGGCGTGCGCGCCAACTCGCCCTCGAAGCGCTGTACGAAAGCGAGACATCGAGCCACGGCGCGGTCGGCGTCTTCGAACGCCTGCTGGGCGAAGTTGCTCGCGAAGAACCGAAGGTGGCCGGAGACCGCCCGAGCGGCTACGCGCGCGGTCTCCTCGTGGGCGTTATCGAGCGGCGTGATGAGCTTGATGAATACATTCAAGCCGCCGCCACTCAGTACCCCGTGGACACCCTTGCCGTCGTTGACCGGAACATCCTCCGCCTTGCAATATGGGAACTGCTTACCGATAATTCGGCGCCGGTCGCCGCCGTGGTAAACGAGGCTGTCGAGTTGGCCCACCGTTATGGTGGAGACAGTTCGCCAGCATTCGTCAACGGTGTGCTCCGGACCGTAAGCGAACGAATCAAGGCCGCCGCGATGGCCGTCCCTTTGCCGCTCGACGCGGCGCCCCCAGAATCACAACAACCGCAATAACCAGGAGCACTTCCCACAGTGGCAACAGTATTCGAACGAGTCCGCGCAATCGTCGTTGAGCAGCTTGGTGTCGAAGAGGCGGATGTCGTCCCCGCAGCCTCCTTCGTCGATGACCTGAACGCTGACTCCCTTGATCTGGTCGAGCTCATTATGTCGCTCGAAGAGGAATTCACCGAGGACGCCGGCGGCCTCGAAATCCCGGATGAAGACGCGGAAAAGATCGCGACCGTCCAGGACGCCGTAGACTATCTGAAAGACCACGGCGTCGAAGACAAGTAGGCAGCCCTGAGGGCAAACCTGCTGCCGGCCCTGGGAGGTAGCGTTTGGAATTCCTGGGCATCGGCTACCAGGAACTGATCCTTGTCCTGGTGCTGCTCCTCGTGGTCGTTGGGCCAGAGCGGCTCCCCACCATGGCGTATCAGATTGGCCGCGCCGTGCGCCAGATGCAGGGCTATGCCCGCGCAGTCCGCGATGAGTTCCGCGACGAGATCGACTACATCGACGAGCAGTACCGGACGATCAAGGGCCAGGTCGACGAAGCGCAGAAGGCCGTTCGCGAAGAGCAGTTCAAGTTGAACCAGGAACTCGGCGCCGCGGCCGGCGAGACGGGCGCCCTGCTTCCGTCCGAGCCACTCCTCCCGGCACTGCCAGACGCCGCCCCCGCTGCCACCGCGGCGCCTTCCGTGGTCGAGCCGTCAGCGTCCGCCGAGCCTGCGAAGCCCCCGATGGTGTTCTGAATGACCGCCGAAACCCTGCACGACCCGATGGCGATTCACCCCCCGCACGAGGAATACCGTGGCGGCGCGGAGATGACGCTCCTCGAACATCTCAAGGAGCTGCGCAACCGTGTCATGGTCTGCGCCGCGGCCGTGCTGATCGGCACGGTCGCTTCGTTCGTCTTCTGGCAGGACATCCTCGGCTGGCTCATTGCCCCGGCGCGCGCCGATCATCCGGACTTCACGCTCATCGCCAATTCGCCCACCGAGTCCATCGGCATCGCCATCAAGATCGGCCTCTACGGTGGGCTCACCTTCGCCTCGCCGGCGATCATCTATGAACTCCTGGCCTTCATCGTTCCGGGGCTGACCCCGAAAGAGAAGAGGATTCTCTTCCCCGGCATGATCGCCGTCGTTGGGTTTCTCCTTGCCGGGATGGCCTTCGCCTACTGGATCATCCTGCCGCGCTCCCTCGGCTTCCTGCTGGACTTCGGCGGCGATGAGATCACGCCGCTCATCCGCGGGCAGGAGTACCTCAGCTTCGCCACCCGGATCATCTTCTGGGTGGGTGTCGCCTTCGAACTCCCGGTCGTCCTGGCTCTCGCCGCGCGGCTGGGGCTGGTTCGCGCCAAACAGCTGCTGAACTTCTGGCGCTACGCGGTGGTGATCATCTTCGTGATCGCCGCGGTCATTACGCCCACACCGGACCCGTACAACCAGTCGCTCGTGGCGGGCCCGCTCTTCTTCCTCTACTTCGTGGGAATCCTCTTCTCCTGGCTGCTCCAGCCCCGGAAGAAGACACCCGAGGCCTGATGCACCCCGGGAGCACAGGACCACACAGCCGGCCCGCGGCGACCGCCGCCGGCCTCGGCGGCGGGTTCATCAGCGGGCTGCTCGGCGGTGGTGGCGGCGCCATCATGATCCCGTTCATGACCGGCCCGATGAAGATGCCCCAGCACGTCGCGCACGGCACGTCGCTGGTGGTCATCACGGTCACCGCGGCGGTCGCCGCCGTGGCCTACTCCTTCAGCGAACCGGTCAGTCTCGCGCTGGTCATCGCCCTCGGGTTTGGCGCCGTGACCGGCGCACGGCTGGGGGCAAAGGGCGCCTCGCGAGTGCCGGCGCTGCAATTGCGCCAGGTCTTCGGCCTCTTCCTCATCGCCATCTCGCTGCGCATCCTCCTCTGGCCGCGAATCGACCCGCTCTTCGCGGTCAGCGGCTGGCAGGAAGAAGCAGTGGCGGCGGCGATTGGCCTCGCCGGCGGAGTGTGTTCGGGCGCGCTCGGCGTTGGCGGCGGCTCGATCTTCGTGCCCGCGCTCGTCCTCGGCCTCGGAGTGGGACAACACGAAGCGCAGGGCATCTCGCTCTGGGTCGTGGTGGCGGCGTCGCTCTCCGGGAGCTGGGCGCACTTCCGGCTCGGAACAGTGGACCTCGCGGCCGCGCGCTGGATCGCGCCGCTGTCGCTCCCCGGGGCTATCGCCGGCGCCGTTACGGCGGCCTTCATGGGCGGACGCACGCTGCAGGTTGTATTCGCGGTAGTGCTCACCGCCATTGGCGCGCAGATGCTCACGACCGCTCGCCGGCGCATGCGCGCTCAACACCGGGCGCAACTCCCCCTCGCGGCTGAAACCCGATGATCACCGTCGAAGAGCGCGCCGCCGAACTGTACGAGGTTATCCGCGCCTGCACGCTCTGCGCGCTCTCGGAAACGCGCACCAACGCTGTCCCGGGCGAAGGTCCGCTCGACGCCGAGATCATGCTCATCGGCGAAGCGCCGGGGGTGAACGAAGACCGCCAGGGCCGGCCCTTCGTTGGCGCCGCCGGCCAATTCCTCAGCGAACTCCTCGGCGCCGCCGGACTGACCCGCGAGCAGGTATACATTTGCAATGTGCTCAAGTGCCGCCCTCCCGGGAATCACGACCCGCTGCCGGGGGAGATCGAAGCCTGCTCCGAGTACCTCGACCTTCAACTCGACATGGTCGACCCGCTCGTCGTCATCACGCTCGGGCGCTTCTCCATGGCGAAGTGGTTCCCGCAACAGGCGATTTCGCGCATCCACGGCAGTGTGAAAGAGTCCGGCGGGCGGCTCATCGTCCCGATGTATCACCCGGCCGCGGCGCTCCGCCAGGGGAACCTCCGCCAGGTCCTCCTCGATGACTTCGCCCGGGTACCAGCCATCCTTCAGAGGGCACGCACACTCCCCGCCGGCCCCGCATCGACGCCGCCTGCAACGGCTTCGATGCCCTTTGACGCCGGGACATCGGAACCGTCACCTTCTCCGGTTCCAAGCACTGAGGTTGTCTCCAGCGGACAACCGGTCAAGATGGAGATGAGCGAGGAGCCGGCCACCGCGGATGCATCGCCACATCCCGCCGCTGGCAGCCCGCCACCTGAGGACACAACGCTGGCCGGGTCTCCCGACCCCGGAGCAGCGAACAAACCAGAACAAATCCGACTCTTTCGCTAAGGACCTGATGCCAAACGAAACTCTGCGTGTAATCCCGCTCGGCGGCCTCGGTGAAATCGGCCGCAACATGATGCTCCTGGAGTACGGCGACGACATCATCGTCATCGACGTGGGACTCATGTTCCCTGAAGAGGAGATGCTCGGCGTCGACCTCGTCATTCCCGACTTCGAATACCTGCGTGACCGAAAGGAGAAGATCCGCGGCATCTTCCTTACCCACGGCCACGAAGACCACGTTGGTGCGCTCCCCTACTTCCTCCGCGAATTCAAGGCGCCCGTCTACGGCGCGAAGCTCACCGATGGGCTGATTCGCGTAAAGCTCCAGGAGCACCGGCTCCTCCAGGATGTCGAAACTCACGTCGTCACACCCGGCGAAGTGATTGAGGCCGGCGTCTTCGGAGTCGAATTCTTCACGGTCGCCCACAGCATCCCCGATGCCTGCGGGCTCATCGTCCGGACACCCCTCGGCCCTGTCGTCCACACCGGTGACTTCAAGCTCGACCACACGCCGGTGATGGACCAGCACACCGACCTGATCCGGCTGGCGCAGGTCGGCGCGGAGGGCTGCCTGCTCCTCATGGCCGATTCCACCTACGCCGAACAGGAGGGCTACACCCCGAGCGAGCAACTCGTCGGCGAGGCACTCCGGAACATCGTCGTGAACGCCCCGGGACGCGTTATCGTGGCGACCTTCGCTTCGCTCATCTCGCGCGTCCAGCTCGTGGTCGATGCCGCTGTCTTCACCGGCCGGAAAGTGTTCGTGACCGGCCGTTCGATGATCGACAACGTCGCGATGGCCCGCCAACTCGGGTACATCAACGCCCCGGACGGCGTCATCATCGGCGTCGAAGAGATGCGCAATACGCCTCCTTCGAAACTCATCATCATCACCACCGGCAGCCAGGGCGAACCGACCAGCGCGCTGACGCGAATGGCTAACGGCGACCACCGCCACGTGACCATCACGAAAGGCGACACCGTCGTGCTCTCGTCGAGCCCCGTGCCGGGGAACGAAACCGCGGTCTACCGCAACGTCGACAACCTTTTCCGCCTCGGCGCCGACGTTCTCTACAACCGGATTTCGAACATCCACGTGCGTGGCCACGCCAGCCGCGAAGAACTGAAAATCATCCAGGGTCTGCTCCAGCCCGAGTACTTTGTCCCTATCCACGGCGAGTACCGGCACCTCGTGGTCCACGCCCGCCTCGCCGAGTCCGTTGGCGTGCCAGAAGGCAACGCCTTCGTCCTCACGGACGGCGACGTGCTCGAAATCGACGACGAAAACGCCTACACCGGCGAACGGGTACCCGCGAGCTACGTCTACGTCGATGGACTCGGAATCGGCGACGTCGACCAGCACATCCTGCGCGACCGCGCCCATCTCGCGACCGACGGCGTCGTCGTCGTCATGGTTTCGGTCGATAAGCAGACCGGGAAACTCGAGCGGCGGCCGGAAGTGCTTACACGCGGTTTCATCGACGCCGACGAGCGCGAGGACCTGATCGAGCGCTGCCGGGAAGTCTGCGAAAAGTCCCTCACGGGCGCCTCCCACTACGCCGAGTTCAGCGACATCAATACAAGAATTCGCGACGCAGTTAGCAAGTTCCTCTATGATGAGACCCGCAGGCGGCCAATGGTGCTGACGGTGACTGTCGAGGTCTAGTTAGCGCGAACTGTTGGCGGCGGCCGTCGTGGGTACGCGGGGGACGCACGGCGGGTGGGTGAGGAAGGCCATGGCGGCACGTTCCGGTACACGGCCCCGCGCTGCGCGCGCGCCGCGCTCTCGCAAGAAGCAGAGCCAGTTTTCGCTTGATTTTTTCAACCGGCCCGAAGCGCTCGGCATCGTGGCCGCGGCAATCGCCCTCGTCGCGATCATCTTCCTCGTCGATGTCCGCGCCGGGGCGCTGAACGCGCGTGACTGGACGCTGCGGACGTTCGGCCTCGGCATCTTCGTCGTGCTCGTCTGGGCGTTGCTCGCAACCGCCTCGGCATGGAAAGAGTGGTATCTCAGCGGCGGGCTCTTCTGGCGGAAGGCCGGTGGCGTGGCGGCGTTCGGGTTCGCCATCTGGGGCTTGTTCGCCCTCAACGTCGCTGACTGGAGCGTCGGCACGGTCAGGTTCCGGGAAGTCAGCCTCGGTGGTGAAGTAGGCCAGGCGCTGGTCGGGGGCGTCCTCGGCAAGATGGCGTGGCTCGGCGCAATCCTCGTCGCTGCAGCATTGCTCGCGCCGACATCTACACGCTGGGTCGCGGTCAACGTGCCGCGCGCTGCGGAAGAATCATGGAGGCGGCGGCATCCACATCGCGCGGCTAGCGCCCTCGGCCGCTGGTTCCGCTTCGCACTCCACCGGCCCGGTAGCGAGACCGAAGAGGTGGTCATCGGCGTGGGTGGCTTCCAGCGGCTCGAACCGGCCTCCTCTACCGCGATGGAGGACACCCCCATCATCTTCCGCCCCTCAATCGACCCGGCCAGCCCGAGTTCCACCGTTGGCGCCGGCGCGGCGGCCTCATTTGCGCCAGTCCTCGTCGAAGAGCCCCCGGTGGTCGAAGAACCCGAACCAGCAGCCGAAGCGATCGACGAAGCGCCCGAAGAGGACGAGCCCGGCGAACCGCAACAGCTCGGCCTTGAACTGGGTGGCCGGAGCGGCTGGCAGCTCCCCGCGATTGAGATGCTCAACGCGCCCATCCCGAGCGTGCACCGCAAGCACGACAACGCCGCCCGCGCCCAACTCATCGTCGACACGCTGGCGAGCTTCGGGGTCGACGCCACCGTCGTGGAGATTAACGAGGGCCCAACGGTGACCCAGTTCGGCGTAGAGCCGGGCTGGGAAGTGAAGTACAAGGACGTCCCGCTACGGGATGAGGCCGGCAAGCCGCTCTATTCGAGCGATGGCCGGCCACGCACCGAGCGCGTCGAAACCGGGCGCACACGCGTGCGCGTCAACAAGATCACGGCCCTGCAGAACGACCTCGCACTCGCGCTCGCGGCGCCCAGCCTGCGCATCGAAGCGCCGGTTCCCGGGCGTGCCATCGTCGGCATCGAAGTGCCAAACGACTCCGCTTCGGTCGTCACCATGCGCGCTGTTATGGAAACTAAAGAGTTCCAGGACCTCGTTCGGAAGAGCAAGCTCACGGTGCCTCTCGGGAAGGGGGTGTCCGGTACGCCGGTCGTCGCCGACCTCGGCAAGATGCCGCACCTGCTCATCGCCGGAGCCACCGGCTCAGGCAAGAGCGTCTGCATGAACGCCATCATCTCCGGAATCATGATGAACGCCTCGCCCGACGAGGTGCGGTTCGTGATGGTCGACCCGAAGCGCGTGGAACTGAGCGCCTACTCCGGCATCCCCCACATGGCCTTCAGCGAAGTGATCGTCGACATGGACAAAGTCGTCGGGGTCCTGCAGGCCGTCGTCGGCGAGATGGATGCGCGCTACAAGAAGTTCGCGAACGTCGCAGTTCGCAACATCGAGTCCTACAACAAGCACCCGCGCATCCTGAAGAAGCTGCCGTACTGGGTCGTCATCATCGACGAATTGGCCGACCTGATGATGGCCGCGCCGTTCGAGGTCGAAAAGCTGATCTGCCGCCTGGCTCAGCTCGCGCGCGCAACCGGTATCCACCTCGTCGTAGCGACCCAGCGGCCGTCAGTCGATGTTGTCACCGGCCTGATCAAGGCGAACTTCCCCACCCGCATCGCCTTCGCCGTCACGTCGATGACGGACTCCCGCACCATTCTCGACATGGGTGGCGCCGAAAAGCTCCTTGGCCGTGGCGACATGCTCTTCATGCCCACCGATGCCGCGAAGCCGATTCGCATCCAGGGTGTTTACGTCTCGGATGCGGAAGTCGAACGGCTCGTCGAGTTCTGGAAGGACGACCGGTTCAGTGCCCTCACACCAGAAACGGCCGACGAGTTGCTCGAACAAGCCCTCGCGGACGCGAACGGCGGCGACGCCAACATCGAAGTCGATTTCGACGACCCGGTGGTCGACCGTGCGCGAGAACTCGCCATGCAGCATCAGCGCATCTCACCTTCGCTGCTCCAGCGCCGGTTGAAGGTCGGCGCGCTCAAGGCGAGCAAAATCATCGATATCCTCGAGGACGAGGGAATCGTCGGGCCTCGCGAGGAAGGCGAATCCCGCCGCGTCCTTATCGGAACACCTGACGGACTCGCTTGATACACTGGGCCATATGAAGAATCTCAAGTCGCTGCTGACGAGGGGCGAAGCGCCCGACGAGGTTGTCGAAGTACCTCGCCAGCACGAGCAGTGCCTCTCCTGCGGCGCCGACCTCGAAGGTTCGAAATCCTACGAGCGGTTCAGGGTCTGCCACTCCTGCGGCTTTCACTTCCACCTCTCCGCACGCGAGCGTATCGCGACCCTTGTCGACATCGGCAGCTTCCACGAAGACGACCGCGGCGTCACGAGCATCGACCCGCTCTCCTTCCGCGACAAGCAGTCGTACCGGTCGCGCGTCATCAATGCCCAGCGGCGCACGGGTCTGACGGAGTCGGCGCTCACAGGGACCGCCAGTATCTACGGCCGCGATATCGTGCTCGCCGTCATCGACTTCTCGTTCCTCGGGGGCTCGATCGGTGTGGCTGCGGGCGAACGGCTTGCACGCGCATTCGAGAAGGCCATTTCGCGGCGTGTGCCGGTGGTTGTGGTGTGTTCGACCAGTGGGACGCGAATGCAGGAGGGTCTGCTCGCGCTCATGCAGGGCCCGCGAATCGCCGCGGCTGTTCAGCGGCACGACCGTGCCGGCCTGCCGTACATCGCGGTCCTCAGCGACCCCACGACAGGCTCGGCGTACACCGGCTTCGTCAATCTCGCGGACATGATCATCAGCGAGCCGAACGCACTCGTCGGCTATGCCGCGCTGCGCGCCCTCCAGGAGGCAGCCGGGAACGAACTGCCCGAGGGTTCGCACACGTCGGAAGCGCACCTCCGCCACGGGCTCATCGACGCCGTCGTGCCGCGCAGGCAGCTTCGCGACTCCCTCGCCCAGTTGCTCGACCTGCTTATGAACGACTACCGCCTTTCGGCCAGGAAAGAGCACCGCGAAGGTCACTCCCAACATTCGATGCGCAGCGCATGGCAGCAAGTGCAACTCTCCCGGCACGCCGACCGGCCAACCGGCGCCGACCTCATCAGTCGAATGACAACCTCGTTCGTCTCGCTCCACGGCGACCGCAGCGGCGTCGATGATCCCGCGATCATGGCCGGGCTCGGCACGTTGGCGGGCGAAGCCGTGATGTTCGCGGCCCAGGTGCGAACGGCCGGGCAACACGGGCGCACGAGCACGGCCGGCTTCCGCAAGGCTCGCCGGGCGATGCATCTCGCCAAGAAGTTCAACCTGCCCATGGTCACCCTCATCGATACCGATGGCGCTGACCCGTCGCTCGCGAACGAAGAGGCCGGTCTCGGCTACGCGGTCGCGCAGTGTACGGCGGCGATGCTGGAGCTTCCGGTGCCCACGGTCGCCGTTATCATCGGTGAGGCGAACTCCGAGGGCGCGATGGCCATGGCCGTCGGCGACCGGGTGCTCATGCTCGACAACGCCGTCTACGAGGTCATCCGGCCCGAAGACGCCGCCATGATCCTCTACGGCGGCGCATCGTCCGCAGGCGAAGCCGCCGAGCGGCTCCGCCTCACATCGCACGACTGCCTCCGGCTCGGCATTATCGACCACACCGTTCCCGAGCCAGGCGAAGGCGCTCACACCGATCACGCGGAGACCGCGCTCATTCTCAAGCGCGCCATCCTCCGGGAACTGGCGCGAACCCAGCGCGTGCGCCCGAAGCGGCGGCTCGAGCAACGATACTCACGCTACCGGGGCATCGGCTCCACGCGAAGCTGGGTCCGCGGCCGCATCGAACGCCGCCTCGCTCACTTCACGGACCGCATCGGTGGCTTCTTCGACCGCCTGCGCGACCGCTCGACGCTGCGCCGGTACGACTACGGAAGCGACGAGACGGATATCGCCGTTTAGCCACCGTCCGGGTGGACATCAGCGCTGCCGGGGGCAAAACTCTGCGGAGCGACTGAGGGGGCCCGCCGCTGCACACCGCCGACTTGTTCCTGATTCCGCTTGGGCTTGGCGTTGGCGCATTCGGCACACTCGTGGGCGCCGGCGGCGGCTTTATCCTCGTTCCGGTACTGCTCTTCCTCTACCCCGATAAGAAGCCCGAGACCATCACCGCTATCTCCCTCTTTGTGGTCTGGGCGAACGCGACATCCGGCTCGCTGGCCTACGGGTCGCAGAAGCGTATCGACTATCGCAGCGGCGCGTGGTTTGCCGTCGCCACGCTGCCTGGCGCCGTGGCCGGCGCGATCATCGTCGGCTACATACCGCGCCGGACATTCGACGCGATGTTCGCCGCCGTGATCATCCTGCTCGGCCTCGTCCTCCTGCTTCGCCGTGCTTCGAACGCCATCCAGCCGCCAGTGACGGGATGGAGCACCGTCCGGCGCGAAATCACCGACCGCTCCGGCCACACCTACTTCTACTCGTTCCAGATGTGGAAGGGCGTCGCCATCAGCACGGGTGTTGGCTTCATGAGCAGCCTGCTCGGCATCGGCGGCGGCGTCATCCACGTGCCCGTGATGGCGACGGTGCTGCACTTCCCGGTGCACGTCGCGGCGGCAACGTCGCACTTCGTCCTCGCCTTCATGGCGCTCGAAGGGACTGGCGTACACTTCGCCACCGGTGACCTCGCGTGGGACCGCTCGCTCGCCCAGGCGGGACTGCTGGCCATTGGCGCCGTGCCGGGCGCTCAGATCGGTGCGTACCTGTCGCGGCGCGTCCACGACCGCCACATTATCCAGGCGCTCTCCATCGGACTCATCCTGGTCGGCGTCCGACTGGGCCTAAAGGCCGCGACCGGTTAAGCCCCCGCCAGCCGGCGGCCTACTTCGAGTTCTCCCAGTCACGCCAGCTGCTGCGGCGCTCACCATCGACTTCAAGTACGTGGCCCTGGCCCACCTTTTTCACCACAATGGGCCCTTCGAGCCGTCGCAGCACGAACCAGACACCGAAGGTGAGCGCGCACATGAGCGCTGCCACGATGGCGAGCCGCTGAATCCCGCGCTGGGTTGCGCCATCCCAGGTTTGATAGGCGCTCTTGGCGAGCTTGAGCGCCGTGGCGCCATCGCCGGCGGCCTGTGCGGCTTCGGCCTGCTTCAACTGCCCGTCCGGGTCACTGAACATCATGCCGATGCGCCCGAAGAAGCCGGCGCTGAAGTTGGCCTGCTTCTCCTTTGCGAGCTCGATCATCTTGCCGGCCGCGACCTCGTTGTAGGCCGTCGTCACGGCGCCGGCGGCCGCGGATTTCGCGCCCGCATAGTCGCCGGCGGCGTACTTCTCCTTCGCTTCCGCGATCTTCGCCCACGCGGGGCTATCCGCTGGCTTATTCTCGATCGCCTTCGAGCTGTCGAGGATCGTCGTGATCGCCTGGCGCTGCGTTTCGACCACCACCTGGCTCTCGGCCACGCGCTTCTTGCCCCAGTACTGGTTCACACCCTCAGGCCGCCCGAGACCGTTCTGTTCGCTCAGTGCGATGACGTCGGCGTACGCATCGAGCACCTTGTTGGCTCGCGCCACCTGGTCGGCCACGGGATCGAAAACCCACGCGAGAAGGTTGTCGTAGATGTCCGAGGGCATGCCACTGAGTCCCATGGTCGCGGCGCGCGCCTGCAGCGCGATGACAAGGTCATGCGCGGCGCGACGCTGCTCGATGAGCGGCTTCGCCGTCAGCGGCTGGTACACCCAGTCGAGGAAAAGCTGGTCGAGGTTCTTCCCGCTCACCCACTCGCCCTGGTCCATGAACCAGCCCGCATCGAGCGGTAGCAGCGCCGGTTCGTCGTCCATCCGGGCGAGCACCTGGGTCATGACATCGCGGCCGCCGAGCGCCTGTTCGTATGCCTTGAAGAACGCGCCGGCCTTCCCGTACCAGTAGTCGGGATTCGTAACCGCCGAGCCGTTGTACCAGGTCGCGAGCGGGTCCTTGAACGGCATAGCACTCCAGCCACGGTCGATCGGAGTGATACCGAGGTCCGGCGCAACCGCAGCCATCGCGTACTCCGCGAGGCCCTCCCAGAGCCACTTCGTGTCGAGGTTGCTCGAAGCCCACATATGAGCGAGTTCGTGCACGGTGACTTCTTCGTCGAAGCCCGTGTCACTGGCGAGGAGCACTTCGCCATTCAGGGCGATACCGGCCGCGCCAATCATGTCGATGTGGTGCGACTGGCGCATGGTCACGGTGTTCGGGGTGTATGGGTGCCCGAAGAGAGTTTCGAGCAGCGGGAACGCCTTCTGTGCGACCGCCCACTGCTTCTCGGCCCATACGCCGTCGCGCTGGAAGTACTTCAGCGCCATATGGACCGTCCGGCCATCAGGCATGGCGATGTCGCCTTCGAGCTTGCTGACCTTCGACAGGTCGGTGATCGACTGGACGTAGGCCGAGAACGTGCCTTCGAGCGCGCGCTGGCGGCACTTGTCGTCCATCCCGGCACAGCGCTTGAGGACGTCCGGGTCGTCTCCGTTGAGCGCGATGATGGTGACTTCGCCGCAAACCCAGCGAACCATCCCGCCGTCTTTCACGTCCTTCGGCTGGTCCGTCGCGCGCAGGCACCCCGGGTCGAGATAGGTGTCTCCGCTGCTCGGGACATCGACGAGAACAAACGACCCCGGCCCCTGTCCGATGAACGGCGTCTCGATGAGGCCCGGCTCGAGGGTCATCATCTTGCCGGCCGGGCGCGAGGGCACGTCGTACGACGCTTCGAGTGTGATCCGGGCCTTCGGCTTGAGGTCGCGCGGCAGCGTCGCGGTGGCCACCCCAACCTGGCTGGCCGCCTCATTGCCATCGACGATTTTCGTTTCCAGCGTCTTGCCCTCAGATGTGACCACCACGTTCTGCGCGCCGGGCATGAGGAAGAACGGCAGGACCAGCAGATCCTTCGTCTGCGTGTTCTGGTACTCGCCGTGATAGGTCACGGTCATCCGGCCGTTCGCCGTGTCGAGTTTGTAGTACGTCTCCGATGCCACCGCGTACGGCTTGGAGAACGACTGCTGCGCCCGGGCCCCCGGCGGTGTCCCGCCGAGGAACGGAACAACGAGCACAGCAAAGAGACCGATCAGGGCGAAGCGACGGATCCTCATGGATCAACCTTCGGCAACGATGGTGTACGGGCGCAGGCCGGTTCGGTGACATTGGTGACCGCCAGGGAACCACGGGGGATGATGCGACCCGTGGAATACCGGGTCATCGAAGCCAACGCACTGAGTGACACAGACACACGGCGGCTTGGCGTGCTGCTCGGCCGTGCCTATACCGACGATCGCCACCTGCGCGCCTATAGCGCTGGTGACCTTGCCCGCTGGAGCGCCGACGTGAAGCGTGTCCACGGTTCGCCACCCGTTCCCGGCGAACTCATGCCCGGCGACTACCTGGCGCGATTCCCTACATGGCGGAATGCTGCCAGGCCTCGCGAAGGCCGCCGGGAGGCGCTCCACTTCGTCAGCGAGCGCGACGGCTACTTCGCGGCCCACGTCTCGCTCTGGGCGCAGGTGTTCGTCTTCGACGATGTCGGACTCCCGGGTGGCTACATCGAAGATGTCGCCACCGACCCGCTTGCCCTGGGAGAGCGCCTCGCGATGGATGGCATGAGGGCCGCTGAAACCCGGGCGCGCGAACTCGGACTCATCCTGCTCGGGCTGGCAACAGGGCTTCGCGGCTACTACGAGCGGCTGGGCTGGCTTCCGTGGCGAGGTGACCACCTGCACCACACGGCCGGGCGCGAAGGGTCACACCTCGATCAGCCCCTCTACCTGCTCCCGTTGTCCCCCGAAGGCGAAGCCGTTACCGCGGCGTCAGGCACGATGAAGAGTTGGCGAATGACCCGCTTCGGCGAGCGCCTGGACCGCTTCCGCCAAGCTTAGCCGACCGTCCCGGCTTCCCGGAGCGAAGCGATCCTGCCAGCGTCGAAACCGAGTCCCGCAAGGATCTCGTCTGTGTGCTGCCCGATAATCGGCGACGTGAAGCGTGGCTTGCCCGGTGTATCCGAAAGCTTCGGCCCAACGCCAATCTGCTTCACGGGACCGATGGGCGAATCGACCTCGACCACCATGTTCCGCGCGACGTTGTGTTCGTTGGTGACCACGTTCTCCATCTCGAGCACCGGCGCCGCGCAAATGTCGTACTGCGACATGATCGCCATCCACTCGTCGGCGGTCTTCTGCTTGAAAATGCCCTTGAAGCGCTCGATCATCGCGGGCCAATCGGCCTGCGAGAACTGCTTCGGCAGGAGGTCTTCGGTGCCGATGACCTTACAAAGGGCTTCCCAGAAGTGGCTTTCGATGCTGCCAATCGAGAACCAGCGGCCATCGGAGCACTCGTACGTGTTGTAGAACGGCGCCGCGCCGTTGAGCAGCATCTCGCCCGGTCGGATGACGCTGCCACCGCCGAAGAAGCCGGAGAACGCGCTCGTCATCAGCGAGAGCACGCCGTCACTCATGCCAACGTCGATGTTCTGGCCGCGCCCGGTCTTCTCGCGGGCGATGATCGCGAGGCAGATGGCGAACGCCGCCGTCAGTCCGCCGCCTGCGAAGTCGGCGACCAGGTTCACCGGGATCGACGGTGGCTGCCCCGGGCGGCCGGTCACCCCGAGCGCGCCACCAATCGAGATGTAGTTGATATCGTGCCCGACAAGGTTGCTGTAGGGGCCGGTCTGGCCGAAGCCGCTGATCGAGCAGCAGATAACGCGAGGGTTGATCTTCGCCAGTGCGTCGTAGTCCACCCCGAGGCGCTTCACGACACCGGGCCGGAAACCCTCGATGACAACGTCAGCGCCCTTCACCATCGAGTAGAAGATCTCGCGAGCCGCCTCGTCCTTGAGGTTCAGCGCGATGGACTTCTTCCCGCGACCGAGCGCGTTGTAAGCGGCCGCGCGGTCGGCGGCTTCATTGCGGCGCATGCCACTCGCGCCACCAAGCTTCGCCGACGAGCCGGGCACGGCTTCGACCAATGTGACGTCGGCGCCGAAGTCCGCGAGGAGCATCGAGCAGTGCGGGCCCGGCGCCAGCCGGGAAAGGTCGAGGACTTTGACTCCGTCGAGCGCCATAACCATGGTGCGGGACTCCTGAACGTAAGGTGGGTGTGCGCCGTAGCATCGCCGCGCGCACGAGGTCACGCAACCTTCTACCCCACCGGTTGCACTGGTGGCCCCGAATGCGTAGGAATGGTGCCACACCAGACCGGAGGATCATGTATGCCTCGACTGTCCGAACTGAGCCGCTCCGTGGAAGGAAAGGTTGTCCTCGTAACCGGTGCGGGCAGCGGCATGGGCCGCGCGACCGCCTATCTGTTCGCCGACGAGGGCGCGAGAGTCGCGGCGGTCGACCAGAACGCCGCGCCGGTGGAGTCGACCGTCGATGCCATTTCGAAGGCCGGCGGGACCGCCCGCGCCTGGACCTGCGACGTCTCGGATCGTGCGGCGGTGCGGCGGCTTGTCGATGACGTCGTTGCGGAGTTCGGCGGGCTCGACATCCTCGTGAACAACGCCGGGATTTCCGCGGCGCTGCCGCTCGAATCCGACGGGTACGACGAGGCGTGGGCGCGCGTCCTCGCCGTCAACCTCACCGGGATGACCCACACGATCCGGGCTGCGCTGCCCCACCTTCGCAAGTCGCCCAGTCCCCGCATCATCAACATCGCCAGCACGGAAGGACTCGGCGCCACGCCCGGAAACAGCCCTTACACAGCAGCGAAACACGGCGTGATCGGCCTGACGCGCTCACTCGCGCTGGAGTTCGGCAAAGAAGGCATCACCGTGAACTGCATCTGCCCCGGGCCGATTCGCACCGGCATGACCGAGCCAATCCCCGAGGAGATGAAGCAGAAATACGCCCACCAGCGCACGGCCTTACGCCGCTACGGCAGTCCCGAAGAGGTGGCCCAGATGACCCTGAGCTTCGCGCTCCCGGCTGCGTCGTTCCTCACCGGCGTCGCGCTCCCCGTCGACGGCGGCCTGACCATCCGCCGCGCCTGAATTCTGGCGACAGCCCCGGAACCGGGCTGTTGCCCGCACTCAGGTAAGATGTGTGCGATGGCGACGGACATACTCGAAGTCGAATGGCAATACGCAGCGCTCGATCCACGCCCGGTCGTGCGCTGGCTGAGCGGACCCCTTCCCGGCGGCTACAGCGTTGCCCCCGTCGGTGTGAAGGAACTCGACGACACCTACTTCGACACCGCCGAGTTTCTCGTGAACCGCGCGGGCTATACCTGCCGCGTCCGGAACAAAGGTGGTCAGGCGGAACTCACGCTCAAAGGCATGGCCGAAGCAAAAGAGGGTATGCGCTCGCGGCGCGAACTCACCGAAGCGCTCGAATCTCCGGCAGTCTCGCCGTCGAGCGCGCCCGGCGAATGCGGCGCCCTCCTTCGCGCGGTGGCCGGGCGAAACCAACTGCGTGAACTCTTTCGCCTGCAAACACGTCGTGAGGTCTTCAACCTCTCTGACGCGAACGGCTATCTGGCCGAAATAGCGGTCGATGAAACGACCATCCCCGTCGGTGAGGACCGGCCTGTCCGGCTCAGCCGCGTCGAAGTCGAAGTCGAGCCAGCCGGTGTTGACCGGGCGCGGCCGTTTGTCGCGGCGCTCGTCGCAGCCAACCGGCTGACCGAAGCCGGTACGTCGAAGTTCGAGTCCGCGCTCATCGCCACCGGACAGATCGTGCCGAGTTCGGCCGGTGAGTTCGGCCCCACCAGCGTCTCCCCGGAGATGACAGCCGGCGAAGTGGCGTTTGCAGTGCTGCGCAAACAGTTCGCCGCGATGCGCGCCAACGAACCCGGCACGCGCCTGGGCGAGGATATCGAGGCGCTCCACGATATGCGCGTCGCCACGCGGCGGCTGAGGGCGGCCATGGCGGCCTTCCGTCCGTTTCTCACACCACGCATCCAGCGCTTCCGCGACCAACTCGGCTGGGTAGCCGCGGCACTCGGGGAAGTGCGCGACCTCGATGTCCAACTCGAACGGATGCACGAGTGGCGCGCCAGCTTCCCGCCTGATCGCGCCGCAGCCCTCGTTTCAGTCGAAGACCTGCTCGAAGCACGGCGCAAAGCCGCCCGCCGCCGGATGCTCACCGCGCTTGATTCGCGCCGCTACGAACAGCTCTGCCGGAGCTTCGGCGCCGCACTGCGCTTCGGCCCGCCAAAGTCATTCGCGCCCGGACGCGTGCCCGTACTCGCGGTAGCGCCCGATATGGTCGAACGCCGGTACAAGCGCGTTCGCAAACAGGGAGACGCGATCACCAAGAGTTCGCCACCCGATGCCTATCACATGCTCCGGATCGATGCGAAGAAGCTGCGCTACGCGCTCGAGTTCGTCGGCAACGGAATCTATGGCAAGCCCGCGCTCGAGTTCAGCGCTCGCGTAACTGAGATGCAGGACGTCCTCGGCCTCCACCAGGATGCATACGTCGCGATGGACCTCCTCCAGGAGATTGCGGACTCGTCGGGCAAGCGGCTCGGCCCCCAGACGCTCATGGCGATGGGGTCGATCACCGAGCGATACCGCCTGGACGCGATAGACCTGCGCGCGAAGTTCCCGCCTGTCTACCGGGGGCTGTCGGGCGACGAATGGAAGCGGCTACTCAAGCTGATAGAGAGTCATCGGACTGCGTAGGTGGGGGGCGAAGGTCCAGTTCAAGCACCAAGTGTCTGGAAGTTGTTGCTCTTGGCGCGGATGAGCAGCACGCCGACATCCAGAGAGTGAATCGCCTGTTGGAACGGAATGCCCCGATCCATCGTCACAAAGACATCGAACAACAGCTCTGCCCGGCGTAGCAAGACACCGTTCCGCAACGCTGCCCAGCCCATGTCCCGGACGGTCCGCACCGAGTGGCCGGGTATGACCAGCTTCAGACGCCGAGGCATCTGCTCGTCAAGCAGCAGGCGCGCCATGCCGCTCCGTGTACTCAGTTGCTGATTCCATGATGAACTGAATCGCCTGCGCTCTCGTCACGGAAGGGAAGTCGTCGAGGAATACCTCGAGCGAGTCACCGGCGGCGAGCGAATCTACCAGCGTCCGCACCGGCACACGGGTACCCATGAACACAGGCTCTCCGCCAAGGATCTCCGGGTCGACGTTAATGAGCGGTTCGTGTTCACCTTCCATGCGCGGATCGTACGACGCACGGCCAGACACTAACCCTGCGCGCCTGTATCCTCTCCCTTTGGGCATCCGAACCCACCGCGGCCGCTCGCCGAACCGGAAACCGGAAATCGCACTTACGGAATTCGCCACATGGCCGTGCTCGTCGACGCTAACACCCGCCTCATGGTGCAGGGCATTGGAACCGAAGGCGCCAACCACATGCGCCGCTCGATCGCCTACGGAACCAATGTCGTCGCCGCAATCCACCCCAAGCGTGGTGGCGAGCAGCAGGACGGTGTCCCGATCTTCACGACCGTTGACCAGGCCGTACGCGAGACCGCAGCGAACGTGAGCATCATCTTCGTCCCGGCGCCGTTTGCCGCAGACGCCATCCTTGAGGCTGCCAGCGCGAAGGTTCCGCTGATTGTCTGCATCACCGAGGGCATCCCGGTGATGGACATGGTGAAGGTGAAGGCAGCGCTGCAGGGTTCCTCCAGCGTGCTGATCGGCCCGAACTGCCCCGGCGTCATCACGCCGGCCACCAAGACCCGCGTCGGCATCATGCCGGGCGATGTCTTCCTGCCGGGCCGTGTCGGCGTCGTCAGCCGCTCTGGCACCCTCGTCTACGAAGTTGTCGCGCAGCTGACCAACGAAGGGATCGGCCAGAGCACCTGCATCGGCGTCGGCGGCGACCCGATCATCGGCACTCGCC
>CAYYDX010000025.1:0-8438 GCA_964470735.1 uncultured Anaerolineaceae bacterium
CACCGGGGTCGGACCGCGACGCACTCTTCATCGACCCGGTGCACAAGACCGCGGCCCTCCACGCTCAGATGGCAGAACAGCTCGCCGCGTTGGTGGTCGCCGCCACCTAACGCGCCCGCAGCCGCTACCACGAGCGCGGCCCCGCCGTCCTTCGAAGTTCGTTGTTCGCGGTCCTGGACCTTTAGCTTGCGCGGAGGAGGCGGCGCTGCACCGGGACAGCCGGTCCAGTGAGCTGGTGGATGTGCGCGACCGGCGCGCGCCAGGGCTCGATGCGGACGTCCGGGCCGGGCTGGCCCAGGGTGACCCGCAGCGCGGTCACGCCGCCGAGTTCTTCCACCGGCACACGCGCGCGAACAAGGGATAGCGCCTCGGCAGCGGTGTGCATCGGCAGTTCCGGGTGCAACGTGATGGCCCGCCGGTAAGGGCCGTACTCGAGTTCGATGAGGACTTCGCGGTAGCTTTGCCGCAGTGCATCGGCCAGGGGTTCGAGGTGCGCCGCGAGCCGTCCGAGGCGCACATCGGCCGTCTCGGCGGTTGCCGGAGCCGGCCACGAGAAGGCCGCGCTGAGCGGTTCGTAACGGGGTAGCGGCTTCGGCGCTGCTTCGGAAGCAGGGTTGATCACGGGGAACCGGCGGGCTGTTCGCGCTGCCAGCGAGGCTTCGTCGAGGCTGGACGCGACTCCGCACCGGGCGTCGAGACCGCTCCAGGAGCGCACGAGCCCGGTCAGGGCGAGGGCGGCGGTGGTTTCGCTGGCGAACTGCTGCGCGAAGTCGTCGAGAATCACGGCAATTTCGTTTCGCGACACAATCGCGACATCGGTTGTCGCGCGCCTGCGGATGATGGCGGAGACAGCTTCCAGGGCGGCCAGGGCGCGGGCGGGCTGTTCGGGCACGAGTTCGATGCCCGGGCAGCGTTGGCCAGCCTGGAGCGCTGTCATCCCGGGCGCGACGCCTGCGGCGGTGGCATCGGGCGAGACTGCCGCGAGCAGGGCGGTGTCGCCATCGCCGCGGGTGAGCGCGAAGCGGCGGCCGGCGAGTGCGGCGTCGGCCTTCCGGGCGAGTTGGATGGGGAGGCGGGGGAAAGCGAGGACGGCGTAACGCATCTGGGTATTCCCGAACAAGATGAAGGAAGATTAGAACGCATGTGCTGAAATGTCAACAGGGAGTTCCACCTGGCGCCCGACGACAGCGAAAGGTCCGGAACCCCTGCGGGAGCGCATAGACCCGCTGCCCGTGGCATTTGTCGAGGCGGCGATGTTCGCCCGGCGCGAGAAGGGGGTGGCCGGCCCGGCCACCCCCTTCGCTGCATCCGGGCCCCTGCCGGTTAGTTCGTGGCCGGCGCCTGGCCGTTCGACGGCGCGCCGCCGTTGGACCAGCCACCGCGGTCCGGGCCGTGCTCGCCCGCTTCGTGCACGCGGTCGATCATTTCGTCCAGGTTCCCGGTCAGCTTGCCCAGCCGTTCGTCCGCCTGCTCCTGGGTGAGCTTGCCGTCCGCCACGGCCTGTGCGAGAGCCGTCTTCGCGGAGTCGACCAGGAACGCCTTGAGGTCGTCGCGGCTCTTGCCGTGGGCGGCGGCGACGTCGGCGAGCGATTTCGTTTGCAGTTCGGTCCGCAGTGTCGCCTCATCGATTCCGAGGAAGGTGGCGAGGGCTGCGCTGCCGGCCGCGAAACCGGGCCCGCCGCGGCGCCCGTGGTCATCGCCACCGCGACCGTGCCCGCCCATGCCGAAGAAGAAGGTGTCGCCGCTTTCGATGCGTTCGCGCATCGCGTCGGCCCTGTCCTGGGGGATGCTGCCGTCGGCGACCTTTTCATCGAGAACCTGCAGGTTGGTGGTCTTGATCGCGTCCTTGAGCTTCTGGGCGTCGACGCCAAGGTTGGCGGCGAGCTTTTCGAGGTAGGCGTCGCGATCTTCCTCCGGCGTGGCCGCGACGTTCGTCGCGATAGCCTGGAGTTGGCTGTCGCTGAGCCCGAGGGCCGAAGACGAACCGCTTGTGCTGTTGAGGGCGAAGAGGCTGCCGCCGGCGATTGCTGCGACGGCGGCGACTCCAGCGCCCATCGAGATGGCTTTGTTCCGATACATGTTTCGCGTGGTCTCCTGTCCGGCCGGTGTGTATGGGGTGGGGTGGTTCGACCGGACTGACGACATCGTCGAGTCGCTCGATGTGCTGGGAATTGGAGGATGGTAAGAGTCTTCACATGTTCACCCGGTGTTGACCGGGGGCGGACCAGAACGACGCACGACGGCGGGAGGTCGCCTCTCGGCGTGCCCGGTTTGGCCCGTGGCCCGCCGGTGTGTACGGTTCGGGGCATGTCATCACGGAAGCGCTCCGCGCTGCTGCTTGGCCTCGTCGTTGCGCTGTTGCTGGCGGGATACCTCCTCCAAAAACTCGAACCCGGCGCGGCGCCGCCTTCGATCCCCGATTCGGACCTGACGCCCGCGGTGACGGTCACCGCTGCGCCGGGCGAGAGCGCCACGCCACGCCCGACACGACCGGCGACCAGTCCCTCACCAACGGCGGCGCCGGCGTCGGGGGCGGTTCGCGACCTGGAGCAGGACGAGGCTCGCGGCGGCCACACCCTCGCCCGCCACGTCGGCAAGAGCGACGCCGAACTGGCGGCGCGGCTGAAGGCCGAGCGCGATATCTCCGCGGCTTCGACCTACAGCGACCACGACACGGCCGGGCGAGCGGTCGGCACGGTGCTCGCGAAGAAGAGCGCCGACGTCGCGAAATGGGAGCAGCGAACCGGAAGCCGTCCGAACCTCGCCCTGCGCTACCGCCTCGATACAACGGTCGGGCGGTCGCTGAAACGGGGTGCGAGCACGCCGGTTGATGTTCGCTCGGTGGTGGTGGTGCTGAAGTGGGACGGCGACGGCTGGTACGTGCTCACGAGCTACCCGGAGGACCGGTGACGCCGCCGCCAGGCCTCGAGGGCCTCGGGCTGATGCTCGACGGGTACTTCCACGAGGACTTCCGGGCGGAGTACGGGAGCCACGAGGCCGCCGCGCGCGCGTTCGTGCGTGACGCGTCGCCCGAAGAGCGCGAGGCTGCCCTCAGTGCGCTCGACCGCTTCCTTGCGTGGGCTGCGACCGTGCCCCGGCGCGACTGGCAGGATGCACTGGGCATGGCCGGGGGAGCATGGCGGCCACGCAGCCTCGGACCGCTGCGCGAGGTGCGCGAGGTCCTCTCCGGCGAGAGACGTTAGTCGAGCGTCGCCGGCGCCTCGCGGTCGAGCACGGCCTGCAGCGGGGCGGCCAGCGCGGCCGTCGCGGCGAGGACATAGCCGTCTTCGAACGAGCGCCCGTGGAAGCCGGTCGTCAGGCCGCCGGCTTCGCGCACGATGATGCCACCGGCGGCGATGTCCCACGGGTTGAGCTGGAACTCGAAGTAGCCATCGAGTTGGCCGCAGGCGACGCGGCAGAGGTCGAGCGCGGCCGAACCCATCCGGCGCACGTCGCGAAAGTCGGTCATCACGCGGTCGTAGAAGCGGGCCTGGCGTTCGCGCCGGGCGGGGTCGTAGGCGAAGCCGATGCCCATGAGCGCGGTCGACAGTTCGGTCCTGCCGGATGTGCGGATTGGCTGGCCGTTGAGGTGTGCGCCGCCGCCGAGCGATGCGCTGTAGGCCTGCCCGAGGGCCACATCGTGCACCACGCCCGCGATCACCCGGCCCTCGCGTTCGATGCCGATGGAGACGCTGTAGGCCGGGATGCCGTAGACGAAGTTCGTCGTGCCGTCGATCGGGTCGATGACCCAGCGCACGCCGGACGACGACTCGCGGTTCGCGCCCTCCTCGCCGAGCAGGCCATCGCCGGGCCGGGCAGCGAGGATGCGGCGCACGATGAGCGCCTCGGTTTCGCGGTCGGCTTCGGTGACGAGGTCCGTGGGCGTCGATTTGGTCTCGATGACGTACGTCCGCTCCGCGGCGTAACGGGCCACAACGGCGGCGGCGTCGTTCGCGATATCGAGGGCGAGTGCGAGCAGGTCGGCCGCCCCGGTGTCGGCGCTCATACGAGTTGCCGCCCGCCGTCGACCACGATGACGCTGCCGGTGACGTACGAGGCGGCGTCGCTGGCCAGCCAGACGGCCGCGCCGGCCACGTCCTCGGGTTTCGCCAGCCGCCCGAGCGGGATATCGGCGAGTAGCCCTTTGCCGTGACGGCTGGCGAACAGTTCGCCGACGAGGTCCGTGTCGACCCAGCCCGGAGCGATGGCGTTCACGCGCACCTGCTTCTCGGCCCACTCGAGGGCCATCACTTTCGTTATCTGGTGGACGGCAGCCTTCGTCGCGGCGTAGACACCCTGGCGGGCGAGCGGGATGACGCCGGTGACCGAGGTGATGTTCACGATGCTCCCGGAGATGCCCGCTTCGAACTGGCGTTTCGCGACTTCGACCGAGCAGAAGTAGGCGCCACGCATGTTCACGTCGACCACGCTGTCCCACTCTTCGACCGTGACGTGCTCGGATTTCTTGAAGTAGGGGCTGATGCCGGCGTTGTTCACCAGGATGTCGACCGGCGAAAGCTTCCATGCGGACTCGACCATCGCGGCGATACTGGCCGGGTCGCTGTTGTCGCAGGTGCGGGCGATGCAGTTCGCGCCGAGGCTCGCGGCCGCTTCGTTGAGCGGGCCCTCCGTGCGCGCGGTGATGATCACACGGGCGCCGGCCTCGATGTAGGCGCGGGCGATTGCGAAGCCGATGCCGCGCGAGCCGCCCGTGACAATCGCGGTCTTTCCGGCGAGCGAGAAGGGATTGGGCACCCGCAAATGCTACGCGGGAACGCCCGCCGCGGGCGAACGGCCGGCGCGCGGCAGGAGGATGCGGAACGTGCTGCCCTGCCCTTCGGCGCTCTCGACGAGGATGCCGCCGCCGTGCGCGCGGACGATGCCGAGCGAGGTTGGCAGGCCAAGCCCGGAGCCCGCTCCGACCTCCTTGGTCGTGAAAAACGGATCGAAGATGTGGGCGACGGTCTCCTCGGCCATGCCGGTACCGGTGTCGTGAACCGAGAGTTCCCACATCTCACCGCCGGGCCCTTCGACCACATGATCCGGGGCGACCACGGCCGAGCAGCCGATATCGACGGCGCCGCCATCGGGCATTGCATCCCGGGCGTTGATGAGCAGGTTGAGGATGACCTGCTGGAGCGAACCCTCGTTGGCGAGCACGGTTGCCTGCTCACACGCGGCCACGTGCACGGCGATACGCGAAGTCAGCGCCGGCCGCGCCAGTTCGACCGTTGAGCGCACCAGTCCGCCGAGGTTCACCTCCTGGACGGCGCCGAGCGTCGGCCTGCTGAAGTCGAGCAGGCGGCGGACGAGGCGTGCGCCACGCTCCGCTGCCTCTTCGGCCTCGTCGATGAACTCCTGCGCCGGGTGATCCGCCGCCAGTTCCTGGCGCGCCATGTAGAGGTTGCCGCTGATCGCGGTGAGCAGGTTGTTGAAGTCGTGCGCGACGCCGCCGGCGAGGGTACCGACCGTCTCCATCTGCTGCGCGCGATTGACCTGTGCCGACAGTTCGAGTTCGCCGGTGACGTCGCGCAGGATCGCGCCCGCGCCACCCTCGATGGGGAAGGCGACGCCGCGGAGGTGCAACCGGTGGCCGTTGGCGGACACGGTGTCGAGGTCGAGGAGGCGTGTGAGGCCTGCGATGGCGTCGCGAATGGCCGACTCCGCGTGTTCGCGGCCGGGGCCGAGTTGCAGGCCGGGAATCCAGTCGTCGTCGCCGGGAGCATCCCCGGGAGGGGCCACGCCGGAGAAGGAACTGCGGAAGGTGAGCGTTCCTTCGGAGTCGAACATGAGCATGAGCGCAGGCGCGTGGTCGGCGAAGGTGGCGAACCGGGACTCGCTGCTGCGGGCCGCCTCGAGTGCGTGGCGCAGCCCTTCCGCCTGTTCGCGCGCGTGCCGGTCGGCTTCGATGAGGGTGGCGCGGAGGCGTTCGCTGCGTACGCCATGGCTGGCGGCGAAAAGGCCGTTCGCACCGATGAGAAGCGTCCAAACGACCGGGCCGGCCAGGGTTGATTCGCCCTCGACGGCATCGAGCACGGCTCGCTCCACGACGACCGCGGTGACGGCGAGCGCCGTGAGCGTGATGACGTACTGGACGCTGAACATCTCGGAAGCCGTGAAGATGGTGGCCACGAGGATCACCGGCACGGGCGTGTGCCTGTCCGTGGTGAGGGCGGTAGCAAGCAAGACGAGCGCGACATCGAAGAAGAGGATCCACGACCAGGCCAGGTGTAGCGCGTCGGGGTTCTTCCTTTGCCGGAAGAAGACAACTTCCTGGACCGCGAGCGCACCGACGAGGATGCCCGCGCCGAGGAGTGGCCACGGGCCCCGGTGCAGTTCGCCAGCGGCCGCGAGGAACGCGAGATACCCAAGCGCGGCGAGCCAGCGAAGGAAGCTGTTCGTTGGGTAGGGCAGGATGGGTGACCAGCCGACGACGGGCCGGGCGAAACGTTGCCAGTGGCGTACCAAGACGTTCAACCTCTGCGGGGCCAGTGCGCGTGAAGCGTATGCTTGCCCGCCGGGTGAGACCAGTAGGGGAATCCCCCATTGGCAGGTGAGTATGACCCACGAAATCGACCCGGTCGCCGCGGTTCACCACCTTCGCGCCGACCCCGTGATGGCACAGATCATCGATGAGGTGGGTGAGTTCCGCGGTTGGCCACCGAGCGCGAATCCGTTCCGGGCGCTCAGCCGCAGCATCATCTACCAGCAGCTTTCGGGCGTTGCCGCCGGCGCGATCTTCCGGCGATTCATCGGCGCCTGGGGACTCGAAGGCGACGCCTTCCCCGAACCGGCGCAGGTGCTCGCGGCGAGCGATGAGGAACTGCGCGCAGCAGGGCTTTCGCGCCAGAAGATACTCTCGGTGCGCAGCATCGCGGAGCACTTCGGCAGCGGCGAACTCTCGCTCGACAACTTCGACCACTGGGACGACGAGGAAGTCATCGCGCATCTCACGCAGGTGCGCGGGGTCGGCCGTTGGACGGCGGAGATGTTCCTCATGTTCCACCTCGGCCGCCCGGATGTGCTCCCGGTGAACGACGTGGGCATCAACCGGGCGATCATGAAGCGGTACGGCCTCGATGCCCTGCCGAAGCCGCCCGAGGTCCTGCGCTTCGGCGAAGCCTGGCGCCCCTGGGCGACGGTGGCCTGCTGGTACCTGTGGCGAAGCGAGGATGTGAAGCAGTAGGGAGTGGGGAGTTGAAAGTGGAAAGGACTGAGGGCTGAGTTGGTCGCCCGGCCGTCCTTTGACGTTCGACGTTCGCCGTTCGAGTGGGTCTGGCGGCGCGGTGGCTTATACTCCGCCGTCTATCACTACCCAAAGGGGCACTGAGCAATGGCGAACTACCTTTTGGTCTATCACGGCGCTGGCGGCGCCGAAGGCACGCGCGAAGAGAAGATGGCGCGCATGGAAAACTGGCTCGCGTGGATGGGCGGGCTGGCCGGCCACATCGCCGACGCCGGTCACCCTGCCAGCCGCGCATGGACCGTGAGCAAGGACGGCACCACCGACGATGCGGGCGGCAACCCGGCGACCGGCTACAGCATCATCACCGCCGACAGCATGCAGGCGGCGCTCGAGATGGTGGTGAACAGCCCGCACCTCCAGGAAGGCGGCACGATCGAACTGGTCGAGCTCCTCGGCGCGGGCATGGCTTCGGTGCGGGAATAGCGGGAGACGCTGACGAGGGGGTAGCCGGCGTCTCATAGCCTCGCCCTATACCTCCTCTTCTTCCTATCCACTACCATAGGGTTCTCGCTATCCGTACAATAACGCGACCGTGCAGCCCGGAGGCGTGATAGACGCCCGCCCGGCCAACTCAGCACCACAGGAAATCAGAATGGAAGATGTCGTCATTACCAGCGGCGTCCGGACTGCCATCGGCAAGTTCCAGGGCTCCCTCGCCGATGTTCCCGCCTCGGATCTCGGCGCGCATGTCATCCGCGAATCCGTCGCCCGCGCGGGCATCGACCCGGAGAACGTAGACCAGGTGGTCATGGGCATCGTCGGCCAGGTAGCCGAAGACGCCTACCTCTCGCGCCATTCGACGGTGAAGGCCGGACTCCCGATCGGCACGCCGGCGATGAACGTGAACCGGATCTGCGGCTCTGGCCTCGAAGCCATCAACACGGCCTCCCGCCTCATCCAGAGCGGCGACGCGGACGTGGTGGTTGCCGGTGGCGCCGAGAATATGACGCGCATGCCGTTCTACCTGCGCAAGGCGCGCTCGGGCTACCGCCTCGGGCACGACAGCATCGAAGACGGCATCATCCACCTGCTCAGCGACCCCTTTAAGGGCTACCACATGGGCATCACCGCCGAAAACCTCGCCGAGCAGTTCGAAGTGAGCCGCGTGGCCCAGGACGAGTTCTCCGCCGAGAGCCAGCGCCGCGCCATCGCCGCCATCGAAGCGGGCCGCTTCGTCGACCAGATCGCGCCG
>CAYYDX010000025.1:8448-38704 GCA_964470735.1 uncultured Anaerolineaceae bacterium
GCTTTCGATCAAGGTCGGCAAGGAAGAGAAGAGCTTCGAAGTCGACGAGTATCCCCGCGCGACGACGGCCGACGCCCTCGCCAAGCTGCGCCCGGCCTTCAAGGAAGGCGGCGTGGTCACGGCCGGCAACGCCAGCGGCATCAACGACGGCGCCGCCGCCCTCACGCTCATGAGTGCGAGCAAGGCGAAAGAACTCGGCGCCACCCCGCGCATGCGCATCGTCGCTCGCGCCGAGGCTGGCGTTGAGCCGGCGATCATGGGCAGCGGCCCGATCCCGGCCATCAACAAGGTGCTTGCGAAGGCCCAGATGACGATGGACCAGATCGACGTCATCGAACTGAACGAAGCCTTCGCCAGCGTCTCCTGCGCCTGCGCCAGCGAACTCTCGCTCGACCCCGACAAGGTGAACCCGAACGGCGGCGCCATCGCCCTCGGCCACCCGGTTGGCGCGACCGGGGCCATCCTCACCGTGAAGCTCATGTACGAACTCGAGCGGACGGGTGGCCGCTTCGGCATCGTCAGCCTCTGCATCGGCGGTGGCCAGGGTATCGCCACCATCTTCGAGCGGCTCAATTAGTCGTTCGTCGACAATCGCGCATCGTTAGTGAAGGGCCGGTTCCCTCTGGGGACCGGCCCTTCTTGGTTGGGGTGCCCGGGATCCGGTGGGCGGGCTGTGGGGGACGCCAACCACGGTGAAGCCGCGGGGTCCCTTCGGCCCATGCCGCCCGCCATGGGAAGCGCCATGGCTCGCCGCCGAGGAACAGGGGTTTGCTCCCCATGACCCGGCCGGGTGAGCTCCCAAAGATGGGGAACTGCTCCCGATGCCGGCCGATGGCACCGGCGCGACAGTAGCTGTGTCGACCGGCGACACACAACACCAACCGAAACCCAAGGAGACCATCCCATGCAACGCTTCATCATCGAACGCGAGATCCCCGGCGCAGCCGACCTCACGCAGGCCCAGCTGGCGGAAGTCGCCAGGACCTCCAACGCCGCTGTCGCCTCTCTCGGCGTACCGTACAACTGGATCAACAGCTACGTGGCTGGCGATAAGGTGTATTGCGTCCACGAGGCCGAGGACGCCGAGACGATCATGGAACACGCCCGCCGCGGCGGATTCCCCGCCAACAAGGTCACCGTCGTGGCCAACGAGTTCGGGCCTCATACGGCGGCACTTGCGGGCTAAACCCACGAAGGCGTAGAAATCGGGTCGGATTGAAATGAATGCTAATCATTCCGAACTGAATCTGCTCGAACGGGACGGTGAGATCGAGTTCATCGCCGCTGCGGGCGCGGAAGCGCTGCGCGGCGATGGCCGGGTAATCGCCATCACCGGCGACGCGGGCGCGGGAAAGTCTTCCCTCGTCCGCGTCGCCGCGTCTCGCCTGGAACCCGCGCGGATCGTCACCGGCGCTTGCGATCCGTTGTCCACGCCGCGGCCGCTCGGGCCGGTGCGCGATATCCTTCGCGACCTTCGGAACCACACCGGCCGGGAGGAGCTGCCGGGAGGACTCGCTGAGGTTTGCGAAGCCTTGTTCACCGCGCTCGGTGAACAACCCACGGTGATGGTGGTTGAAGACGCTCAGTGGATGGACGAAGGCTCCGTCGATGCGCTGCGGTTCATCGTCCGCAGGATCGGCGCGCTCTCCGTACTCGTCCTGCTCACCTATCGAGACGAAATCGGCGCCGGCCACCCGCTGCGAGCACTGCTGGGGGATCTCGCCCGGGCGGACCGGGCCTCGACGCTCACGGTTCGGCCACTGTCCGAGGCAGCCGTTGCCCAGTTGCTCGAGGGGAGTCACCTGCAGGCCGACCGGGTGTGGCGGGTGACGGGCGGGAATGCGTTTTTCGTGACGGAGATCGCCCGCAGGCCCGATGAGCAGGTTCCATCGACGGTGCGCGACGCTGTACTCGCCAGTGCCGGCGGACTGAGTGCGGGGGATCTCGAGACCCTCCAACTGATCGCCTGCGCGCCGCACGGTATCGACGCTCAACTCCTGGAGACTCTCCAGGTGGATGTGCCGGCACTCAGGAGGCTGGAAGAGACGGGTCTGCTCGTGCGTACCGGGCGAGGAGTCGGCTTCCGCCACGAGCTCGCGCGGCTGGCACTGGAGGACTCGGCGCCGCCCGGCGCCAGCCCGGCGCTCCACGCCCGCCTACTCGCGGCACTCGAAGCCAAAAACTCACGCGAGTGGGCTGTGCTGACCCACCACGCTGTCGCTGCGGGCGCTCCCCCGCGAACGGGGGTCTTCGCCCTTGCCGCCGCCGATGAGGCGATCCAGGGTGGCGCTCACCTCGAAGCTGTCGCATTCCTTTCTCGCGCGCTTGAGCACTTCTCCGGTCCGGCCGGCGAACGTGCGAGCATCCTCGAGCGGCTGGCGTTCGAACAGTACATGGTGAATGAGTTGGGCGGCGCGCTCGCCTCGATCAGCGGCGCGATGAGCCTGTGGACTTCGGCGGGGGACCTCGCTGGCCTCTCGGCAGCACATGCACGACTCGCGACCTTCATGTACTACTCCGCGCTGAGGGCCGAAGCAGAACGCCAGGCCACGTTGGGAGTCGAACGCGCGCGCGAAGCAAACGACGACGCGCAGTACGGGCTCGCGCTGGCTATCCAGGCGTTCCTCGAATACCGCCGAAATGACCTCGACGCGACGCGTGATGCGCTCGCCATCGCCGAGCCGATAGCCGAGCGCACCGGTGTGGCCATCCTCGCCCGCCAGTGCGCGCTGATCAGGAACGCTGTGTCGCTCCTGCTTGGGAATGCTGGAGAACGTGCCGCCCTCGTGGCGAACATCGACGCGGCCATCAGTGAGTCGTTCGACGAACTCGCTTCCATGGGATTCACCAATCTCGCCGGCATCGACGTCGAGCAGCGCCGGTTCCGCGACGCCGAAGAGTTGCTCGACCGCTCGATTCCCTTCGTCGTTGAACGCGGGATCACCCTCTGCCAGGCCACCCAGATGAGTGTTCGTTCATGCATGCAACTCTTGCGCGGACGCTGGCAGGCGGCACTCGAAGATGCGCACACCGTGCTCGACGCGGAATGGGCCCCAATTGCGCGGTTCTGGCCCCACCTCGCCATTGGTGTGCTGGCGATTCGCCGGGGTGAAACCAGTGAAAACCTTCACGACGCGTGGCGGCTTGCCTGCGATCTCGACGAGCCTTTTCTCCGGCTCCCCTTACTTTCGGCGCTGGCCGAGCGGGCGTGGCTCACGGGCGAAGACGATAGCCGCCTGGCCGAAGCAGCCAGCAACCTCGCCGGCCTCGCGCGGATACCCGGGCTGGAATGGTCGCTCGGGGAACTGGCCACGTGGCTTCACAGGCTTGGCCTGGCCGTGCCTATGGACCTGCCCGTCGCCCAGCCGTACCGGCTCATGCTCGAAGGCCGCGCGCGTGAAGCGGCGAACCTCTGGCGCCGCTCTGGCGCTCCGTACGACGAAGCGATGGCGCTGCTCTGGTCGGATGACCACGACGACCAGGTGGCCGCGATCACGACGTTCGATGCGATGGGCGCGACGGTCACCGCCGACCGCGCGCGGCAAGAACTGCGGAGCCGCGGCGTCACCAATCTCCCGGCGCGGCCGCGCAATACCACGCGTTCGAACCCCGCGGGGCTCACCAACCGCCAACTCGAAGTGGCGCGGCTGGTGGCCGTTGGCATGACGAACGCCGAGCTCGCCCGGCGTCTGTACATCTCCGAAAAGACCGCCGACCACCATGTGTCGGCAATCCTCGGCAAGCTCGGCATGGGTTCGCGACGCGAGGCGCCTCGCCGCGCTGCGGAGTTCGGGCTGGATTAGCTCCCTTGCCTCTGGTGTGCCTTCGCCCCCATCCTCACCTCCCATGGCGCGCGCGGACGGAGTCGAGGATTACGAGGATGAGCCGTACGCGGAGCTTACCTACCAGCTAACCCACCCCGACGGCTTCGCAACCATTGGCGCGCTGCTCGGGCTGGCGCCGGCGCCGGTCGAGACGTGCCGCGTGCTCGAACTGGGGTGCGCCTCGGGCGCGAACATCATCGCGATGGCCGAAGCGCTGCCCGGCGCGGGCTTCACCGGCGTCGACCTTTCGCCTCGCCAGGTTGCGGACGGCCGGGCGATGGCCGCCGAACTCGGCGTCCGGAACGTCGAGCTGCTGGCGGGCGATATCCGCGACCTCGATATGCTCGCGCCGGGGTCGTTCGACTACGTCATCGCGCATGGCGTCTACTCGTGGGTTCCCGCCGAGGTGCGCGAGGCGCTGCTCGCGAACTGCCGCCGCCTGCTCGCCCCGAACGGCATCGCCTGCATCAGCTACAACGCCTACCCCGGGTGGGCGCCGCTCCATGCCCTGCGGGAGATGATGCTTCACCATACGCGCCACGCTGCGAACCCTCGCGAACGCGCGACCCGGGCGGAGGCGCTCTACCGCCTGCTCCAGCGCGCGAACCCGCCGGCCGGCAGTTCGTTCGGGCACTTCCTCGCCGAGTACGAAGCGCACGTCGATGGCCGCCACGCGCTCGGCGGCGACCGCGCCAGTTCGCTCTTGCTGCACGACGAACTGGCCGGTGTGAACGAACCGGTCTACTTCCACGAGTTCGCGGATCATGCCGCGCGCCACGGCCTGCAGTACCTGGCCGACGCCGACTTCCCGACGGTGTTCCCCTCGCGGCTCGCGCCGGAGGTCCAGGCCGAACTGCGAACGTTCGCCGCCACGCCGGTCGAACACCAGCAGTATCTCGACTTCCTGTCGAACGCGACGTTCAAGCAGACGCTGCTCTGCCACGAACAGCGCGCCGTCTCGCGCCGCGTAGGGGCAAGCATCGAACCGCTGCGACGGATGTTCGCGGCCTCACCCGCGAAACCCGCGATGGTGGCAGCGGGCCGCGAGCCCACCCGTTTCGACGGAGCGGACGGGGCGAAACTGTCGCCCGGTAGCCCCGCCGGCAGGGCCGCGCTCAGCCTGCTGACCGCGCGCTACCCGGCGCGGGTTCCGTTCGACGAACTGGTGGGTGATGTGCGCGAACGGCTCGGCGGAGCAGCACCGGATGAGGAGAGCGCCGCGCTCCAGGTCGCCGAGACGCTGCTCCAGGGGTTCTGCTACAGCGCCAGCCTCGTCGAACTGCGCACGACCGCGGGGGCGTTCACGGTCACGCCGGGCGCGAAGCCGCGCACGCCCGCCTTCGCGCGCCGCCAACTGGCGCAGGGCTTCGGCCACGTGACGAACCTCCGCCACGAGCGCGTCACGGTCGATGGGCTCATCGCGCGGCTGATCACACTGTTCGACGGGACGCGTACGCGCGAAGAAGCACTCCGCGAGACTGGCGATGGGAGCAACCGCTCCGCCCGGCGGTTCGAGCAGGCCGTGCGGACGCTGACCGAGATGGCGCTCTTCCTCGATTGACGGGTCAGTGCGGGAGCGGGTTCCGGCCGATCACGAGGTCGGTTACTTCGCGGCCGTGGCGCAGATCCTCTTCGACGACGCGGTCGAGATTCTCCGGCGTGAGACCCCCGTACCAGGTGCCTTCGGGGTAGACGACGGCTGTCGGGCCGAACTCGCAGATGCGCAGGCAGCCAACCTTGGTGCGGTAGATGCGGCCCTTCTCGCTCGAACCGTTGAGCTTCGCGGTCGCCTTCTTCAGTTGACCCCAGGCCTTTTCGCCCTGCTCGGAGGTGCAGCAATCCGGTCCGATGCAGATGAAGATGTGCCGTTCGTAGTTACCGACTCCGCGTTTTTCGGCGGCTTCGCGGGCCTTGTTGATTTTCGACATAGGTAGCAGTGTGGCACGCCGGGCGAGGGAGGGCATGCCGGCCCACCCATAGACCGGAACATAACGGATCGTCCTTACGATTGATTGGCAATCGGCTGCCGCGGGCCGATATACTGGGTTTGCCGTCATCGCCCACTTGCAGGAGGGCACCTTCGCGTAGTGATTCCTGAGAACGACAATCCACGGGAAGCCTGTGGCGTCTTCGGGGTGTATGGCCCCGGCGAAGACGTCGCACGGCTCACGTTCTATGGGCTCTACGCCCTCCAGCACCGGGGGCAGGAGAGCGCGGGAATCGCTACCAGCAACGGCAAGGATTTCAACCTTCGCACCGGTATGGGCCTTGTCTCCCAGGTCTTCGACGAAGAGGACCTCGCCTTCCTCCGCGGACATATCGCCATCGGCCACACGCGCTATAGCACCGCCGGCGGTTCGCTCGAGTGCAACGCCCAGCCGATCGTCGTCACCGACAAGTTCAGCGGCGAACCGATCGCCCTCGGCCACAACGGCAACCTCACCAACGCCGACATCATCCGCGAAGACCTGCAGGCGCAGGGAATCCAGTTCGAATCGACGGCCGACTCCGAAGTCATCGCGCACCTGCTTTCGATCGCTCCCGGCGGCACGTGGGAGGAGCGCTTCCACTACGTGATGCGCCGGATCGAAGGCGCCTACAGCCTCGTCATCATGCTCCGCGACCGCCTGTTCGCCGTTCGCGACCCTATGGGCGTGCGCCCGCTCTGCATCGGCAAGATGGAGCACGGCTACGTCGTCGCCTCGGAATCGTGCGCGCTCGAACACCTCGGCGTCGCCATGGAGCGCGAAGTGCAGCCGGGCGAGGTCATCCAGGTCGATGCCCACGGGTACACCGGATTCTTCCCAGTGGCGCCTGCCCGGAAGAAGGCGATCTGCACGTTCGAATACACCTACTTTGCCCGCCCCGACTCCCGGATTGGCGGGCAACTTGTTTACCCGGCGCGCGAAGAGATGGGCGCCCGGTTGGCCCGCGAACACCACGTCGACGCCGACCTCGTCATCGGCGTGCCCGACTCAGCGATTCCCGCCGCCATCGGCTATGCACGCGCCGCCGGGATTCCTTACCGCGAAGGACTCGTGAAGAACCGCTACGTCGGCCGGACGTTCATCCAGCCCGACCAGCGCATCCGCGAAGCGGGCGTCAGCCTGAAGTTCAACGCCCTCTCCGACGTTCTCGCCGGCAAGCGCGTCATCATCGTGGACGACAGCATCGTGCGCGGCACCACCACGCCACGGGTGATCCAGCTCATCCGCCGGGCGGGCGCGCGCGAAGTGCACATGCGCATCACCACGCCGCCGATCATCTCGCCATGCTTCCTCGGCGTGGATATGGCCACCAAGGCCGAACTCATCGCCGCCAACCAGAGCGTCGACGAGATCTGCGCGCACATCGGCGCCGATTCGCTCGGCTACCTCAGCATCGACGGTCTGAACCGCGCCACCGGCCAGAACCCGGACGACCTCTGCAACGCCTGCTTCACCGGTGTTTACCCGCTGAATGTGCAGATGCAGATGGACCGTCTCGAAGCGGCCCGGATGCGCGAACCCGCGCTCGCCGCCGCCGAAAGCCTGAACCGCGCGGGCGGCCCGTAGGAACTTTCCGCGGCGCGGATTCGTTCTCAGTCGTTCGCGAGCTTGGTTGCGAGCACGGCCTTCTGCTGGTCCATCTGGTCGCGCGCGTTCGCGATCTGCTCCGGCGTCAGGTCGAGGCGGTAGAAGTCGCGCTTCCAGGCAGCGTCCTCGGCCCAGCGGAACGGTGTTTGCACGGTCGTCCTCGGGGCGATTGCCGAATCGAGCAGGTCGAGCGCCATCGACAGGATCGAGCGCTGCATTTCGACGTCGAACGGCTTGCCGCAGGAGTTGCCGAGCGGGAAGTCGCTGAAGAGGAAGCGCGGCACACCGGCCGATTCGACGATGTCCTTGCCGCAGCCAAGCATCACGGTCGGGATGCCGGCGGCTTCGAGATAGCGGGCTGTCAGACTCACGGTCTGGTGGCAGACCGGTCAGGTAGCGACGAGGAGCGCCGCCTCGATCCCGTCTTCGCGGCACAACTCGACAATCTTCGGTGCGTCGCGCTCGGTCGTCAGGCGCTGGCTGCGAAGCGTCGGCACGCCATAGAACCGCTCGTTGAGGTGTCCGATGCGCCCCTCGGCGGCGGCTTCCCTCATCCGCGCGAGCGGGAAGTACGAGTTGATGTCCTCGGCTGATGTGTGCTTGCGGTCGTAGCCGATGTGCGAGATGCGCACGTCCGGGGCCGGGTCGATGGGCATCGAATAGACCCGCGTGAACTTCGCGTCGGCGTTGTAGGGCGCCCATGCGCCCTGGTCGCCCTTGTCCGGCTGGTAGGGCGCGGCGGTCGAAATCAGCGCGATTTTCGATTCGCGGGCCGGCTTTCGCATGGGCGTAAAGGGCACGTCGCGGTTGTGCGCCCAGGCGTAGGGATTGTCGTAGCCGAGCGCCAGGTAGTAGGCGCGCGAACGGTCGATGTAACGAATCGGCAAGTCCAGCGTGGCCTCGATGAACTCCGCGGGCGCTTCGGTGGTGGTCATAGGAAAGCCTCCGGCGCGCATTCTACCGGAGGATGGCCGAGCGCGGATGGACCTGGCGCTCCTGCCACACCCCTCCTTCCTGCGCGGACCGGCCACTGTTCCGCTATGCTTCCCGTCCTCGGGGGTATGCGATGACAGAGGACTGGTCGCGGCCCGTTGTGCACTGGGAGATCCGGGCGCGCGATGCAGGGCGGATGGCGGCGTTCTATTCGCGGGTGTTCAACTGGGAGATCGGCGCGGAGGGTCCGGTGAGGCTTATCTCGCCGGGCATCGGCGCGCCGGAAACGATCACCGGGCACCTGCTCGCCAGCGACGACTCCGGCGTTACCCTCTACATCCAGGTGCTCGATCTCGCCGCTTCGATCGCGAAGGCGGTGGAACTGGGCGGCGCCGTGGTGCGGGAGCCGTTCCAGCCGCCGGGCCAGCCCACGCTCGCGTGGATTCGAGACCCGGAAGGCAACAAAATCACCCTCGTTCAGCAGTAAACTACCGCCGAAAACACGCTGCCGCACAGTCATCTTCGAGGAGAAAGCTCATGTCCGACACTGTCCTGTTCGAAACCCGTGGCGCGGTCGCCGTCATTACGCTCAACCGGCCCGAGTCGCTCAATGCGATGAACCCGGAGATGCTCGACACGATGTTTCGCGTAGGCCAGCGCGCCGCCGAAGACCCGGCGATCCGCGCCGTCGTGGTCACAGGCGCCGGCCGCGCCTTCTCGGCCGGCGGCGATGTCAAAGGCATGGCCGAACGAAACTCAAGCGGCGGCGAAGGCTCGGTGGTCTCTCGCGTCGAAGTGTTGCGCCAGCAGGAGGAGATTTCGCGCCTCCTGCAGGAGATGCCGAAGCCGACCATTTGCGCCGTCAACGGTGTGGCCGCCGGCGCCGGCCTGAGCGTCGCGCTCGCCACCGACCTGCGTGTCGCCAGCGACCAGGCTCGGTTCACCACCGCCTTCGCGAAGGTCGGCTTCAGCGGCGACTTCGGTGGCACCTGGCTGCTCCAGCGTCTCGTCGGTCCCCTCAAGGCGAAGGAACTCTACTTCCTCTCCGACATGCTCAGTGCGCAGCAGGCGTTGGACCTCGGGCTGGTCACGAAAGTTGTGCCGCACGATTCGCTGATGGACGAAACGATGGCACTGGCCGAACAACTCGCCGCCGGGCCGACGCTGGCCTACGGCCGGATCAAGGACAATTTCACCTACGGCGCGACGAACAGCTTCGCCGATACGCTCCAGCGCGAAGCCGAGAACATGATCGCCAGCGGCAAGACGCAGGACCACCTGAACGCCGCGCGCGCATTCGTCGAAAAGCGCCAGCCCGCTTTCGAAGGCCGGTAGCGACAGCCTGTGGGAAACCACCGTCGCGCCGCCGCTGAACGGTTGCGCGCGATTCCGTTAGACTGCCGCGAATGAACGACGTTCGTCCGCGGCGCGATCCGCTGGCTGCACGCATCCTGCCGGGCGGGATGTTCTACGGCTGGTACATCGCGATCGCCTGCGCCTGCCTCATGTTCGTCGGCGTGGGCGTCGGGTACTACGGGTTGCCGATTTTCCTGAAGCCCCTGCGCGACGCACACGGCTGGAGCGATACGCAGGTGAGCGTGGCGCCGGCCATCTATTTCACGATCTCGGGCCTGACCTCGGCCTTCGTCGGCCCCTACGTCGACCGCTACGGGCCGAACAAGTTCATGCTCATCGGCACGGTCATCAACGGCATCAGCGCGGCATTCATCGGGCTCGTCGATGTGCTCTGGCAGTTGTACCTCGTGTATTTCATCTTCGCCGTCGCCTTCGGCATGTCGAGTTCGATCGCGGTCAACGCGATCATGACGCGTTGGTTCGTGCGGCGGCGGGCGCTTGCGATGAGCATCTCATCGACCGGGGTCTCGCTTGGCGGTGTCATCCTCGCGCCAATCGCCAGCGCGCTGGTCGAATCGGGCGGGCTCGAACTGGCAACCCCGATTCTCGGCGCGCTCGTGCTCATCGTGGCCATCCCGGTGATCCTCGCGGTCGTCGTCTTCGATCCCGGCGACATGGGCCTGGCCCCCGACGGCGACCCTCCCGGCCTGGCGCTGGCCGTCTCCGGGCGAACCGAAATGGCCTCCCAATACCGCGCCTGGTCGCGTATCGAAGCAATGCGCACGGTCGGGTTCTGGGCGATCTTCGTCGCCTTCCTCCTCGTTCTCGTCGCCCAGACCGGCTACATCATCCACCAGGTGAACTTCCTTGAAGACCGGCTTGGTTCGCGCAACGAGGCGGCCTTCACCATCAGCGTCACGGCCTTCGGCAGCATCGTCGCGCGGCTCGTAGTCGGCATCTTCGCCGACGGGGTCGACCGGAGGCTGCTCACGTTCGTCCTCTTCGTGGTCCAGGCGACAGCCATCCTGCTCATCATCCACATCGAGAACATCGCGGCGACGTGGGCGCTCACGCTCATCTTCGGGCTGACGATCGGCAACATCTACATGATGCAGTCGCTCATCGTGGGCGAGATTTTCGGCATGGTGTCGTTCGGGGCGGTCTTCGGACTGATCTCGCTCGCGGGCCAGGCGGGCAGCGGACTCGGTCCGATCGGCGTCGGCTGGCTCCACGACCAGACCGGCGGCTACACCGTGCCGTTCACGGTCACCGCGGTGCTCACCTACCTCGCAGCTTTCGTCATCCTCTTCGCGCGCCCATCGAAACAGCAGGAGGCGCTCCTTTCGGGCGCCGTCACCGCCGCCGCGGGCGGCGAGTAGGGGCGTCCGAACCACCGCCACACATCCGGGCCGCGCCCGCGAGGAAGCGGGTGTTCAGCGCCCGCGATCCGTCCACAATAGCCCCGGACTCCGGCCCATTTTGCAGGTGTCGAGGATGCCCTCAGTCACGACGCCGAGGCACGGAGCGCCAGAACCGTCGTGACTCCCGCACGAACTCCACACCCGACGGGAGATCCGGGCGGGAGCCAACCCCTTCGAGGATCCGGCGGTTCGCCTCCCCTGGCGGAAGAGGCGACCAATCATCGCGGCGTTCGAACGCAGGCAAACGCGCGATCATACCGACATTCTACTCAGTTCACCCGGCGCTCGATCCCCTTCCAGTACTGCTCGCGGATGAGGAACTTCTGCAGTTTGCCCGTGACTGTGCGCGGCAGGTTCTCCACGAAGTCGACTGACGTCGGGCAGCGGAAGTGCGCGAGGTGCTGGCGGCTGAAGGCGATGATCTCCTCTTCGGTCGCCGTCATCCCTTCGCGCAACACGATGAGCGCCTTCGGTGTCTCGCCCCACTTCTCGCTCGGCACGCCGATGACTGCGCACTCCATCACCGCCGGGTGCTTGTAGAGCGCCGCTTCGACTTCCGGCGACGAGATGTTCTCGCCGCCAGAGATGATGACGTCCTTCTTGCGGTCGACGATGTTGACGTTGCCGAACTCGTCCCAGACGCCGAGGTCACCGCTGTGGAAGTAGCCATCGTGGATGGCTTTGGCCGTCTCTTCGGGCTGCTCCCAGTATCCCTTGAGGATGACGTTCGAACGTGCGCACACCTCTCCGACGGTCGTGTCGTCCATCGGCACCGGGTTGCCGTCGTCGTCGAGCACCTGGAGGTCGACACCGATGGCTTCGACACCGGCGCGCGAACGGCGCTGGTAGTCGGTCCCGTCCGGGTTGTGGTAATCAGGCGTGGAAACGGTCAGGATCGGCGACGTCTCGGTCAGGCCGTAGATTTCGATGAACTCCCAGCCGATCTCCTTTTCGAGCCGTTCGATGAAGGCGGCTGGAGGCGGGGCGCCGGCGACGACGAAGCGCGGCCGCGTGGTGATGGTGTACTTCGCCCGGTCCGGGAAGTTGAGAATCGTGCTGAGCACCGCCGGCGCCATGCAAGCGAAGGTGATCTTTTCGTCCTGGATCATCTGGTAGATGTCGGCGCCGACAACGGCGCGGAGGACGACGTGAGTCGCGCCCATCGCGGTGATGGCGAAGGGGCCGCCCCAGCCGTTCGCGTGGAACATCGGCAGTGTCCACATCTCGCGGTCTTCGTGCTGGATGCGCAGGTGAGCGATGAAGTTGTAGGCGTTGATGTAGACGTTGCGGTGGGTGAGCATCACGCCCTTCGGCCGCGCCGTCGTGCCCGAGGTGTAATTGATCGAGGTGACGTCGTTCTCGTCCTGCTCGACGAACGGCGTGGCCGTCTTCGGCTGCGAACCGACGAGCAGATCCCAGTCGGTCCAGCCGCGCGGAGTCTGCACCGGCGTGCGCGGGTCGGCCGCGATCCAGTGCTCGACAGTCTTGAGATTCGGGCGGATGTCATCGATGACCGGGGTGTACTCGTAGTCCACGAGCACGGCCTTCACGCCCGCGTGGTTGATGATGTACTCGTGATCGCTGGCGACGAGGCGGTAGTTGAGCGGCACGAGGATCGCGCCGATCTGGGTGACGCCGAAGTAGCTCTCCATGAAGTAGTGGCTGTTCGGGCTGAGGATGCAGACGCGGTCACCCTTCTTGATGCCAAGCGAGAGGAGCGCATGACCGAGCTGGTTCGCGCGCTCCTGGAATTCGCGATAGGTGAGGCGCAGCGGGCCATCGACGATGGCTTCCTTGTTCGGATAGATCTTGGCCGAACGGCGCAGGAAATCGTTGACGAGCAGCGGTACTTCCACGGTAGCCTCCAGGTGCTTCGAAACTGCCGGGGCATTCTAGCACCGCCGGCGGAGGGATTCAGGTGGATGGCCCCTATCCCGCCGCGAAGCGGGTGATTTCCAGGCAGAGCGCCTCGACCCCGCGCCGTGCGACCGTGATCTGCGGCAGGCCGCGCGGGCGCTGCTCGGTGTACACCTGCGAGACGCGGTGCGGCAGCGCGGTCGAGGCCCAGACCACGAGCAGTTGCGCCCACTCGAGGTCGGGCAGCGCCGTCTTAATCGAAGGGCTTGTGTCGAGGCCGTCGATCACCCGGATTTCGATGGAGGCGCCGTTGAGCGCCGTCCGCAGTTCCGTGTGTGCCGCCTTCGAACCGCCGAGGAGCAGGATGCGTCGAAGCCCCGCGGCCTCACACACTTCGAGCATGCGCTTGCTCGCCCGGCGCGTGTTCGAACCCCCGCAGACCATGCAGCGGTCGCGGCCCGTGGTCACGATCGGCTTCAACGGCGAGCCGATGGCGGACCGGCAGGCGGCGTTCGTACAGACCGGCGTCACCCCGGCCCAGAGCGCTTCGCGAGCAGCCGCGAGCTTGTGGTTCGCCATCCTTTGCTTGCCCGCGCGCGTAAGCCCGGCGGCCGCGAGCACCGCCATCGCTTCGACCCGGCTCGCCCGGTCGGCGATGCCTTCGGTCTCGAGCCAGTCATCGATGGCGGTGTCGGCGGTCATCGGGCAAACGGTACCAGCCAGCGCGCGCGGCGCGAATAGCCGCCCTCGCTGTATGCTCAGCTTGCGGCCGGTGACGTTCCCGTCGCCCATTCCCTGCCGGGCCGCGAAGGTGGCGCTATGAAAGTCGTTGTGAACGCGGATATGTGCGAGGGCCATGGCAAGTGCCAGCAGGCCGCGCCCGAAGTCTTCAAGCTGGGCGACGACGATGTCAGCGTCGTCCTCGTCGATGACGTACCCGAGTCGCTCAAGGGCAAGGTCGATCGGGCGATTCGCCTCTGCCCGCGGCAGGCCATCTCCTGGGTGAAGTAGAGCGGTTCCGCCTTCTGTGATGCGCTTCACAGAACGCTCGTAAGGTTCTCCCCGCTTGCCGGTCTTTTCCCCAGAACACCCCTGGAGAAGAGACCATGAACCGTATCAAACTCCTCGCGCTGGGTGCAGCGCTTGCGGTCCCGGCCATCGGCGCCATGAGCGCCGGCGCTGCCGGCAGCAACCTCATCCTCAACGGGACCTTCGATAGCAGCGTCGCCGGCTGGGACAACTTCGGCGGGAACCCGACGCTCTACAAGTCGACGATGCAGATCACGAACGACTACACGGGGACCGGGAACTCTTACATGAGCGGCTGGACCTGCGTGAGCGTGAAGGCAGGCAAGGAATACACGGTCGAGGCCGACTACTGGGTGCCGGAAGCGGCCCCGAAGAACAGTGGCGCCAGCCTTGGCCTGCACTACTACCAAAGCGCCGACTGCTCCGGGGCGAACATGGTCACCGGCGGCGGCTACCAGGGCGGTGGCAAGACAGACCTCCAGCGCGGGAAGTGGCAGCACTTCAGCTTCGAATCCACCGCTCCTGCCGGCGCGAAGTCAGTCCGGGTACGGGCGACAGCGCTCAAGGAACCCCAGGGCGGAGGTTCGATTGCGGCGGAGCACACGGTGTACTTCGACAACGTGAGCATGCGGGCGGAACAGATCATCATCGTGCTGCCGACCGCGACTCCGACGCAGCCGAAGGGGCCGGATGACATCTCCGCGGACCCGACGCCGACCCAGCCGCCCAAGGGCCCGGATGACATCGCGCCGAACCCCGACCCGACTCAGCCCCCGTCCGGCGACGACGCGGTGAGCGATCCGGCGACGGATTCGACGCCTGACTCCGGCGACCAGGACAACGGCGCCAGCGTCCCCGGTGGCGATTCGTCCGGCACCGGTGGAACGGCGCAGGACAACGGCAACAGCGGTAACGGCGAGAGCCCGGCCCTGCCTTCCACCGCGGCGAAAGACGGCGGCGACGACGCGGACGCCCAGCTCGGGCTGGCGATGTTCGGCGCCGGCGGGGGGCTCACTGCTCTCGTCCTCGGCATTGGCGCGCTCCTCCGCCGACGCCGCAAGGCCTGACATTCTCCGGCGCCACGAACCCGAAAGGGCCACCAATTGGTGGCCCTTTCGTCGTGTCCGCCACGTTCGAAACGGCTACGGGAAGCGGTTGAACCAGAGGAGGCTGAGCCCACCCGCGGCGAGGATGGCGAGCGCGCCGAAGGCCGCGAACCCGACGGTCGCCTCGGACGTGGTCTTGTCGTACCCGATCTTCGAGCCGAGGTCGTTGTAGATGGACTGGAGGTCGCTGGCCGAGGGCGCCGAGAAGAACTTGCCACCGGTGATGTCCGAGATCTCCCGCAGGGTCTCCTCGTCGGGCGGCACGTTCACGCGGCGCTGGCGGCCGAGGTTGTCGGTCACGATGGCGACACCGTCCTGTGTGCCGAGGGCTATGGTGAAGATGGGGATGCCCTCGTTCTTCGCCTGGTCGGCCGCGTCCAGTGGGTCGGTCTGGCCGAGCGTGTTGGCGCCATCCGAGAGCAGCACCATGATGACCGGCGGCTTCTCCGGCGCCTTTCCGCCGGCGGCAGGTGTGGGTGTCGGCGTGGGAACCGCCTGGCCTTTTGCGTCCACCGTCGAAAGGCGCGAGGCCGCGATCCCCTCGACGATCCCGTCGCCCATCGCGGTGCCGCCGACCGGCGTTAGCGAGTCGATCGCAGCGTCCATCAGGTCGCGGTGGGTGGTGGGGGCGACGACGGTGCGAACGCCGGCGGAGAAGCTGACCAGCGAGAGGCGGAAGCCCTTCGGCAACTTGTCGACGAGTGTGTGGGCGGCGGTCTTGGCCGCGTCCATGCGCGTCGGCTTGATGTCCGTCGCCGTCATCGAACCGGAGATGTCGGTGACGAGCACGACCGTCGCTTCCTGCTTCGGCGTCTTGTGGACGAACTCCGGGCGGGCGAGGGCGACGAGCAGCGAGGTGAGAGCCAGCAAGCCGAGCACGGCCGGCACGTGCCGCCGCCAGTTTGGCGAGTGCTCGACCACGTTGGCGAGGAGGTCGAGGTTGGTGAACCGGGCGGCGTACTTCGGCCGCCGGTGTTGCGCCCAGGCGTACGCGGCCACGCAGAGCGGCACGAGAACCAGTCCAAGCAGTGCGAGCGGCCAGGCGAAGCTCATCGCCGCCCTCCTTTCGTGGTGAGAAAACCGGCCAGTGTGCGCAGCCAGTCGCCCTTCGTGGAAAGGACGACGTGCTGCGCGCCGGCCCGTGCAAGCAACTTCGCGACTTCGCCACGCTCGGCGTCGGCGGCGCTGGCGAACCGCTCGCGCAGCCGCTTCGAGCGCGTGTCGACGCGCAACTGGCGGCCGGTCTCCGGGTCGACGAGCCAGAGTTCGCCGACGTCCGGCAATTCCTGCTCTCGCGGGTCGCGCACTTCGACCGCGAGGACGGCATGCCGACCGCACAACTCGACGAGCGCATCGGGCCAGTCTCGCGGCCCGCGGAAGTCGGAGACGATGACGATGAGCCGCGAGCGCCCGGCCAGCCGGTTGAGCGAATGGATGGCGTCCCCGAGCGACGTCGGTCCGGCGCCATCGCGCGCGGGTTCGTCTCGCAGCACCGTGAGCAGGCCGAGCATGCCCTTGCGGCCCTGGCCGGGCGGGATCATGCGGTGGCGTTCGCTGCCGAAGCTGAGAACACCGAGCGCGTTGCCGTGCCGTGTCGCCACCTGGCCGACCGCGACGGCGACTCCTTCGGCGACGTCGTACTTCCGCCGGTCGGCCGTGCCGAAGCCCATCGACGGCGAGGTGTCGAGCATCAGCCACGTCGTGAGCACCCGGTCGGCGACCTGCACGCGAACGTGCGGGACGGTTGTCCGTGCCGTCACGTTCCAGTCGATCTGGCGGACATCGTCGCCGGGCTGGTATTCGCGCACCTGCGCCAGTTCAGTGCCGAGGCCAAGTGCGCTCGACCGGTAGTCGCCGGCGAGGAGGCCGTTCATCCGGCGGCCGATGGTGATGTCGAGCGCGCGCAACACGGCATCGGGCATCGGGCCGGGGCCGGGCCGGTCGGGTGTGCGCACGACGTGGAGGTTGGCCGCGGTCACGCGCTCAGTTCCTGGGCGAGTTCGATGCGCGGCTGCGCGACTGCCTTCAGCACACCGTCGAGGATGTCGTCGGGCGTGATGTTGTCGGCGAGCGCCTGGTAGGTGAGGACGAGGCGGTGGCGGAGGACATCCTTCGCAAGGTCGTAGATATCGGAGGGGAGCACGTAGCGCCGGCCGCGGAGGAGCGCCAGAGCGCGCCCTGCGTGCACGAGGTTGATGCTGCCACGGGGGCTCGAACCGAAGGCGATGTGCGCTTCGTGCTGCGAAAGGCCGTACTTTGCCGGCTTCCGCGTCGCATCGACGAGCGTGATCGCGTATTGCGCTACCGCACGGTCGACGAACAGGCCCGCGGCCACCCGCTGGTACGTTTCCAACTGTTCCACGGAGAGGATCTGCTGCACCGTGTCCTGCGGCTGCAGCGAGCGCTGGACCACGAGCAACTCCTCGCCGAGGCCGGGGTAGTCAACGAGCACTTTCATCATGAAGCGGTCGACCTGCGCCTCGGGCAGCGGGTAGGTGCCTTCGGACTCGATCGGGTTCTGGGTCGCCATCACGAGGAACGGCCGCGGCACGGTGAACGTCTCCAGCCCGATTGTCACCTGCCGCTCCTGCATCACTTCAAGCAGGGCCGACTGCACCTTGGCCGGCGCACGGTTGATCTCGTCGGCCAGCAGAAGGTTGCAGAACACCGGCCCGCGCTCGGTTTCGAACGTGCCGTGGTCCGGCCGGTAGATGCGCGTGCCAACGAGGTCGGCCGGGACGAGGTCGGGCGTGAACTGGACCCGCTGGAATGTGCCTCCGAGCACTTCGGCGATCGTCTTCACGGTCAGCGTCTTGGCGAGCCCGGGCACACCTTCGATCAGGAGGTGGCCGCTGGAAAGGAGCGCGACGAGCACACGTTCGAGCATTGGCTCCTGGCCGACGATGACGCGCTTGATTTCGAACATTGCCGCTTCGAGGGTCGCGCGGGCTTCGGCGACGTCGGCGCCTGCGGGTGTCTTCGGTTCGTCCAAGTGGGGCCTCTTTCGCGGGAGTGGGAGTGCGACAGGCACAACGTGCCGGTTCTGTCCCCAAGCGAAGGTAAAGTATTGGAAGCGCTTTACGAAGCTGCACGCGAGCGCCCGCCGCAACATGTTTCGAAAGCGTGAACGAGCGTTCAATTTGCCACTGGCGCCGCCCGCCAGGATTAACGTAATCTATCGACCGAGCGGTAAGTCACCCAGCGTTGCCGAGGCTGCCGTATGACCACAGAAATCGCTCCACTGACCCTTGCCGAGATCGATCTTGGCGACGAACTGCTCTTCGAATCGGGCCGTTCCCACGAAGCGTTCAAGATCCTCCGCCGCGAAAACCCCATTAGCTGGCGGCCGGAAAACGAGTACACCCGTGGCTGGTGGAACCTGGTGAAGTACGCCGATGTGCTCCAGGTTTCCCGCAACCCGCAGATCTTCTCCTCGGAGAAGGGCATCGTCTCGTTCTTCCCGGTGAACGAAGACGAGACGACGGCCGCCGCCGAAGGCAACGGCAAGATGCTGATCACCATGGACCCACCGCGCCACGTGAAGATGCGCCGCCTGGTCAACAAGGCGTTCACGCCGCGCGCCGTCGCACTCTGGGAACCGAAGGTCCGCGAGACCACGAACATGCTCCTCGATCGGATCGCGAAGAAGGGCGAGAGCGACTTCGTCATCGACATCGCCTGCAACATCCCGCTCGCGGTCATCTGCCGCATGCTCGGCGTGCCCGAAGAGGACTGGGCGCTGATGTTCCAGCTCACGAACAAGGTGCTCGGCCCGGGCGACCCCGAGTACCAGACCGACGTTCCGGAGGACCAGCGCGGCACCCAGGACGCCGCCCGCATCACCGGCAACATGGGCACCATGCAGATGTTCGGCTACTACGCCCAGGCCCTCCAGAGCCGCCGCATCTCGCCCTCCGACGACATGATCAGCATCCTCTGCGATTCGGAGATCGAGGGCGAAAAGCTCACCGATGAGGACATCCTCTGGTTCTGCTTCCTGCTCATCCTCGCCGGGAACGAAACCACCCGGAACGGCATGTCTGGCGGCCTGCTGACCCTCTGCGAACACCCCGACCAGAAGGCGAAGCTGCTCAACGACATGAGCCTGCTGCCCGGCGCCATCGAGGAGATCCTGCGCTGGGTTTCGCCGGTCATGCACATGGCGCGCCATTGCCTGGAAGACACCCAGGTGGGCAACCAGCTGATCAAGGCAGGCGAACGCGTTGTCATGTGGTACCCGTCGGTCAACCGCGACGAAGACGTCTTCCCGGACGGCGACGTGTTCGACATCACGCGCTCGCCGAACGACCATCTCGCCTTCGGCATCGGCGAACACTTCTGCCTGGGCGCGGGCTTCGCCAAGCTCGAACTGCGCGTGCTCTACGAGGAGATGTTCCGCCGCTTCCCGGATGTCGAACTCGCGGGCCAGCCCGAACGGCTGCGTTCGAGCTTCATCGGCGGAATCAAGCACCTGCCGATACGGTTCACGCCCGAAGCCTGAGCCGCACGGCCGGTCGCCATCCAGATCAATCAGCCGGGGCCAGTCATTAGCCCCGGCTTCCGCTGTCCGGCGATATCGCGCGGCAAGAGAGGCGCCCCATGGACTATCCCATCCGCCCGGCGACAGTTGACGAGTTGCCGGCGTTCTTCCGCACGAATGCCATCGGCTTCGGGCATGACCCTCGCCCGCCCGAGAGCATCGAGTTCACGCTGCGTTACGCCGACATCGGCCGCTCGATCTCGGTGTGGGACGAACACCAGGTGGTCGGCACCGCCGGGACCTGGACGTTCGACATGAGCACGCCGGGCGCGAGCGTGGCCTGCGGCGGCCTCACCTGGGTCGCCGTGCTGCCCAGCCACCGGCGCAAGGGCATCCTCACCGCGATGATGCGCTACCAGCTCGACCAGGTCCGCGACCGGGGCGAACCGATCGCCGCTCTCTGGGCCTCCGAGACTTCGATCTACCCGCGCTTCGGCTACGGCCTCGCCGCCGAGGGTGTCGAACACCTGACCATCGACCGCACGCGGACGGCCCTGCGCTGGGCGCCGGCTTTCTCGGGCCGCACCCGCTACGTCGAGCGCGCCGAGGCCCTCGCGAAGTGGCCGGCCGCCTGGGAGGCAGCCCGCCGCGTGCGCCCGGGCATGCACAGCCGGTCGACTGGCTGGTGGGAGAACCGCACCTTCCGCGACCCGCCCTGGCCGGCGCCGCCCGGCTACAGCTCGCTCTTCGACGTTCAGTACGAAGAGGGCGGCGAGGTGCTCGGGTTCCTGCGCTACCGCGTGAAAGAGGACGATGTGAACGGCCTCGCCGCCAGCCAGTTGCTGGTGAACTCGCTCGTCGCGACGACCGATGCGGCGTATTCGGCGCTCTGGCAGCACGTCTTCGGCGTCGATCTCATCGAAACGATCAGGGCCGAGTGGCGCCCGGTCGATGAGCCGCTCTATCACATGCTCGCCGATTCGCGTCGGCTGTTGCATCGCGCCCAGGACACCCTCTGGGTGCGGATTGTCGAAGTGCCGCGCGCCCTCGAAGCTCGCCGCTACGCCAGCGAAGGCGAACTCGTGCTCGACGTGGCCGACAGCTTCTGCCCGTGGGCAGGCGGCCGCTTCCTGCTGAAGGGCGGCCCGGATGGCGCGACCTGCACGCCGACCACGCGCGAACCCCACCTCCGGCTCAGCGGGAACGAACTCGGCGCGCTCTACCTCGGTGGCGGTTCGGCCTGGGCGCTCGCCCGCGCCGGGCGAATCGATGGGGCGCCTGCGGCCATCGCCCTCGCCGACGCCATGTTCACCTGGAACCCGAAGCCGTGGGCCCCGGAGGTGTGGTAGGCCTCCCCGCCAGGAGTACACTGGAGTTATGGCGTCAGTTGATGAACTGTTGACTCGAAACCCGCGTGTCCTGGGCGGCGCAGCTGTCTTCCGTGGGACGAGAGTGCCGCTCCAGGCTCTGCTGGACTACCTGTCTGGCGGGGAGTCGATCGAAGAATTTCTCATCGACTACCCCGGTGTTTCGCGTGAGTCAGCGGTCAACGTTATCCAGGCGCTCGGCGCGACGCTCGGCGCGGACCCTCATGCGGCTGCTTCTTGACGAGAACATTCCCGTCCGGCTCGCCGGGAGCCTCGCAGACCTCCAACTCGATCATGTGCGAGACCTCGGCTGGCTTGGAATCGCTGATAGGGAGCTCGCTATCCGCGCCGCAGGGGTCTATGACGTTATTGTCACCCTGGATCAAACGTTTCCCGCCGAGCTCACAGGGTTGACCGGATATCCGGCCATCATCGTGCTTTCGCCCCGCAGCCACCGGCTGATCCATGTGGCCGAACTACTTCCCCGCCTTCGCGAAGCCCTGATCACGATTGCTCCCGGTGAGGTGGTGCGGATCTCCCGGGTCTAGGAACCCCCGGCCCGTGGTCCCCGGAGGTGTGGTAGCTGCTATAGTTATTACATGATGAATGCGTTGACCGAATCGCTCGCTGGCATCGCCACTTCGTCGCCCGAGGTTATGCACGGCACGCTCGTCTTCACCGGCACTCGTGTCCCGGTCGCGAATCTGCTCGGGCATCTCGCCGCCGGTGGAACCCTCGCGAGCTTCTTGTGCGACTTCCCCGGTGTCTCGTGTGACCAGGCAGAGGGCGTTCTCAACCGTCTCGGGAGCCTGATATCTCCCGAGTTGTTTGACCTTGTTCCTGCTTGATGAGTGTCTCTGGCCGGGACTTGCCTCAGCGCTTCCCCCATTCGATTGCCGCACCGTCTGGGCGGAAGGCTGGTCAGGTCTCCCCGATTCTGAGCTCATCGAGCGCGCCCGCGGCAGGTACACGGCCATCCTTACCTCGGATCGAAGGTTCGGCCGTTCTCGATCCCTGACCCCGCCTGATCCCGCAATCGTCATCCTCCGCCCGCGCCTCGACCGGCCTGACCACATGCTCGCGCTGGCCCCGGCCATCATTCGTTGCCTCGCAGGAATCCAGCAGGCCACGGTGGCCGAGGTCTGCTGGTGGGATTGAGGAACCCCGCGTCCTCCGCTCACGCACTCCTGTGCTACGCTGGTTTCCTGCCTTATGTACCGGCCTCTCGATCACCCGCTGTTGCACCGCCTGCGGGAACAGGTGCTTTACTCCGCCGGGCCCATCGGGTCCACGCTCCTCTCGTTTAACCTCGGCCCCGAGGCGTACGTCGCCGCCGATGGCGAAACGCACGATAGCTGCCCCGAGTGGCTCAACATCTCGAACCCCGGCGTCCTCGAGCGCATCTACACCTCGTTCTATGACGTTGGCGTCGACGCGGTCGACTCCTGTTCGTTCGGCGCCAACCCCGTCGTGCTCGCCGAATTCGGCCTGGCCGACCGCACGCGCGAACTGAACCGCCTTGCCGCCGAACTGATCGGCCGCGTGCGCGACCGCTATTCGACTCCCGAACACCCGCGGTATGCCTTCGGCACCATGGGCCCCGGCACCAAGCTGCCGAGCCTCGGGCACATCACCTGGGACGAACTCGTCGAAGGCTCCCGCGAGCAGGCCATCGGCCTCATCGAAGGTGGCATCGACGTCCTCAAGGTCGAAACCTGCCAGGACCTCCTCCAGACCAAGGCCTACCTTCACGGCTGCGCGCTTGCCTTCGAAGCCACCGGCAAGCGCATCCCGGTCATCGCCAGCGTGACCATCGAAACCACCGGCACGATGCTCCTCGGGTCCGATATCGCCTGCGCGCTGACCACGCTCGAACCGCTCGACATCGTCGACATCATCGGTATCAACTGCGCGACCGGGCCGGACCAGATGACCGAGCACGTGCGCTACCTCGCCGAGCACTGCCGGCGCCCGGTCTTTATCGGCCCGAACGCGGGCCTGCCGGAAGTGGTCGATGGCCAGGCCTGTTACACCCTCACGCCGGAGCAGTTCGCGAAGCACCAGCGCACATTCGTGAGCGAGTTCGGCACGAACATCGTCGCGGGCTGCTGCGGCACTACGCCCGAAATGTTCGCGACCGCCATCGCCGCCATCGGCCGGCCCGCGCCGCAGTTCCGCCCGGCGCGTGCCGAGTTCCTCCGTGGTGAAGCTTCGCCCTACGAAGCGAACGTCTCCTCGGTCTACCAGAGCGTCCCGATCGAACAGGACATCTCGTTCCTCGTCATCGGCGAGCGCACGAACGCGACCGGGTCGCGCGCCTTCCGCGACCTCCTCCTCGCCGAGGACCTCGACGGAATCGTCGCCCTCGCCCGCGAACAGGCGGCAGAAGGGGCCCACGTCATCGATGTGATGGTCGACTACGTCGGCCGCGACGGAGTGGCCGACATGGACCGGGTCGCTTCGGCGCTGCGCACGCAGAGCACGCTCCCGCTCGTCTTCGACAGCACCGAGCCGCCGGTCGTCGAGACCGCGCTGAAGCTCTACGCGGGCAAGGCGATCGTGAACTCGATCAACCTCGAGGATGGCGAGCGGAAGATTCGCCGCGTGCTGCCGATGATCAAGCGCCACGGCGCCGCCGCCATCGCCCTCACGATCGACGAAGAGGGCCAGGCGCGCACCACCGAGTGGAAACTGCGTGTCGCCCGCCGCATCTACGACCTCGCGGTCAACGAGTACGGCATGGAACCCGGCGACCTGCTCTTCGACTTCCTCACCTTCCCGCTTTCCGGCGGCCAGGAAGATCTGCGCAAGGACGCGATGGAGACGTTCAACGCGATCAAGCAGATGAAGGCCGAGTATCCCGGTGTCCACACCACGCTCGGCGTTTCGAACTGCTCGTTCGGGCTGAAGCCGGCGGCGCGCCGGGTGCTCAACTCGGTCTTCCTCTTCGAAGCGATCGACCACGGCCTCGATTCGGCAATCGTCAACGCTAAGCAGATCGTGCCGCTCAACCGCATCCCGGAAGAGCAGCTGAACACCGCGCGCGACCTCATCTACGACCGCCGCCGCGAAGGGTACGACCCGCTCATTCACTTCATCTCGCTCTTCGAAAACACCAGCGCGGAGAAGACCGAGAAGGCGGACCGTTCGAAGCTGCCGGTCGAGCAACGGCTGCAGCAGCGCATCATCGACGGCGACCGGCGCGGTCTCGAAGATGACCTCGAAGAAGCGCTCGCCCACTTCGACCCGCTGACCATCATCAACGAGCACCTGCTCGACGGCATGCGCGTCGTCGGTGAACTCTTCGGCGCGGGCAAGATGCAACTCCCGTTCGTGCTGCAGTCGGCCGAGACGATGAAGCAGTCGGTCGGCTTCCTCGAGCCGTACATGGAGAAGAGCGAGGGTTCGACCAAGGGAAAGGTCGTGCTCGCGACCGTTCGCGGCGATGTCCACGACATCGGCAAGAACCTGGTCGACATCATCCTCAGCAACAACGGCTACACAACCTTCAATCTCGGCATCAAGCAGCCAATCCAGAACATCATCGAGAAGGCGCAGGAGGTCGAGGCCGACGCCATCGGGCTCTCCGGGTTGCTCGTGAAAAGCACCGTTGTCATGCGCGAGGACCTCGAGGAGTTGAATAACCGGGAGCTGTTCCACTTCCCGGTCATCCTCGGTGGGGCTGCGCTTACCCGGCGCTACGTCGAAGACGATCTGCGGCGCCTCTACAAGGGCGTGGTCTACTACGCGCAGGACGCCTTCGAAGGTCTCGCCACGCTCGAACGGGTGGTGCCCGCGGCGCGCGAAGGCCGCCCGCTGCCCGTGCTTACCCGTGGCGGCGCCGAAGTCACCGCCGATTCGGTCTACGACCCGGTGCAGGTCACCGCGCCCGGTACCGACACCTCGAACCTCGACGAGTACGCCCGCTCGGAGATCGCGCGCGGGGCGCCGATCCCGACGCCGCCGTTCTGGGGCAGCCGGATCGTCCGCGGCCTCCCGTTGCGCGACATCTTCCCGTGGATCAACGAAACACAACTGTTCCGCGGCCAGTGGCAGTACCAGCGCGGCGAACGCTCCGAAGCCGACTACGCCGCCTTCGTCGACCAGGAGGTGCGCCCGGTCTTCCGGCGCTGGTCCGAACGGGCTATCGCCGAGCAACTGCTCGTGCCCCAGGTGGTCTACGGCTACTTCCCCTGCCTGGCCGACAGGAACGAACTGATCTGCTGGCCGGACCTCCGCGATGGCAAGCCGGCAGGCGAACCTGTCCGCCTGAAGTACCCGCGCCAGTCGACCGGCCAGCGCAAGTGCGTCGCCGACTTCTTCCGCTCCGTCGAGGAGGCGGCCGCCGGTGGCCCGCAGTACGACGTCGTCGGCATGACGCTCGTGACCATGGGGCCGCGCGGCAGTGAGTTCGCGCAGGAACTCTTCCAGGCGAACGAGTACCGCGACTACCTCCACTGGCACGGCTTCTCGGTCGAAAGCGCCGAGGCCCTCGCCGAGATGTGGCACCGCCGCGTCCGCGAAGAACTGGGCATCGCCGGGAAGGACTCGCCGGTGATGAAGGAACTCTTCCAGGCGCACTACCAGGGCGCGCGCTACTCGTTTGGCTACCCGGCCTGCCCGGACCTCGAAGAGCAGGCGAAAATGCGGATCCTCCTGCAGCCCGAGCGCATCGGCGTCGAACTGAGCGAGACGTTCCAGTGGCACCCCGAGCAGTCGACCGCGGCAGTGGTCGTGCACCACCCCGATGCGCGCTACTTCGTCGTCAAATAACGGGGAAGGGGTCAGCGAACAACGCTGTACCTCGACCCGTTGCTCCCTTCCCGGTCGTGCAACGGTAGGTGGTTCGTCCGCGACCCTCGCAAGCTCCTCGGAACCTATGTGAAGCGCGGGCTCGACCGCTAACGCGAGTGCCGGCCGGGCGCCGGCTCCGTGGTTCCTGCACCGTCCCCGTCGCGGGGCGGCTCGTCTTCGAACCATGACCCTCCCCGTTCCGGCAATTGCCCTCGCCGTGGCTTGCGGCGTGGCTTGCGGGTGGCTTCGGAGACGCCGAGCAGCGAGAGGAGTGCAGGGGGCAGCGTCTCTCGTCCTGCGGCGGTGAACGCTTGGGCCGCCTGGCTCCCGGACTCTGGCGAACGCAGGAATGTCGCGACCAGTTCGCGAAGTGCCCGTGCCTGTTCCGGCGGCGCTTGTTCGAGCGCTACGCCGGGCGCCAGGCGAGCGAGCACCTGCGCCAGCGCCCCCGCGACCTCGCCAGGTGGCAGCGCGCCGAACGTTCGCAGGGCCGCGATCACGTCATCGGCGGCGCCGCTGGAGAGTGCGGCGGTCAGCGCGGCGAGCCGGGCTTCGGGCGAGATGTTCAGCGTGTCACCCCCGGCGGGGGCCGGCGCGACGACTGCGGGCGCGGCGGCCTCGGCGAGCATGCTCGCACGGCGCGAGAGGAACTCGTGCGCCACCTGTGCTTCGAACTGGCTCTCAATACGCATCGCTGCCATGGATGTCGTCCGCTTTCGAACGCGTCGGCACCCCCGGCCACCTCCGGGCTACCCGTTTGTCCGTGGCACGAAGGGGCCGGGCCGGTCACACTCTTTCGCCATGTGGAAGCGTCCTGGTCTCCTGCTCGTCGTCGTTGCTGTTGGCTTTTTCGCCGTTGGGCCGCGTCTCGATGCGCGCGCCGGTGATGGCGACGGCGTAGTCAGCGGCCAGTCGGTCATCGGCGCCGACGACCGCGTCCAGATCGCCGACACCACCGTCTTCCCGTTCAGCGCCATCGCCTACCTTGAACTCGAAGACGAGGACGAGAACGTGGTCGGCACTTGCACCGGCACGTTCATCGGGCCCGATGCGCTGCTGACGGCCGGCCACTGCCTCTGGGATTCCGACACCGGCGACTGGACGGCATGGAACATCCGTGTGATCCCCGCGAAAGACGGCGACTTCGAACCGTTCGGCTACGAATACGCGGAAGACTGGTGGGTGCCCGACGCCTACGCCGAATCCGGCTCGAGCGATTGGGACTGGGGCGTCATCAAGCTCCCCGATGACCTGCTCACGCTGGACACCGGCTGGCTCACCGTCTCCGTTCTGCCGACGGAGACGCTCGAGGAGACCGACTTCCAGCCGGTGATCGTCGGCTACCCTGGCGACAAGCCCGACGGCACGATGTGGGGACTCATCCGGCCGTCGTTCCTCACCGTCTCCGACTTCTCGCTCTACTACGACATCGACACCGCGCCGGGGCAGAGCGGCTCGGCTATCTGGTCTGCCCAGGATGGGCCGAACCTCGGCAAGATCGTCGGCATCCACTCCCAGGGCGGCAGCGTGAACCGCGGTTCGCGGATCGACCAGGAACTCCTCGACGACATCCTCAAGGGTTGCGAAGCCATGCACTGCACCATCGCCGTCGACGATGACCCGGGTCCGAAGCCGGACCCCGACCCCGGCTACGACCTCCCGTACAAGAGCTACTCGCTGCAGGTGAGCCGCGACTAATTGCGGTTCATCATTCGGCTCTGACAAACTACCGCATGGCCCGCGGCGCGCTCGCCCATCGCGACTTCCGGTTGTTGCTCGTCGGTTCGGGCGTGGTGAGCTTCGTCATGCCGATGCAGTTCATCACCCAGGTGTTCTGGGTGCAGGACACCTACCCCGAGCATGAGGTGCTGTTCGTCGGCCTGATCGGCGCGAGCCGTGGCGCGGCAATGCTGCTCTTCAGCCTGATCGGCGGCGCCTTCGCCGACCGTTTCGAGCGGCGCAGAGTGCTCCTCGTCTGCGAGTGCATCGCCTTCTGCATCAACGGCCTCATCGCGCTTACGATGCTCACCGACCCTCTCGGCGACGCGACCATCGTCGTGCTCATCACGCTGACCTTCGCGGCCGCGGGAAACATGGCGATCGACATGCCCACACGCACCGCGAGCATCCCCGCGGTCGTCGGCATGGACCAACTGGCAAGCGCCATCACGCTGCAGATGGTGGCCCAGCAACTCACCTTCCCGCTCGCACTGCCGCTCGTGGGTTTCCTCAACAGCGTCTTCAGCGGCGGCGAAGTCTATGCACTCACGCTCATCGCCTGGGCCGTCATCATTCCCACCATCTCGGCGCTGCGCTACCGGAGCATTGGGTCGGCCAACCGTGGCGAAGGGATGCTCGGCAACATCCGCTCGGGGCTGGCCTATGCGCGGGCCGATTCAGTGATCTTTGCCATTATCGCGGCGGTGTTCGCCATGCAGTGCATCGGCATGCCGGGCCCGAGCACGCTCGGGCCGCTCTGGATGCGCGAAATCATGGGGCTTTCGAAGGCGCAGTTCGGCTTCATGGCTATGACCTGGGGGCTGGGCACGTTCTTTGCCTCGTTCTTCTTCGCGTTCTGCCGAACCTATGCCACGCGCGGAGTCACGCTCTGCCTGACTACCACTGGTTTCGCCGTGGCCGCAATCGTTTTCGCGCACTCCCGTTCGATCCCGATTACCGCGGTCGCGAACTTCGGCCTTGGCTTCAGCCTTGTGGGGACCATGGTGACCGCATCGACCCTGGTGCAGCAGATGGTGAGGGAGGAGATGCGCGGCCGCGTGCTCGCGCTCTTCCCGCTGGCCATGGGCGGCTCGATGCTGATGGCCGCCCCCGTGAGCGCGGTCGGCCAGCGATTCGGCCTGCCGGTCACCTTCGCCGTGCTCGCGTGGCTCACCCTCCTCGCGACCGCCTCGGTCGTCGCGCGCCAGCCATCGTTGCGGAGGCTGGGCCGGGGCGGCGTGATGGCGCCGGCGCCGGTGGTTGTACCGGCGGAGTGATGGCTGACTGCGCTGCACCGGCGGTTGGTCGACTTTTCTGATGACCACGAATAGCGTCCCTCGTGCAGTCTTGTCGTAGGATGTACGTATGACCCTCGCAAAACCGCGTCGCAAGTCTGCCTCCGGTGTTTCGGCGGGCGCCCGAACAACCACCGGTGGGACGTCACTCCCCGAGGGGGTGACTGTGCTCTCCGAAGAAGAGGCCTGGGCACTGTACGACGCCCAGGCACGCAAGCACTTGAATATGGGCGCTGAGGAGTTTGAGCGGGCATGGAAGCGCGGAGAGTTCCGCCCGAGACAGGAAGACCCGCTGGTGCGTCGCGTGCTGGCAGTGAGGGTGCATCAGTCCTGACGCGTTGGTGTACGCGTGGCCGGTGACAGCCCGAGCGAGGCCCTGGCGAATTACGTGCGGCCGCTGCAGCGCGGTCGCATGTGTGCACCCCAATGCACAGTTCGCAACCGATTGCCACAACCCGAGGGATGGGAACGTCCACAATCTGATTCTTGCGGGCAACGAGCCGATTCGTGTTGCCGCCGTCCCTGGCAGGCCGTCGTTCCTCGTCTTCGTTCACCAGGCATTCGTCATCGTTCAGGAACAGGAGAAGGCCCGGGGGCCGTGGCGCGCCAGTACGCGGGCCTACACGTACGCAGTGATGGAGGATAACGACACCCAACGCGAAATCGTGGCCTACCACTGGCATCCGGGTGAGCAGGGGTTCGGCGAACCGCACCTTCACATCCCGGATCATCCGAATACCTACATGGAACACGCTCACATCCCGAGCGGTCGCGTGTCAATCGAGGCTTTTGTCGGGTTCCTGATCCGGGAGTTCAAGGTGAAAGCTCACCTGAGCGGTTACCGCGGCATCCTCGAGCAGTCAGAAACTCAGTTCCGCCGCTTCCGGAGGTGGCGGTAGGCCCCCGAACTCCTACCCTCCCGCCAGGCTCGGCAGTATCCACACGTCCGCGTCAGCCGAAACCGGGATGTCGACTACCTTCGCCTCGGTGTCGCCAATCGCGATCATGATTTCCGGGAGGATGCCGGTCGCATCGGAGATACGCCCGTCGAGGGCTGGCTGCTGGCGCACGACGTCGGCGAGCACTTCGCGCAACGTCGAACCGGCGGCCTCCATCGTCTGAAGGCCGCCGGTCAGTGATTGCAGCAGCGCCGGGATGTGTACCGTCGCCACGATGTCTGCCCTACTTCCCGCTCGTCGTCTCGAGGATGCGGCGCGGATTCATGGGCAGTTGGGTTTGGCGCACACCCGTCGCATGGGCAACGGCGTTCGCGATGGCGGCGAGCGGCGGGACGATGCCCGGCTCACCAACGCCGCGGACGCCATACGGGTGCAGCGGGTTCGGCACTTCGACGATGACCGTGTCGATCATCGGCACGTCGAGCGTCGTCGGGATGCGATAGTCGAGGTAGCTCGAGTTCACCATCCGGCCGCTGTCGTCGTAGTAGTACTCCTCGTTGAGCGCCCAGCCGATGCCCTGGACGGCGCCGCCCTGCATCTG
>CAYYDX010000026.1:0-38627 GCA_964470735.1 uncultured Anaerolineaceae bacterium
GGTCACCGGGTGCGGGCGCAGCCAGTCGACCGTGTTCCAGCCCATGTGCGGCACCTTGCGGCCGTCGCCGGAATGGAACCGGCGCACCTCGCCCGGTAGAACACCGAGGCATTGCGTATCGCCTTCTTCGGAGCGTTCGAGCAGCGCGTGCAGGCCCATGCAGACCCCGAGGAACGGGCGGCCGGCCGCGATATATTCGAGCAACGGTTCGACGAGGTTGCGTTCGCGCAGCTTGGCCATGGTGTCGGCTGCGGCGCCGACGCCGGGAAGAATGACGGCGCCGGCATTGTCGATGTCCGACGGGTCGGCGGAGACGAGCGGACTCGCACCGACGTGTTCCAGCGCGCGGGCAACGCTGCGCAGATTGCCTGCGTCATAGTCGACAACGACGACGGGACCTTCATTCACGCTTCGATTGTCGAGTGCGCGGGCGTGGAATGTCGATTCGGGCTGTGACAGGTCGCCGTGGGAGGCGCGGAATCGGCCGGTATACTTCCTCCGCCATGACCGATGCACCTGCCGCCCAGTACGACGCCCGGCTTCGCAGCGAAGAACTGCGGTCGATCATCAACTACCACAACCGCCTCTACTACGAGCAGGACGCACCCGAGATCCCCGATGCGGTCTACGACCAGTTCATGAATGAACTGCGCGAGATTGAACGGCGTTACCCGGAGTTAATCACGCCGGATTCGCCCACACAGCGCACCGGCGCGGCGCCACTCACGACGTTCGACGTCGTCGTGCACCGCCTGCCGTTGCTCAGCCTCTCGAACTGCTTTTCGGACGATGAACTCGCGGCCTGGCATCGGCGCGCCAGCGACCGGCTGGGGCGAGATGAGTTCGCGATCACCACTGAACCAAAGATCGACGGCCTCGCGATTTCGCTGGTGTATGAGAACGGCCGCTTCGTGCAGGGCGCCACCCGTGGCGATGGCCGGCAGGGTGAGAATGTCACCGAAAACCTGCGCACCGTGACCACGATCCCGAAAACGCTTTCGGGCACGTTCCCGGCAGCGTTCGAGGTCCGCGGCGAGGTCTATATGCCGAAGAGCGGATTCGAAGCGATGAACAACGCCATCGGCCAGGAGAACATCGAGCGCGAGAAGGCAGGCCGGAAGCCGCTCTCGCTGTACGCGAACCCGCGCAACGCGGCGGCAGGCTCGGTGCGGCAGAAGGACCCCGCGGTGACGGCTGGACGGCCGCTGGCGATGTTCATGTACCAGCTCGGCTGGTGCGAAGGGGCACACCCCGACAGCCACCACGAGACGCTCGAATGGCTGCGCGCGATGGGCTTCAACGTAAACCCGGAGTTGCGCCTGCATTCGGGGCTCGCGGATACGCACGAACGTATCGCCTGGTGGGGGCGCGAGCGGGAGCGCCTCGACTACGACATCGACGGCGTGGTGCTGAAACTCGATGACACGAGGACGTGGGAAGAACTCGGTTATGTCGGGCGCGAACCTCGCTGGGCGACCGCGTTCAAGTTCCCACCGCAGCAGCGGACGACCCGTCTCCGGGCCATCGAGGTAAACGTGGGGCGGACGGGAGTGCTGACACCGTTCGCCGTGCTCGAACCGGTGATCGTCGGCGGCGCGACGGTTTCGCTGGCCACGCTGCACAACGAGGGCGACATCCACCGCAAAGACATCCGTGCCGGCGACATGGTCATCGTCCAGCGCGCGGGAGAAGTGATCCCCCAGGTAGTCGGTCCTGTACTGAGCCTTCGCACGGGCGCCGAGGAGGAGTTCGCGATGCCCGCCACCTGCCCGTCGTGCGGCACACCGATCTCGCGAGACCCGGCGGAAGCGGCGTACTACTGTCCGAATGGCGGCTGCCCCGCACAGGCCATTCGCATGCTCGAACACTTCGCGAGCCGCGGCGCGATGGACATCGAAGGCCTCGGCGAGCGCATGGCGTACACGTTGTACCAGACAGGCCTGGCCACTGACCCGGCGCAGATTTACGACCTCTCCCCCGAGAAGCTCATGACCCTCCCCGGTATCAAAGAGAAGGGGGCCGCGAACCTGCTGAAGGGGATCGAGGCGAGCAAGCAACGGCCGCTGCTGAACGTCCTGCTGGCTTTGGGGATACGCCATGTCGGCTGGGAGACCGCAGCCCTGGTGGCGGAACACATCGGTACCCTGGAGGGTCTCCTCGACGTGGTGGCGGAGTCGCTCCAGGAGATTGAAGGCATCGGACCGGTCGTGGCCAACAGCATCGTGGCGTGGGCGGAGCGCGAGGCCAACCGCGACCTCGTCCGGCGGCTTGTGGCGCACGGCATCAACCCCACCCACGAGCGGCGGCAGGTCACAGGCGGGGTGCTCGAGGGACTCACGATCGTGGTGACCGGCCGCCTCGAACGGATGTCGCGCGGCCAGGCGGAGGACCTGATCCGGGAACTCGGGGGCAAAGTGGGTTCGGCGATCACGAAATCCACGGATTTTCTCGTTGTCGGAGCAGATGCGGGGACGAAGCTGGCGAAGGCGGAAAAACTCGGAACGAGACAGTTGACGGAGGGGGAGTTCGGTCGGCTGGTGGAGGCTGGGCCGGGAGCGTTCGAATCTAGGCCAGACGCTTAGAAAAAGGTTCGTTCCAAACGCCAACCACCAAGAACGGGAGATTCGCCCGGGGCGGTTATGGCGCGTATACTCAGGAAGCCGCCGGCGGCAACGCTGGCGGCGTTTTTGACGACGGCAGGTTCCGCCTTTGGCGTTCTTCAATCCGCTCAACGGACTTTTCGGCTTCCTTTCCCACGACATCGCGATCGACCTCGGGACCGCGAACACGCTCGTGATGGTGAAGGGCCGGGGCATCGTGATCGACGAGCCGTCGGTCGTCGCTATCGACCGGACGACAAAGAAGATCCTCGCCATCGGGGCCGAAGCAAAGCGCATGGTCGGCCGCACCCCGGCGAACATCGTCGCCGTGCGGCCGCTGCGCGACGGGGTCATTTCGGACTTCGAAGTGACCGAGAAGATGCTCAGCTACTTCATTCGCGCGGTGCACGACCGGAGCTTCCTGGCGCAACCGCGGGTGGTCGTTGGCATCCCTTCCGGCGTGACCGAAGTGGAAAAGCGGGCCGTGCACGACGCCGCGCTCAACGCAGGCGCACGCAGTTGCTACCTCATCGAAGAGCCGATGGCAGCGGCGATCGGCGCGGGCCTGCCGGTGATGGAGGCGGCCGGCTGCATGATCGTCGACATCGGCGGCGGCACCACCGAGGTTGCGGTTATCTCGCTCGGCGGCATGGTGGTCAGCACCTCGATCCGCGTCGCCGGCGATGAGATGGACCAGGACATCATCGCCTACGCACGGCAGGTGCATAACCTCCTCATCGGCGAACGCACGGCCGAGGAGATCAAGAAGCTCGCGGGTTCGGCGGCGCCGCTCGACCCCGAAGAGACCATCGACATTCGCGGACGCGACCTCGCCACCGGGCTGCCGAAGTCAGTCGAAGTGAGCACGGTCGAAATTCGCGATGCACTGGCCGGTTCGATCAGCGCCATCGTGGAAGCGGTCCGTTCATCGATCGAAGTGACGCCTCCGGAGTTGGTTTCGGACCTGATGGCGCACGGGATCGCGCTGGCCGGTGGTGGCGCGATGCTGCGCGGCCTCGACCGGCGGCTCAGCCAGGAAACGCGCTTCCCCGTTTACGTTTCGGAAGACCCGCTGCTCTGTGTGGTGCGCGGCGCCGGCGAGGTTCTCGAGGAGACGGAGATGCTGAACAAGGTGCAATCGCAGTTGGCCTCGCGGCGGCCCGGGCGATAGCATCGGGGCGCTCCCCGGAGTGATCAGATGCTGATCTTCCAACGGTATTCGTGGTGGGTAGCGGCCATGGTTGGCCTTGCACTGTTCCTCGCGCTCGTGGGGCAGGTGGGCGCGCTCGGGCCATTCCAGGGGTTGTTCCTGCAGGTAACCTCGCCGGTCGAGAAGGTACTCGACGCGACGTTCCGGCCGGTAGCAGGCCTGCTTTCGAACGCAGGCGAGATCGGGTCGATTCGCGACGAGAACAATCGTCTGCGCCTCGAAAATGAAGATCTGCGCAACCAGCTCGCCGAACTGCAGCAGAATGCCGCGCAGATCAAGGATTTGCAGGACGCACTGAACCTGACCCAGGGCGACAAGGAACTAAAGTACCTCCCGGGCAACATCGTCCACCGCGACGCTTCGCCGTTCACCGACGTGGTTACCATCGACCGAGGCGACGGCGACGGTCTGAAGGTTGGCATGGTGGTGCTTTCTACCAAGGGCACGCTCCTCGGGAAAATCACCAAGGTGACCAACACGAACGCGTTCGTCCGCCTGATCACCGACACTCAGAGCAAGGTTTCGGCGGAAGTGCTGGGCACAGGCGCCGACGGGAGTGTGCGCGGTACGCCGGGCCGGGGTCTCTCGTTCGACCTCGCGCAGGGTGAAATCGCGGTCGGCGACACCATCATCACCGCGGGGCTTGGCGGCAGTTACCCGCGCGGCCTGCCAATAGGGCGCGTCAACTCGGTTTCGGGTTCGAACCAGGACCTCTACAAGAAGGTCACGCTGGAGCCGGGCGTCCGAATTTCGACCGCCGAAACCGTGCTCGTGCTCACGAGCTTCATCCCCGAGACACTGGACCTGAACCCATGAGAGGGGTGATCGCGTTCGTTGGCTCGCTGATGGCGGCGGTCTTCCAGGTGACGGTGGCGCCGCTCTTCCCGGTGTCGGCTGCAGTTCCGGATTTTGTCCTGATCACGCTGGTGGTCATCGCCGCGTTCGGGAACCCAAGGCGGGCGATGGTATGTGTGCCGGTGGCGGCGATCGCCTACGGCTTCCTCAGCGACCGTTCGCCCGCGCTCTTGCTGTTGGCCTATCTGCCACTGCTGCCGGTCGGGCTTTACCTCGAAGAGGCGCGCGTACCACTGAATCACTACGCACGGACGTTGCTCGCAACGGTAGCCACGGGCCTCTGGATGCGGGCGCTGTTGATGCTGGGGCCAGTGCTCGCGGGGGCGAACGCCGGGGTCTGGGATGCGACGGCAGAGGTGCTGATCCCGGGACTTTTCCTCGACTTCGCTTTACTGACCGTCGTTTACGTACCGCTGCGCCTGATAGGGTGGAGCGGCGAGGGCATGTCGCTGCACCGCGGCACGTACTACTCAAGCCTATGAGTATGTTCGAAGAAGGCCTGCGAAGCCCCGGCGGCACAAGCCGGAACCGGCCCCATGGCAACATGGTTGTGCTGCGCATCGCCATCATCATTGCGTTCCTGCTCCTCGGAGCCCGGCTCGCAAAGATGCAGATTGTGGACGGCGCGAGCTACGCCGAACGCTCACGCGAGAACCACATCGTCCAGAAGAACATCCTGCCGACGCGCGGCCTCATCACCGACCGGAACGGCGAGCCGCTGGTCGAGAACGTGGGCGTGTATTCGGCCCAGATCCTCCCGCAGACGCTGCCCGAGGACGAAGCGGCGCGATACCAGATCTACCTCAAGCTGCAGGAGTTGCTGGGCGTTTCGCCGCTGGAGGTGAAAGCGCGCGTCGACGACGGGATCGCGGCGGGCAAGGACTACATCGCGATCACCATCGCGAACAACCTTCCGAAGGAGAAGGCGCTCGCACTCGATGAGGCGTCAGTCGACATGCCCGGGGTTTCACTGGCGATCACACCGGGCCGCGACTACGTCGGTGGCGACGTCTTCAGCCACATCCTCGGCTACATCGGGCCGCAGTTCGCCGAGGACGCCGAGCGGCTGGCCGGGCAGAACTACCAGCTGAACGAGCCGATCGGGAAGGACGGCCTGGAGAAACAGTACGAATCGGACCTGCGCGGGACGGTGGGTTTTACAGCTGTCGAGCAGGATGCGTACGGCCGCCAGATCCAGGCCCTTCAATCGCGTGACCCTGTGCCCGGGAACAGCCTGAAACTGGCGATCGACGCTGGATTGCAGCGATACATCGGCGAGCTGTTGGTGGATTCGCTGCCGGATTCCAGTGGTGTGTGGGGCCCGGCGACCGTCGCTGCGGCGGTGGTCATGGACCCAATGACCGGCGAGATCCTCGCGATGAACTCGGTGCCGACGTACGATAACAACATCTGGGCCGAAAGCAAGATTCGTGGCGATGAACTCGATCGGCTGGTGAACGACAATGCAACACATACCTTGCTCAACAAGGCGCTCTCGGCGGCGGCGCCAGGGTCGACGTTCAAGCTCGTAACGGCGAGCGCGGGACTCGAAGAGGGCAACGTCACAGCGAACACGACCCGCGTAATCCCGAAGACGCTGGAGTTCAAGGGCGAGAACGGCGAACTCTACCCACTCGAAGACTGGCGAGAACACGGAACCATCAGCCTGATCGACGCAATCGCCTGGTCATCCAATATCTACATGTTCGAAATCGCGGGGGGCTTGCCGCAGGAACGCATTCCGGGGCTGGGGAAAGATCCGGAGACCTCGGCGGTGATCCTCGCGGGCTGGGCGCGCAACTTCGGTTTCGGGCAGCCGACGGGCATCGATATCGGCGGCGAATCATCGGGCACAATTCCGACGCCGGACTGGAAGCGGCGCATCTACTCGGGGCCGCAGTTCAACCCGAGCGACCGCGAGTGGTTCATCGCCGATACGTACTTCACGGCCATCGGGCAGGGTTCGGTGCTGGCGACGCCGCTGCAGGTGACGCGGATGACGGCGGCCATTGCCAACGGCGGCAAACTCGTCACGCCGCACCTCGTGAACGAAGTGATCTCGCCGGACGGCAAGACAATACGGAAGATCCAGCCGCAGTACCGGGATGTCGGGTTGAAGCAGTCGACGATCAACACAGTGCGGCAGGGGATGTGGGGATCGGTGAATTACGGCGCCGGTGCACGGGCCAACATCCGCGAGGCAGTGGTAGCCGGGAAGACGGGCACCGCGGAATTCATCAAAGACGATGGAACGAAGTCGCAGCACGCGTGGTTCACGGGCTACGCGCCATTCGACAACCCGGAGGTGGTGGTCACCGTTTACTTCGACATCGGCGTGGGCGGCGACAAAGCAGCGCCGACGGCCGCCAAAATCCTCGAGTACTACTTCAATAACGTGAAACGATGAGCAGCGTCACCTACGGCTACGGGGGAAGGGTTCGCACCTCCGCCAGCGTGTGGCGGGGATGGGACCGGTTCGACTACCTGATGGTGGCCACGGCGCTGACGCTCGTGGGCGTGGGGCTCGTACTGATCTACAGCGGCTCGCGTTCGTTCTACGACGGACCGCTCACGAGCTTCGCCAGCCCGGTATTCAAGCAGGTGGTGTTCGCCTGCATCGGTATCGCCGGGATGCTGGTGGTTTCGAAGTTCGACTATCACTACCTCACGCACTACGCGTGGGTGTTGTATGGCATCGGGTGCGTGTCGCTGGTGGCGATCCTCGGGATCGGCCAGACCGCGTACGGTTCGACGCGCTGGTTCGACCTTGGACCGATCCAGGTGCAGCCATCCGAATTCGCGAAGCTGGCGACCATCGTGGCGTTGGCGCGGTTCTTCAGCGAACACGGCGGCGACGCGCGCGAACTACGGGCGTTGCTGATGTCGCTTGTGATTGTCGGGCCGGTGGCGGCACTTGTGTTCGTCGAACCAGACCTTGGGACGACGATCGTCTTCTTCGCGATCTGGGTCGGTATTGTGGTGGTGGCGGGCGCGAAGACCAGCCACTTGCTCGTCATGGGCGCCATCTTCCTCGCGATACTGCCATTCGCGTGGACGTTCGCGATCGCCGACTACCAGGTTGAGCGCGTTTCGGTGCTCGTGGATTCGAACGAGGACGCGCTCGGGGCGGGATACAACGTGAACCAGTCGAAGATCGCCGTGGGCAGCGGCGAGATGCTCGGCAAGGGGTTCACAAACGGCGACCAGACACAGTTGGGCTACCTGAAAGTCGCCACCAAGGACTTCATTTTCAGCCTGCTTGCCGAGGAGTGGGGGTTCGTGGGGTGCATGGTGGTGTTCGCGCTCTTCATCCTGCTGCTCATGCGGGGGGTGAGAGCGGCGCAAATCGCCGGGGATACAGCAGGGCAACTCATCGCAGTTGGGATAGTTATGTTGATTCTGTCCCAGACGTTCATCAACGTGGCGGTGAACCTCAGCGTATTCCCTGTGACCGGTATCCCGCTTCCATTCATCAGCCAGGGTGGCTCGTCGCTCGTAAGCCTGTTCATCTCGCTCGGCATCCTCCAGAGCATCATCATGCGCCACCGCGCATACCGGCAGACGTGATCTCCACGCGACACGCGATGTCGCGATGACACCGTAAGGTGGCTCGTTCGCGCGATAATCGCGCGCTTCGGGGGTGCACATGTCGAACGAATTGCAGGGCAAGGTGGCGGTGGTCGCGGGAGGGACTCGCGGCGCCGGGCGCGGGATCTCGGTCGCGCTCGGCGAAAAAGGCGCGACGGTGTATGTCACCGGCCGGAGCAGCCGGGCGGCAGGTCCATCGCCCATGGGACGCTCGGAGACGATCGAAGAGACTGCGGAACTGGTTACCGCTGCCGGGGGCACGGGCATATCCGTTCGCGTCGACCACGCGAACGGCGACGAAGTCGCAGCACTCGCGGCCCGGGTGCGCGACGAGCAGGGCGGACGCCTCGACATCCTCGTGAACGACGTCTGGGGCGGTGATGGCATGGTCGACTGGGAGCATCGCTTCTGGGAGCAGGATCTCGACCGCGGCCTTGCGCTGTTGAGGCAGGCGATCGAGACACACATCATCACGAGTCACCATCTTGTGCCACTGATGGTGGCGCGAGGGAGTGGGTTAGTCGTGGAGATCACCGACGGCGTGGAACCCGGCTACCGGGGTTCGTTCTACTACGACCTCGCAAAGGCTGGCGTCATCAGGCTGGCAGTGGCACAGGCAGGCGACCTCAAACGCCATGGGATCGCGGCGGTCGCGGTGACTCCCGGGTTTCTGCGGAGCGAAGCGATGCTCGACCACTTTGGAGTGAGCGAGGCGAACTGGCACGATGCGGTCGCAACCGACAAAGACTTCATTGCGTCGGAAACACCGGCGTTCGTGGGGCGTGCAATCGCGTCGCTGGCCGCCGATCCCGATGCCGCACGGTTCAGCGGGCAGGCGCTCAGTTCGTGGGGATTGTCGGAGGTCTACGACTTCGTCGACGCAGACGGCGCGCGCCCGCACTGGGGTCGCCATTACGCAGAGGCGTACCCAAACGGGTTCTGGGCAGACGCGGATAGCCAGCCCGCCACGTAGAATGCGGCCACCTCACCCCTCCGGAGTCCGCTTGTGACCTACGAAGCTATCCTCTACGACGTCGCGGAAGGCGTCGCGACCATCACCCTGAACAAGCCCGAACGGCTGAACGCCTTCGACGACGCGATGCTGACCGAGTGGGCCGATGCGCTCCAGAAAGCAGACCAGGACCGCGGCGTCGGCGCGATCATCATCACGGGCGCGGGCCGCGGATTCTGCAGTGGCATGAACGTCGCCGCCGAGGCGGGCGGTTCCGGGGTGCTTCGAACCCAGAGCACCGTGGCCGACCGGCGCCATTCGCTGCGCGACCGTGTTCACCCCATTCCTCGCGCGCTCATCCAGCTGGAAAAGCCGTACATCGCCGCCATCAATGGCGCCGCCGCGGGCGCCGGCATGGACATGGCAACGATGGCCGACATCCGCTTCGCGAGCAGCACGGCGCGCGTCGGAATGACCTACGTGCGTATGGGGCTCATCCCGGGCGACGGCGGGACGTACACGCTGCCACGCATAGTCGGCACGCAGAAAGCGCTGGACATGATCTGGACGGGCAAGATGATCACCGCCCGGGAAGCGCTGGAAATCGGCTACGTGCTCGCAGTCTATGAGCCGGATGAACTGATGCCGCGCGTGACCGAGTACGCACGGCAAATCGCGAAGGGCCCGGGCGTGGCCGTGCAACTCTCGAAGAAGCTCGTCTACCGGTCGGCGAACATCTCGTTCGATGAGCACCTCGACATGGCCCAGATGGCGATGTTCGTCGCGCAGGCGACCGACGACGCGCGTGAGGGCCCGCGGGCGTTCGTGGAGAAGCGCGAGCCGCAGTTCAAGGGACACTAAGGTCGCGGCTGATGGTATACGCGCCAGTGTTGGCGACGCTCGGATACGTGCTTTCGAAGGACCGCCAGTCGGTGTTGATGGTGCACCGCAATGCGCGGCCTTCGGACCACGCCTACGGCAAGTACAACGGCCTCGGCGGGAAGATGGAGCCGGGCGAAGACATCGCGGCCTGCATCGTGCGAGAGATCGCCGAAGAAGCAGGCATCACGGTCGAAGCGATGCGGCTGCGTGGAACCCTGTCGTGGCCGGGATTCGGCGACAACCGTGAGGGCTGGTTCGGGTTCGTGTTCATCATCGACGAGTGGAGCGGCGAACCTGCGGTTTCGAACGCGGAAGGGGACCTTGAGTGGATCCCGGTCGAGCGCGTGCTGGCCGGGAGTCTCCCGATGTGGGAGGGCGATCGGTTATGGCTGCCGATGGTGTTCGACGATGACCCGCGCCCCTTCCACGGCATCGAGCCGTACGACGGGCTGACGTTGATGGAGGAGGGTTGGCGGTTCACGCGGTTGTAGGCGCGGACGATCCGCGCCCGTTCCTTACCGTTTGAGTCCACGCGGCGTCCGGATGGGTGTGGTGGGGACTTTGCCTTCGCCCTTTCGACTCGTCACTGCATCACCTGCTACCGTTGAGAAATGGCAATTGAAGTTGGACAGCCCGCGCCCGCGTTTTCGCTGCGCAACAAGAAGCGCGAGGAGGTCACCGGCGAATCGTTCCCGGGGAAGCGCCTCGTGCTCGCGTTCTATCCGCTCGCGTTCACCGGTGGCTGAACGAGCGAAATGACCGCCTTCCGAACCCACACCGACCGGTTCGTGGAGGCAAACGCCCAGGTCCTGGGTGTTTCAGTCGATTCGTTCGCCGCGGCAGGTGAATTCGAAGAAAAGCTCGGGCTGGAGTTCCCGCTCCTGAGCGATTTCCCGAAGATGGCCACCGGGCGCGCGTTCGGTGTCTACAACGAGGAATTCGGGATCATGAGCCGGACGACGGTGGTGGTCGATGAGCAAGGCATCGTGCGCGGTGTGCACACCGAAGCGCGCGACTTTGAATCCCACCCCGTGAAGGCGCTCGAAATCCTGGCGAACCTGAAGTAACCGGACTAGTGGATGGCCCGGCGCAGGTCGGCGATGTTCTCGGCGACGCTGCGCTGGTCGTTGTAGACCGAACTCCCGCAGACGAGCACGTTCGCGCCCGCGTGGACGCACGAGGCGATGTTCCCGACCTTCACACCGCCGTCGATCATCAGGTCGGCGGGTGATCCGGCGGCATCGAGCAGGCCGCGGATGCGGGCCACCTTGTCGAGTTGTTCGGGGATCATCTGCTGGCCGCCCCATCCCGGATTGATCGTCATCACCATCACCTGGTCGAGCGCCGGGATCGACTCCTCGATGGCAGAGACGGACGTGCCGGGGTTGATGCACACGCCGGCACGCTTTCCCAGCCGGCGGATGGCGTCGAGCGTGCGGTTGATGTGCGGCGAAACCTCGATGTGCACGTTCACGGTGTCCGCGGTGTCGGCGTACTGCTCGATGAGGCGCTCCGGTTCGACGCACATCAGGTGGATATCAAACGGGAGGCGGGTGACCTTGCGCAGGGCATCGACGACGACGGCGCCGAACGTGATGTTCGGCACGAATCGGCCGTCCATGACGTCGAGATGCAGCATATCGGCGCCACCCAGTTCGGCCGCGCGCACCTCATCGGCGAGGCGGCCGAAGTCGGCGGTGAGAATGGACGGGGCGAGTTTCACGGTGGTCACACGTTCATTCTACGGGCTTTCGTGGCGGCAGTTATACTATGCCGCGTAGGCAACTGAACATTTATGGCTGTCCGCATCGTCACCGACTCCACCTGCGACCTCCCGCCCGCCCTCGTGCAGGCGAACGGCATCACCGTCGTCCCGCTCACGGTGTTCTTCGGCGAAGAGGCCTTCCTCGATTCGGTGGAGATCACCGCCGAGGAGTTTTACGAGCGATTGCCGGCTTCGAAAACGCTGCCGCGCACGAGCCAGCCATCGGTCGAACTGTTCCGCGAGGCGTACGAGCGGTGTGGCGCGAACGGGGACGAAATCGTCTCCATCCACCTGTCATCCAAGCTGTCTGGCACCCTGAACGCCGCTTCGGTAGCGCGCGAGGGGGTTGCGCCGGAGGTTCACGTCGACCTCATTGATTCATACAGCGTGAGCCTTGGCCTGGGCCTGATCGTGCTCGAAGCGGCGCACGCGGCGAACGCCGGCGCGAGCCTGGGCGAGGTGGTGGCAACGGCGCGAAGAGCGATGGACCGGGTTTCGGTGCATCTCGCGGTCGACACACTTGAGTATCTGCAGAAGGGCGGGCGGATCGGGCGGGCGCGCTCGTTTCTCGGTTCGGTGCTCAGCATCAAGCCGATACTGCGCGTCGAAGACGGCGAGGTTGCCCCGTTCGAACGGGTTCGTACGCGAGCGAAGGCGGCCGAGCGGATCTACGAAGTCGCCGCTTCGATGGCGCGGTCGAAGACGATGTTCGTCGCCTGCTCGGGAAACGATGACGAACCGCGCGAGATCATCGAACGGCTTCGTCCGGCGTTGCCCCACACCGACCTCATCCTCGGGCAGCTGGGGCCGGTCGTCGGCGTGTATACCGGGCCGAATGCGCTTGGCATCGCCGCGCTGGAGCGGGAGTGAGTGCCGTGCAACCGGCCGACGCCGCCCGGTTGCGGCGGGTTTTCGAACTGGAGCGGGAGCGCGGCTGCGACAACAAAGCCGTGATGGGTGGCCTCGACCGGATGCTCATCCAGATGGCAGAGGACGGGTTAATGACGCCATCGAGCACTCTTGGCCAGCGGTTCCGGACGCTGCCGGCGTCGGGCTACCGGTCTCTCACCGAGGACGACCGCAAGGCGTGGGTCGATGGCACCATCAGCGCACTCAGTGTCGGGAGCGTTGCGACCACGCCCGCCACGGCTGGGGGCCGCACCGCGGCGACTCAACGCAGAACGTCATCGGCGCGACGAACGGCTGCGCGGCGAACGGCGGACGAAGACGACGATACGGGCCACACATCGGCGGGGACGCTCCGGCTCGATTCGCCGGTGACACGACTGCCCGGGGTTGGCAAGGCCGCGGCTGAGAAGTTCGCGAAGCTCGGGGTGGAGAGCGCGGCTGACGCCGTGTTCCTGTTTCCGCGCCGCTTCAACGACTTCACCGATGTTCGCAAGATCCGGGAATTGCAGCCCTCGCTGCGGGCGCAAACGGTCGTGGGCACGGTGTTCTCGGTTGGTGAAGTGCGGTTCGGGCGGCGGGCTCGCGGTGCGCAGGCGGTGATCACCGATGGTTCGGGGATGCTGAAGGCCGTGTGGTGGAACCAGCCGTACGTGGTTCGCGGGCTGCCGGAGGGCGCGCAGGTCGTTCTCTCGGGGAAGGTGCGCGACTACCGGGGCCGGCTGCAGATGGAGAACCCGGAATACGAGGTCTTCGACGAGGAGACGATGCGCGCGGGCCGCATGGTTCCGGTCTACCCTGCGACGAGCGGCCTCGGCCAGCGCACCATCCGCCGGGCCGTGAAGGCGGCGGTAGAGACACTTGCCGGGCAGGTCAACGACCCCATCCCGGAAGTGGCGCGACGGGAACACCGCGTGCCGCCAATCGCCGCTGCGATCGAGACCTATCATTACCCGGAGAACTACGGACAGGCCGAACAGGCGCGCCAGCGCCTCGCGCTCGGTGAGTTCGTTGCGGTGCAGGCGGCCGTACTCATGCGGCGCGCGGAATGGCAGGACGGGAACATCGCGCCGTCGCTTTCGCTTGAAGGGGAGCGCGCCGGGTTCCTCGGTTCGCTGCCGTTCGGGCTGACCGGCGCGCAGCAGCGGTGTATCGAGGAAATCGACCGTGACCTGCGCGGGCCGCACCCGATGTTACGTCTGCTCCAGGGCGATGTCGGTTCGGGAAAGACTGTGGTCGCGTTCTCGGCGATGCTGGCGGCGGTGCGCTCCGGATACCAGGCGGCGCTCATGGCGCCGACCGAAATCCTCGCCGAGCAGCACTTCCGCTCGCTCTCGCGGCTGCTCGGGGGCGATGAGTTGAGCCCGCTGGCGGGGATGTTCGCGCCACCGTGGTTCGACCGGCCACTGCGCGTTCTCCTGCTCACCGGCTCGCTCACCGCTTCGCAGAAGCAGCAGATCCGGGGGGATGCAGCGCACGGCGGAGCAGACATCATCATCGGGACGCACGCTCTGCTTGAAGACGATATGGAGATGCCGCGGCTCGGTCTCGCCGTGGTCGATGAGCAGCACCGGTTCGGCGTGCTGCAGCGCGCGAGGCTCCGCCAGAAGGGTGTGAACCCACACCTCCTCGTGATGACCGCGACGCCGATCCCCCGGACGCTTGCGCTCACCGTGTACGGCGACCTCGAGGTGTCGACCATCGATGAAATGCCGCCCGGCCGGAAGCCGATCCGGACGCGCTGGTACCAGCCGCACGAACGCGACGACGCGTACACATTCCTGCGCAAGCGGCTCGACGCGGGCGAGCAGGCCTACGTGATTTGCCCGCTGGTGGAGGAGTCCGAAACCCTTGACGTGCGGTCGGCCGAGCAGGAGTTCGAGCACCTGAGCGCCGGCCCGCTTCGCGACTATCGCGTCGAACTACTCCACGGCCGGATGACCGGAAAGGTGAAGGACGAGGTGATGGGGCGGTTCGGGCGGAACGAGGCCCAGGTTCTCGTCTCCACGAGCGTGATCGAGGTCGGCATTGACGTGCCCAACGCGACGGTCATCGTCATCGAGGGCGCGGAGCGGTTCGGGCTGAGCCAGTTGCACCAGTTCCGCGGGCGGGTCGGCCGTTCGCCGCAGCAGAGCTACTGCGTGCTCTTCAGCACCGAAGAGGATCCCGGCCCTGAGGCGCGCGAACGGCTGCAGGCGATGTGCGACACCACCGACGGCTTCGCACTCGCAGAGGTCGACCTGCAGATGCGCGGTGAAGGCGAGACCTGGGGCAAGCTCCAGAGCGGGACAAACACGATGCTGCGCGTGGCGCGGCTGACCGACCGGGAGATACTGCTGCGCGGCCGACAGATCGCCCAGGAGATACTCGCGCGCGACCCCAGGTTGCAGCGACCGGAGAACTATCCGCTGGCGGCGGCTGCGAAGCCCTTCATCGAAAAGGCGACAGAAGCGAATTAGGCCCTAGAATCCGCGCGTGACGACGGCGACCGGGCGAATCCGGGCATGGGCATCCGACCCGCGAGCGGCGCTCGCCGCCATCCTGCTCGCGACGTTCATCTCGTATCTGCGCATCGTCAACAGCCCATTCACGCTCGACGACTACATCTACCTGACGGCCACGCGTGACCTCAGCTTCGGGCACTACGCCCGGCTCATCTTCACACCGTGGAGCCAGGACCCGGCGATGCCGTTCACGCGCGACTACTGGCGGCCGCTCGCCTTCCTCTACTTCGAACCCGCACGGACGGCGTTCGGTGACCGGGTAGCGCTCTACCACCTCGTGAACATCGCCATTCATCTCCTTTCGGTGGTGCTGGTCTGGCTGCTTGCGCGGCGCATAGATGCGCGCCCGCTGGTCGCAACGGCCGCGGCAATAGTGTTCGCGCTGTACCCGGGATCCTCGGAGGCGGTCTCGTGGATCTCGTCGGTCAACAGCGCGGGGTTGCCGTTCGCCCTGGCTTCGTGGCTGGTCTTCCTGCACGCGACCGAACACCAGGTGACCGACTGGCGCCTCGCCGGCGCCGCCGCTGTGTTGATGGCGGTGGCATTGATGTTTCGGGAGACATCGGGTCCCCTGCTAGCGCCAATGGGCCTCTGGTTCCTGCTCGTGCAGCGCCGCGCCGTGCTTCACCGTTGGCGAACGTATCTGCCGCTGGCGCCTTTCGCGGTTGTGGTCGTGGCGTACTTCGTCGTACGCACCAAAGGATTCAGTGAGCCGGCCGCGAACCCGGACATCTATGGGTTCGGCGACAAGTTCGATGACCACTTCCGGTACTACATCAAGAACGCGCTGTTGCCGTTCCGCGATCCGGTGCTCGGCTGGCGGGCGCGCTTGCAGGACGTTTCGGCGCTGGCGCTGCTCGCTTCGATCCCGGTGTTCCTCGTCCTCCGGCGATGGCGGATGTTGTCGCTCACCCTGGGACTCGTCATCAGCATTGTTCCCCCATCCGCCGCGATCCTCGGCGCCGGGCAGCGCTACTTCTACTTTTCGACCCCCGTGCTGGCCCTTGGCGTCGGCATCCTGCTGGGCGATGCTCAAAAGTGGCTCGGGCGGCAGCCCGGAGCCGAACGTGCTGTCAGCTTCGGGCTGCCAGTGCTTGCCGTGTTGGCGATCGCAGCCGGGATGTACGTCACGTGGGATCGGAACGATAACTGGGCGGCCGGCGTTGCCGAACCGCAGCAGGCGTGGGTGGACGAACTTCGAGCCGAGTACCCCGAACTGCCCGCCGGCGGGACGCTGTACTGTCTCAACATCCCGCTCCAGCTCGCGCTGTTCGGGGCGGCCAACCTCGAGCCTGCCGTGCGCTGGTACTACCCCGCAATCGGCCGCGCCGTCTGGGTACCGGAAGCTGACCACATCCCGCCCCTCGGGCCGAACGACCGGGTATTCATCGCGGGCGACCAACTACCGGCGAGTGCCACGTCCCCGGGGCGGTAGACCGGGCGCGCTGTAGACTCACGCGCGATGCCTCGTCCTTCCCGTGGCTACCGATGCAGTGCCTGCGGCTGGACCACCCCGGCGTTCGTGGGCCGTTGTTCGCAGTGCCACGCGTGGAACACGCTCGAACAGTTCGCCGAGAGTCGTGGGTCAACCTCAGCGCGAAGCGGCGCCCGGGCTATCGCCGCGCGAACGCTCGCTCTCAGCGATGTCCCGGACGAGGCGGGCGTGCGGCTTTTGACGCGGATCGAGGAGCTTGACCGAGTGCTTGGCGGTGGCCTCGTACCGGGTTCGCTCGTCCTCGTCGGTGGCGACCCCGGGATCGGCAAGTCGACACTCGTACTGCAGGCGGCAGCGCGGCTGGCCTCGGAGGGTCGCGCCATCGCCTATGTCTGTGGCGAAGAGTCGCCGCGGCAGGTTCGCATGCGGGCAACCCGCCTTGGCGTGGCCGATGCGCGGATCACTCTCGTGCCCGAGACGAGCCTCGACGCCGCGCTGGCCGCAGCCGAAGGCATGGGCGCGGACGTGCTCATCGTCGATTCAATCCAGTCAGTCTACGTCGAAGGTCTGGAGACGCGCTCCGGGGGACCGGCGCAACTGTCCGAGGCCGGCGCGCGGCTTGTCGCCTTCGCAAAGGGAAACGAAATTGCGACTATCGTCACCGGACACGTGACGAAGGGCGGCGAAATCGCAGGCCCACGCCTGCTCGAGCATCTCGTGGATGCGGTGCTGTACTTCGAGAACGCCGAAGGTGGCGCCGTGCGCGTGCTGCGCGCCGTGAAGAACCGCTTCGGCGCGACAGACGAAGTCGGCGTGTTCGAAATGACAGGCGAAGGCCTGCAGAGCGTGGAGAATCCGAGTTCGGCCTTGCTGGAGAACCACGACGCAGCCGCCTCGGGGTGTGCGGTGACCGCTGTCATCGAAGGTTCGCGGCCGCTCGCACTCGAAGTGCAGGCGCTCGCGGTTCCGACCAACCTCGCGGCGCCACGGCGTATCGCATCGGGTCTCGAAACGTCGCGTTTGCACCTCCTGCTCGCTGTACTTGCGCGCCGGGGCGGCGTAACCACCGGCAACATGGATGTGGTGGCCAGCGTTTCCGGTGGGATGCGGCTGCGCGACACCGGCGCGGACCTCGCGGTGCTGGCGGCCCTGGCCTCGGCGGCCACCGATCGGCCGCTGCCACGCGCGACTGGTTTTCTCGGCGAGGTTGCGCTTTCCGGCGCCATCCGCCCGGTGCAACAGGCCCAGCGGCGGCTCGCCGAACTCGCGCGCATGGGATTCACGCGGTGCATCGTGCCGCACGGCACACCAGCGGTGGAGGGGATGCGGCTGGAACCGGTGAGGTCCGTGCGTGAGGCGCTGGCGCGCCTCGAAGGGTGATGACGATCGAATACGCAGGCGAAGGTTGTGTCCGGCCGCACGGCTGCCCGCCAACGAGGGCGGGCTTCTCGAGAGCCGGGTGTTCCCGGGGCTTCGCCTGGACGTCGCTGCGATGCTGGCTGGTGACCTCGCGAAAGTGCTCGCCGCACTGGGGCCGGTTTAGTCGAGGTTCTGCCGCGCGCCAGCGGAAGGCCGCCGGTCGTGGCTAAACTGGATCTGTGCGTTCTTCCACCATCTCCGAGAAGCTGAAAAAGCAGCTTGCGGCGCTGCCCGCCCGGCCCGGCGTCTACATCATGCGCAACGCCAGGGGCGAAGTGATCTATGTCGGTAAGGCGGCCAAGCTGAAGGACCGGGTGCGGTCGTACTTCGGTTCGCCGCACATGATGGAACCGAAGACCCTCGCGCTGCGCCAGCACATCGACGACTTCGAGTACATCGTGGTCGGTAACGCCGGCGAAGCGCTCATCCTCGAAGCCACGCTGATTAAGCGGCACCAGCCGTTCTTCAACATCCGCCTGAAGGACGACAAGCGATACCCGTACCTGAAGGTCGACATCCAGAACCCGTGGCCGCGCGTCTATATCACGCGGCGAATCGAGAAGGACGGCGCGCGGTACTTCGGCCCCTACGCCAGTGCAGGCAGCGTCCGCGCGACGCTCGACCTCACGAAAAAGCTCTTCCCCTGGCGTTCGTGCACGAAGGAGATCACCGGCAAGGACGCCCGGCCCTGCCTCGACTACTACATCAAGCGCTGCATCGCGCCGTGTACGGCTTTCTGCACGAAGGAGGAGTACGACGAGGTCATCGAGGACGTCATCCTCTTCCTCGAGGGCAAGGCCGACGACGTGATTCGCCGTCTGCGCGACCAGATGAACCGGGCTTCGGAGCAGATGGAGTACGAGCGCGCCGCGCAGGTTCGCGATCAGCTCCGGAGCATCGAGCGGACGGTCGAACGGCAGATGGTGGCGACGACCAGGAAAGAGGACGTCGACATCTTCGGGATTGCCCGCGACGGCGATCAGGCATGCGTGCAGGTGTTCTTCGTACGCGGCACACAGATGATCGGACGGGACACCTTCGTGCTTGAAGGTGTCCGTGACGAGCCGGACAGCAGCGTGCTCACAAACTTCCTGTTGCAATACTACGAAGGGGCGCAGTACGTCCCGAAACTCGTGGCCATCCCAACCGAGGCTGAGGACCGCGAGACGATCGAGGAGTTGCTGAGCGAGAAACGTGGCTCGCTGGTCGAAGTGCGCGTACCCGAACGCGGCGAAAAGAAGCGCCTGGTGGAGTTGGCCGGCGAAAACGCGAAGGAATCGCTTTCGCTGATGCGCGTAAAGTGGATGGCCGACGCGAACAAGACAGAACTCGCGCTCGAACAGTTGACGGAGGAACTCTCGTTACCGGGCATCCCACACCGGATCGAGTGTTACGACAACTCGAACATCCAGGGTACGAGCCCGGTTTCGAGCATGGTGGTGTTCGTTGATGGCAAACCAGAGACGAACCAGTACCGGCGCTTCAAGGTAAAGACGGTGGTCGGCGCCGACGACTTCGCGACGATGGCGGAGGTGCTTCGCCGCCGGTTCAAGAACCACGCATCGAGAGTGAACCATGGAGGCGCCGGGGGCACAGGGGCTCCAGAAACGAACGGAGAAGCCGCCAGTCGTGAAGATGGTGCATCGCGAACCGCGAATCGTGAATCCGACGGCTGGGAGTTGCCCGACCTGGTGATCATCGATGGTGGCAAGGGACAACTCGGGGCGGCGGTGCAGGTGATGCGTGAACTGGGTGTCCACGACATCCCGACGGTCGGATTGGCGAAGCGCTTCGAAGAGCTGTTCGTGCCAGACGAGGACGAGCCCGTGGTGCTGCCGCGCGGCAGCGAAGCGCTCTACCTGGTGCAGCGCGTCCGCGATGAGGCGCACCGGTTCGCGATTACGTTCCATCGCCAGGTGCGCGGGAAGAGTTCGATCCAGAGCGCGCTCGATACCATCCCCGGCATCGGGCCGAAGCGGAAGAAAGCGCTGCTGCGCAAGTTCGGCAGCGTGAAGCAGATCCGCGAGGCCGACGTCGAGGAGATAGCCAGCACGGTCGGCTTCACGAAGGCACTTGCGGAGAAGGTGAAGGCGGAGTTGTAGGTTCGCCCGGTGCCGAGGGCACCGCCGATGGCGGGCGAGTGCAAAAGGGGCTGCTTTCGCAGCCCTCTTTCCGGGTTGGGGAACTTGGAGTGCGTTATTGCGATGGCCAGCCATCGAACCAGAGTTCAGGCTCGACGCGCAGCACAGGAGTTGTTGTGGTCAAGTGGACGACCGCTGCGGGCCAGCCATCGAACCAGAGTTCAGGCTCGACGCGCAGCACAGGAGTTGTTGTGGTCAAGTGGACGACCGCTGCGGGCCAGCCATCGAACCAAAGTTCGGGCTCAACTCGCGGGAGTGGGCTGGACATCGTTGGCACTCGTGGGACGCCGTGAACGGCACGTTCAAATTCGGCGAGATCTTCCGCCTCGCGTAGGGTCGCAGCCACGAGTTCGGACGGAGACAGTTCGCGCGAGGCGCCCAGGTTCCGTGAAACATTGCTCGTGGTAGCGACTTCAGTCGCTGTGTCTCCCATCGACCAGTCGTACCGGGCGACGACTATCGCCGCCACGGCAACCAGCAAGGTCGCAGCGAGAACAACGAGCGGATGATTGCGCAAGGATGAATGCATCTGCGGATGGACAGCCATGACTGTTACCTCCTGTCTGGCCGGTGAAAGCGAAGTCAGGGATGGTGGGGTTGAATCTGGCCCGCCAGCTAGCCGCCCATGCAGGGCGCGCGATGAGGGGAATCGACTTGTGCCGTCATGGGAAGCCTCCCGTGCAAACTACGGGCAGCATTCCACTCCGATTCCCGCTCCGAATCCTCGAATGTGTCCATCTTTTTCCTTGGAGGGACTACACAATCCTGTGCAGCAAGTCATTCGATATGGCTGCGGGCTGCCCACGCGGCCGCCTCGGAGCGATTCCGGAATCCAAGCTTTCCTAGGACGGTGTGTACATGCCGGGCAACAGTTGCCTCGGAGATCACGAGGGTTCGGGCGACCTCACGGTTCGTGGCGCCCGCAGTGATGAGCTTGAGCACTTCGAGTTCTCGTGCAGTCAGGGTTCTCGTCGTTGACTCACCCTCAGCCGACGATCGCGGAAGGTCTTTCGGTTCACTCTGCCAGAAGAACTTCGACAGTCCGTCTTCATCGGAGCCGAGCCAATTGTCACGCCCGCGGGAGATCTCCACCAGCAGCGCATTCGGAAGGAGGCGGACGAGTTCGGTCACCGACATCGTGGACGAGGCATCATCCTTCGGGTTGTGGACCACTACGCAAACAGAGCGGACGCGTGGTGCGGTGTCGGTCAGGTCTGCGCCACGGATAACTTCAATGCAGGCGCTCGTGTCCTTGGCGTTCGCGGACTCACGCGTTCGCTCAACCGCTTTCTTGAACCAGTACCCGCCGGCGCCCCAACCAAACGCATCCTGCATCATGATTCGCCAGAACGTCGGGAAATCGGATTCCAGCAAGCCGTAAACCATGCGCATCGAAGGGTCCTCGAAGAGGCGCCTCCCGCTGAGCATTGGCTCGTACATCAAAATGCGCGGTACGCGCTGGCTGCGAGCGGCGACTTCCAGGGCAGTGAAGCAACCGGTCCCCATCGAAAGGATCGAAAAACGGTCGAGATTCGCCGCGTCTGCAACTGCTTCTAGGTCGTCGGCGTACGCCTCAATACTGTGGGAAACGTTGGTCTCGGACTTTCCGAACCCGCGGCGGTCGTAGTAGATGATGCGGCCCATCCCGCGGCTGCCCAACGTGCGGAAGGCGAACCCGATATTGGCCAGCGATGTCATCCACGCCGAGGAGAAGATGATCGGTGGGCCGCTCCCCTGCTCCACCCATGCGATCCGCGTCCCATCGCGAGATGTGGCAAACCGGAGCGGGCCCGGGAGCTCCATGCGCGAATCATACCAATTGGAACAAGGGTGTTGCGACGACGTCTCGCGTAGGGAGAGGACGAGACTGACTCAGGCAGGGAGCGAGCTTCACCGCGCGACCGTTCAGCGTGGACGGTTTGTATTTCGTGTACCGTTTCGCGATGCGGTACCTGGCATTGGGCGATTCATACACGGTCGGCGAAGACGTCGCGGAGGATGAGCGGTTTCCGGAACAACTGGTGACGCGTCTGAGGGCTGACGGTTGGCCAGCCCTCGAGTCGCCGGAGATTGTGGCGACAACCGGCTGGACGACGGCCGAACTCCAGCGCGCGCTGGACGCTGCGCCACCGCGGGGTCGCTTCGACCTCGTGACGCTGCTCATCGGTGTGAACAACCAGTACCAGGGTCTCCCACTCGAGCAGTACAGGCAGGAGTTTGGAGCCCTGCTGGACGCCGCCATCGTCTACGCAGGAGAGCGGCGCGAACATGTCATCGTGGTGTCGATTCCCGACTGGGGCGTGACGCCGTATGCGCAGGGGCGGGACCGGGCGCGAATCGCATCTGAGATTGACAGCTACAACCGTACGAGCCGGGATGCGGCCATTCGCGAACGCGTGAACTATGTGGATATCACGCCGATTTCGCGCCGGGCCGCGGACGATCCCGGCCTTACCGCGGGGGACGGGCTGCACCCTTCGGGCGCGATGTACCGGCTCTGGGTCGAACTGCTGCTGCCGAAGGCGCTGGCTGCGCTGAGCGCCGATTAGCGCTGGATGATCTGCGTGAGAACGCCACCGGTCACCGAGGGGTGGATGAACACCTGGCCCTTCACCGGGTTCCCGGCGCCGGGGTCGCCGACAAGCCGGACACCGGCGTCGCGCAGGCGATTGAGGGTCGCGTCGATGTCGTCGACTTTCATTGCGACGAGGTGGACGCCTTCCCCCTGCTCGGCGAGACGCTTCGCGATCGGACCCTGGTCGCCGGTGGCCGAGACGAGTTCGATATATGAATCGCCGAAGCGGAAGAACGCCATCGCCATGCCGGCAGCGGGCGCTTCACTACGGTCGCTGACGCTTGTTCCGTAGATGGTTTCGTAACGGCCGACGGCGGCGTCGAGGTCCTTCACGGCGATAACGACGTGGTCAACACCGTTGAACATGCTGTGTCTCCTTTTCGGCGCACTCAGTCGACGATGTCGCTGGAGTGGCCGGTGGCGGTGATGAAGATGAACTCCAGCGCCTCATCGTTGGTCGCGGCGTGGACGTGGGCGGTCTGCGCCGGGATCCAGACAACCATACCGGGCTTCAGCGCGTAGGAGTTTTCGCGGTCACGCACCTCTCCGGAGCCACCGGTGATGATGAGGTACTGGTCGGCATCGTGAGTGTGAAGCGCGGAAACCGTGCCGGGCTCGTAACGGCCCTTGATGATGTGGTTCCTGCCGAGCACGCGGTCGAAGATGGGCGTGAGAGTAGCGTGGCCGATGATGAACGGCCGCGCGCGAGGGAGTGGCGGGCGCCGGGCGGAGGTGTAGCTGTAGTTCGCCCGTTCGAGGCGCTCTTCCAGGTTTTCGCCCAGGGCAATGATGTAGGTAGGGTTCCCCTCGACGATGACTTGTTCCTGGCTCATCTCTCCTCCACGCGGCAGGCCGGTATGGCCCGAAATTGTACGGGCCGCACCGGGTGCGTCTACCGGCGGGATGGGAATAGCGACAGAATCCTGTTAGTGGGCGTAAACCTCCGAGCAAGACCCTCGACGGGCGGGGTAGGATGACCTACGGTGGAATTGGATCATGGCAGACAAGTTTGAACGCGAGATCGAAGAAATCCTGGCCAAGCTCGATGGCGATCTGCCGGGAGATGGCGCCGGCGCACGACCACCCATATCCATTCAGCAGAAGCGCCAGCAGAAGGCGAAAGCACAGCGTGTGCGAACCCGGCGGCCAAACCCGCTGGCCAATCTGAACCCGACGACGCTGCTCTTTTCGGGCGCGGGAATCATGTTCGGCGGGCTGATTCTCTCGGGATTCTGGGGGCCGGCTATCTGGGCGTCGCTCGCGGGCATCGTGCTCTTCCTCGGAGCGTTCGCCTGGTCGTTCCGGCGAACGCCGCGGAGCAACTCGGGTGCGCCCTCGCGGCAAGGGCACTACTGGCGGGATCGCTGGATCGATGACACACCGCAGTCGTCGGGCGTGAAGGGCTGGTTCCGCAAACGGTAGCGCTGTTTCCGAGCGGTTAACCACGGTGGCGGCTACCCTCGTGTCACATGCGGCGCATCTCCATCGTGATCCTGGTTGCGTCGCTGACGCTGATCGGCGTGATCCTCGTCGCTCTTGTGCTGGGCGCGTGGACCGGCACGGATCAGGCGTCCGAGCCAGGCTCGAGCGGCACACCCCGCGCTTCAGCCACACCACCTGCGTCGGTCAATCCGGTCGTCACGCCAGGAATCGGCGCGGCCACGGGCAAAGCCGATGGGCCACCCGAGCACGAGGGTGACCGGGCGATGACCATCCTCGAACACCTGGCCGCTTCGCCACGCGTTTCGGGCACGCCTGGTGAAGCGGCGGCCGCGAGCTATCTCGCAGGCTTGCTGCGATCGTACGGCTACACCACCGAAGTCATGGAGTTTGAATTCGACGGCGACCGTTTCCGGGCGGGCACGGCTTCAGCCGATGGGAGAGCCTTCGAAGCGCTGACGCTCGCCGGCAGCCCGGGCGGCACGGTCGATGCGAAGGCGGCCTATGTCGGCATTGCGGATGCAGCAGGTGTAGCCGGTCAGGATCTGACCGGACGGATCGCGGTGGCCGACCGCGGGAGCCTGAACTTCATCGACAAGTACGAGAATGTGAAAGCGGCTGGCGCCATCGGCCTGGTGGTGGCGAACAACCGGCCGGGCCCGTTCAGCGGCAATCTGACCACGCTTTCGAGTTTCCCTGTTGTGGCCGTCTCCCAGGAGGATGGCGCGGCGTTCATCGCGGCCGCAAAGGCGGGCAAGACCGTCGCCATCAATGCTCCCCCAGCGACGGGGAACACGAAGGCACTCAACGTCATCGGTCGCGCGACAGCCGGCGGAGATTGCCGTGTGCTCGTGGGTGGGCACTTCGATACCGTCCCGGGCGCGCCGGGCGCCAACGACAATGCGAGCGGCGCTTCGAACGTGGTCGAACTGGCGCGCGCGTTCGCCGCCGACGGCCTCGACGATGGACTCTGCTTCGCCCTGTTCGGCGCCGAAGAATCCGGCCTCTACGGGAGCAAAGCGCTGGTCGAACGGATGCAGGAGCGCGGGAAGCTACCGGCCTACATGGTGAACCTCGATGTGACCGGGATCGGCGACGACGTCGAGGTCATCGGCCCGGCTGATCTCGTGCAACGGGCTGTCGCGTTGGCGGAGAAGCAGGGAATCAAGGCAGTCAAATCGCAGTTGCCCGCGAACTCGGGCAGCGACCACATGAGCTTCCAGGATGCGGGCGTGCCGTCGGTGTTCTTCACCTCGGGCGACTTCGCAACGATCCATTCGCCGCAAGACGTCGCGGCGGACATCAGCGAGAAGGAACTGGACATGGTGGGCGATGCCGCCTACGCGACGATCACGAGCCTGCTCGCTGAGGTTGCCCAAGGTGTGGGGCGTCCATAGCATGGTTCGAATGACCCGGGCCGTTCCTCTCGCGTTGTTCGTGGCGGCTGTCCTGGCGACGCTGTTCGCCTTCGCCTGTGGTGGTGGCGGGACGGCCGAAAAACCGGGACAGCGCATCACCGACCCGGCGCGCGTGCCGAGTTCGACCCCGATCCAGAACGCGACGCTCTACAAGATCGTCGGCAACGAAGTCATCATTTCCGGTGGCAACAGCAGCACGCAGATCACACCGGTGGCTTCGGCGACGGCCGCCGCGAAGGAATACGTCATCAAGTCGGGTGACTTCTGCTCGTCTATTGCCGCGGCGAACAACATTTCGGTCGAGGACCTGCAGAAGGCGAACCGCCAGATGGACTGCAACAACTTGCGCATCGGCGACAAGATCAAGATCCCGTCGCCGGCGGTGGCCACGCCGACGCGCGGGTCGCTCACCGGCAATGCTACGGTGAAACCTGGAACGGGCGGCGGGAGTAAGACCTACACGGTACAGGCGGGCGACACCTGCGCCGGGATCGCGGCTTCGAAAGGTGTGTCGCTCGATGCCTTCCTTGCGGCGAACAAGAACATCAACGCCGACTGTTCGAACCTCTCGGCTGGAGCGACCGTCAACATCCCCTGAACGGCTCGGCTCAGGCGCGAGCGTTCTCCAGCCGGCGGGTGAGCGACTCTTCCGCGATGCCTGCGCGCCGGGCGGCCTCGCTGATGCGGAGGTCGAGGTCGTCGCGTGAGAGTCCGACGCGGCCGAGTCCTTCGAGCGAGCCGTGGCCGGTGCGAACCAGTTCGTACACTGATGCATCGTTGAGCCGCCGTGAATCCACTTTCATGCCAATCACCCCGTCACCCCGGAGCCTTTCAGCCGTTGAGAGTAGGACGGCGATACGCAGCAGTCAGCGTCCACACCCAAAGATTCACGTTAGAACGTGGACGGTTAGCGACCGGAACAGGCAGCGACGGCGGCTACTCCTGGCCGAGCCATTCGGCGAGAACCTCCGCGGTGTGCTCGCCGAGTTTCGGGGCCGGCCGGCGGAGTTCCCACGGGGTGGCGCTGAACTGGTAGGGAGCGCCAGGCATGCGAACCGGCGAATCACGTCCCTCGCCGGTGACTTCGACCCAGAAGCCGCGGTCCTGCCAGTGTGGGTCGTCGAGGGCTTCGCTGGGCGCACGAACGACACCCCAGGCCTGGCGGCGCTCCTGTCCGCCGCGGTAGATCTCTTCCGCGCTGTGTGCGCCGATAAAGGCGCTCAGTTCCTGCATGATTTCGGCAGCTTCGGGCGAACCTCGCCCCGGCTGGCGCGCGGCTGGCTCATTGAAGCGTGCTTCGTCGAACTGCTTGCCGAAACCCGACTCCTGGAACCATGACTTGATCTTCGCCCACGATGCGTTGTCGCGGCCCACGCCGAAGATCAGGTTGTAGCGGTCATCGTTGGCGAGGTGGAGCCATGATTCGGTTGGGTTGGCGGCGGCGTGACGGCCAGTCTGGCGGATCACATCCACCTGCCGTGTAAACCAGTAGGGTAGGCCGACCTCAGTCGTGCTGCTGCAGGCCTCATGCATGGATGCGTCGATGAACTGACCTCTGCCGGTACGGTCGCGATAGAGCAGTGCCGCGAGGATGCCCTGGACGGCGTAGTGGCAGGTGGTGTTGTACCCCTGGTCGCCGAGACCACGAATGGGTGGTGCGCCGGGGACGTCCGCCTCGTCGTAGCCGTTCATCTTCATCGGGCCGCCAAGGGCAAGGCCGATCATGTCGGTGGCCTGGTAGTTCGCCCACGGGCCATCCTGCCCAAACGGGGTGATGGCGCACCAGATGAGGCCTGGTGTGGCGCCCAGCGTGGCGTACCCGGCGTCGAGCCGGTCGAGTTCGCCGGGCGGGCGGTCTTCGATGACGATGCCAGCTTTGGCGACAAGCGAACACCATGTCCGTACGCCCTCGCTGGTCGCGAGGTCGACCACGACGGAGCGCTTGTTGGTGTTGTGGTACCAGTAGTTGAGCGACCGGTTGGGGCCAGGCTCATCGTCGACGAACGGGCCGATTGCGCGAGCTTCAGAGCCGGCCGGCGGTTCCACGGTGACCACGTCGGCGCCCATATCGGCCAGCAGTTTGCCGGCAAGCTGGCCGAGCGGGCCCACGTGCTCGATCACGCGAAGGCCTTCGAGTGGGCCGCTCACATGAAGACCCCCATCTCGGAGTGCTCGGCGAACTCATCTTCGCTCAGCCCGAGCAGTCCGGTCATCACTTCATGGGTGTGTGCGCCAAGGAGCGGACTGGCGGTGCGATTCATGCCGGGCGTGAGCGAAAGGTGCGGAGTAACGCCGTCGATGCCGGCAGTTTCACCCATCTCCGGGTGCGGCATCGAGGTCCACCAGCCGCGGGCTTTGAACTGCGCGTCGCGTTCGACACGGTCACTGGGGGACTGGCAGACGCCCGCTGGCACGCCCGCCGCCTGGAGCATCGCCATGACCGCGTAGTCGTCGCGCGTGGACGTCCACTCGCTGATACCAGCATCGAGTTCGTCTTGATTCGCAAGGCGACCGGCCAACGTTTCGAAGCGCGCGTCGGCCCAGCCCGGCTCACCCATGGCACGAACCATCGCCTGCCACTCGGCATCGTTGCGTACGGCAATCGCCACCCAGCGATCCTCCCCGGAGCAGCGATAGGTGTTGTGGGGCGCCATCGCCGGCTCCCACGCGCGGTTGCCGGTTGGCATGCCTTCGCGCCGGAAGCTGCGCCCGTTGACCGTGTAGTCGAGCACTGCGGGACCGGTCAGCACCATGCCCGCTTCGACCTGGGAAATGTCGATATGTTGCCCTTCGCCGGTCCGGTTGCGATGGTGGAGGGCCATCATCACGGCGTTGGCGGCGTAGTAGCCGGCGGTGTGATCCATGTAGCTGTAGCCCCAGCCGGCCGGAGGCTCGCCGGGTAATCCGGACATGAGCGTCAGACCCGAGAGGGCCTGGGCGGTTGGTCCCCACGTGGTGAAGCTTACGTCCCGGCCGCTGTGCCCGAAGCCCGAGACGGAGCAGTAGATGATGGCCGGGTTGATGGACTTCTGGGCCTCATACGAGAGCTCCCACGAATCGAGAACGCCACTCGAAAAGTTCTCGATGACCACGTCGGACACGGCAATCAGCCGGTGGAGCAGTTCCATGCCGAGTGGGTGCCGGACGTTGAGCAGCACGCTCCGCTTGTTGCGGTTGAAGTAGTTGAAGAAGCCGGAGTTGTTGAGTGTCGGCTTCTCGCCGAGGATGGGCCGGCCGAAGCGGATGGGGTCGACCGCCTGGCCATGTTCCACGCGAATCACATCGGCGCCGAAGTCGGCGAGGACGCGGGTGGCAGTCGGCCCGGCGATGACCCACGTGAGGTCGCAGATACGAATGCCGGCGAGTGGAAGATCGGCCATCAGGCCGGATTATAAGCAGTTCGGCGGGTGACGCCCGGCCATCCGGGGAACTGGAACACCGGGGTGGCCGAGGCGAGTTTCGCGTAGGATCGACCGACCGAACACGGAGGAATCGCCATGCCAGAACCGACCGTCATCGAACCAAACTTCTTCGAAGTGATCTCGACACAGCGAGCGATGCGCCGCCTCAAGCCCGACCCTGTGCCGGAGGAGTACATCAAGAAGATCATCTGGGCGGCCACACGGGCGCCAAGCGGCGGCAACCGCCAGGGCTGGCGCTGGCTCGTGGTGACCGACGCCGCGAACAAGAAGCAGATCCGCGACTGGTACCACGAGCAGTGGTCGCAGGCGATTGCCTCGGGCTACGGTGCGGGCGCCGGGCTTCCCGAGGAGGAACGGCTCAGCAACGAGCGCGTGATGAAGAGCGCAACCTATCTCGCCGAGCACATGCACGAAGTTCCCGCGCTGATCTTCGCCTGCAGCCTGACCGGGAACCGCGACATCACCTCGGGATCGAGCATTTACCCGGCGGTGCAGAACCTGATGCTCGCGGCGCGGGCATTGGGGCTGGGCACGGCGCTGACGACCGTGCATCGCGGGCACCAGGACGACATCCGCAAGCTCCTCGGCATCCCGGATTCGGTGGAAACTGCGGCGCTTATTCCGGTGGGCTGGCCGAAGGGCAAGTTCGGCACGGGATTCCGCAAGCCGGTGGAAGACGTCACCTACTGGGAACGGTGGGGCGCCAAAGCCGGGAACTGATCGTCTTCGGCGACGAGCGACCCTGAATGGCCCGGCGCCACCACGCCGGGCCTTACCTTGCCGCTCATGCTCGTGGCGCCGAGATCCGAAACTTACTAGACTGGAACTACTTAGCGACGGCTTGTGAGGGTTTTCACTTGTCCTACTCGATTGTCGAGACCTGCATCGGGTGCACCGCCTGCACGAAGCGCTGCCCGACGAACGCCATCACCGGCGAGCGCAACCAGCTTCACGTTATCGATCCAACGCTGTGCATCGACTGCGGCGCTTGCGGCATCGTCTGCCCACCGGAGGCGATCATCGACACGGTCGGCAACGTTTGCCGGGCCGTGAAGAAGCACGAGTGGCCGAAGGCCATCGTCATCGAGGAGAAGTGCATCGGCTCCGGCTGCGAACTCTGCATCAACATCTGCCCGTTCGATGCGCTCAGCCTCCAGCACTCCGACCGGATCGACGACTTCTTCGGCAAGAGCACGCTCGACGAGAAGAAGTGCACCGGCTGCCGGCTGTGTGAAGACGTTTGCGGCTGGGACGCCATCCACATCTTCCCCCTGAAGGACGAAGTCCTGAAGGATCCCGCGCTACTCACGCCAGAAGAAGTCGAGATCATGGCGCGCGCCCGGAAGCTCAAGGAAGAGAGCGGCTTCAAGGTTTAGCCGCCCGGGCCACTCGGAACCGGTGACTCAGGTCGACGCGAGCGTATCGATACGCGCGGCCAGATGCAGGTCCCGCTCGGTAACGCCGCCAGCGTCATGGGTGCTGAGCGTCAGCGTCATACGGTTGTAGGTCCAATCGACGCTGGGGTGGTGATCCATCGTTTCCGCGACCGTCGCCACTCGGACGACGAATCCGAGAGCCGCGATGTGGTCGGCAAACTGGAACTCCTTGCGGATGGCGGCGCCATCGAGCGACTGCCAGCCTACGTGGGTGCGGAGCGCTTCGCTGACGGCTGCCGACGAAAGTGGTGTCCTGGCCACGGATGGTCCTCCCCGGGTAAACGTCCCTTCGCGGAACGTAGTGTTCCCCGGCGGTAGTATGAACCCTGGATGATGAGGGAACCGCTCGGGGAGAGGCGCGTTTCCCGCCGCTGGATGCTGGGCGCCATGGGCGCTTCGGCTAGTGCGGCCGGGCTGGCGGCGCTTCGCTGCAGCAACGGTTCGCCGAAACCACCAACCCCGTCGAACACGACCGATCCGGGCGACGGAACGGCCTCGCCGGGTGGCTCTCCCACTGTGCGGCCGCAACAGACCGGCAAGCGCGGCGAAACCCTGCGCTACACGGCGTTCGTGGTGCGCGATAACACCTTCGACCCGCACAAGACGCAGTCGGGGCCGCTCTACGGCTTCCAGTCGATGGTCTACAGCCGGCTGTTGAGTTACCAGGATCAGGCGAAAGGCGTCATCGTGCCGGACCTTGCGGCCCAGATGCCCGAGATGCCGGACGCACAGACGGTCATCTTCCGGCTGAACCCGAACGCCCGCTGGCACGACCTCGCACCATTGAACGGGCGAGCAGTGACCGCGCAAGACGTGAAGTACTCGGTTGAGCGGCAGATTTCGGGCGGCGCCGCATTCGCACGTTCGGCCCAGTGGTCGGCCGTGGACTCGATCGAGGCAGGCGACGCGCAAACGGTAACGTTCAAGCTGAAGACGCCGATGGCCGGGATGCTGAACCTGTTCGCCGACCCCCAGAGCCTCATCGTCGCGCCCGAGACGGCGGGCGAGAAGAATGACATTCCGGCGGCGCTGCAGGTCGGCAGCGGCCCGTTCCAGTGGGTCGAATGGACAGACGGCAAGCTCGCCAGTGTTCGCCGGAATCCGAACTGGCACGGTGGCGACGGCCGGCCGAATCTCGACGGCATTTCGCTCATCCAGCCGGAGAGCAGCGCCCTGGTGGAAGCAAAGTTCCGGACGAAGGAACTCGACGCGGCGGTGGTCAGCCGGCAACTCGCCGACCGGCTGCGCCAGCGCATCCCGCAACTCACCGAGACAACGATGGGCCGATCGCAGTTTTTCGAGATGCGGTTCTCGCTCGTGAACGACCCGTACAACGACCTGCGCTTCCGGACCGCGGTAACCATTGCACTCGACCGGCGGGCGATGATCGACAAGTTCTACGGGGGTTCCGGCGGCGTCAATCCCTGGGTGAGCTGGCCGATGACGGACTGGGCGCTGCCCGAAAGCGAGTTGACCACGCATGCGGGATACCGGCCCGGCGATGGCGGGCGGCAGGAGGACTTGAAAGAGGCGGCGGCACTGCTCGCGGCGTTCAAGGCCGAAAAGCCGGTCAAGGAAGAACTACCGCTCTTCGTCGTCGATGAGACCGAAGCGGCGCTGCAATTCGGCCAGACCATTAAGGACCAGCTGGCGGCGAACCTTGGGCTGGAGCAGGTCCGGGTCGTTCCGATCCCGCTCTCCGAACTCGCGACATTGCTCATCTCCGGCACCGCGCCGTGGGCAGCCGGCCCGGACAACGGCTGGATTGACCTCGACGACTGGGTCTACCCCTACTTCCATGCGAATGGAACGAAGAACAGCTTCCCGCTGCGCGATGACGAGGTAACCTCGATGATCGACGCGCAGCGAGTCGAACTCGACAAGGCGAAGCGGAGAGAGATTGGGTACAACATCCAGCGACGGCTCCTTGCACTGAACGCAGGCGTCAACCTGTTCAGCGAACGCGTTGTCGCCCTCACGTGGCCCTACGTCCAGGGGTTGCCGCTCGACACCACGGATGGGTACCAGCACCGCTTCGCCGATTGCTGGATTAACGCCTCGGACGAAACGTTCCGGGGCCGATAGCGTCTCTCAGCCCTCTCAGCTCGCGAGCTTGACGTCGAACCTGTAGCCGGCGCCACGGACGGTGCGCACGCTGCGTGCAGCCGCGGTCCGTTCGAGTTTCCGGCGGATATTGGAGACGTGCCGCCGGAGAATCTGCAGATAGCGCGGATCGGGTCCGGCGCCCCAGCCGCGTTCGATAATCTCGGATGCCGCGACGGTGCGGTTCGGCTGGCTGAGGAGAATGGCGAGGATCTCCGCTTCGCGGTCGGTCAGCGTGACTTCGAGTTCGGGCAGACGGAGTTTGCCGCGCAGCGGGTCGAGTTCGAACGGGCCCGCAACGACCAGTTCGGCGCCGCCTAGGCCATCCCGGGCGAGGTCAATCATCTTCTTCTGAACCGCCGGCGAATCGAGCGTTCCGCGAGCGAGGCCGTCGATCTCGGGGCGAAAGGACGCGGGAATGGCCAGGCCACCGGACGCCGGGTCGCTCACATAGAGCACCGGCGCGAGCCGCCAGCGACGGTGCGCATGGAACTCGCCGGCGATTGCGCCTTGCTCGTCAACGGGGAACCCGGCAAGAACAAGGAGGTCGTAGCCCTGGTCTTCGGCGCGCGCCCGGGCGGCATGGATGTCGCGGACCCGGTCGATGGTCAGTCGCTCGCCGAGCAGGGAGCGGCCTTCGAGTGACCGTGGCGTCGCGGGATCGATGGCAAGCACCGTAGGCAATGCAGTACTCCGAGTGATGCGCTGCGGCGGCAGGGCGCAGGAACCTCGACCCAACCTCCACATCCGCAGTTCGAGGTTATGAACTGCAGCGAGGCCCAACCATCAGGGCATTCCCCAGATCGAACGGAAAAGAGTAACGACGCTCCAGCGCCTTTCCCTGACGCTACCTGAAGGCGCGTTAGAACCCGCGCTCGACCAGCTTCTTCGCGATTTCGCGAGGGTCGGGGTTGTATGTTCCGTTGGCGATCTGCTCGCGGAGCGCGCGCACCTTCTCGGCGCGAACCTCGGCCGCTGCTTCGGCCGCCTGGAGGGCCGCGGAGAGTTCGCGGGCTTCGGCGGTGATGCCCGCCTGGTCGGCGCGGGCCGGCGGTGGTGGCGCTGCCACGTTCGAGCGCGCCGACGCGAGATCGTAGACCACGCCGCGCGAAGCGCCTGTGCCGGAAGTCTTCCTCAGTGCCATGTCATCCATCCTCCCAATCCAGCTCCTTCATAGTAGGGGGTGCGTCAATTTCTTCCAATGCGTCACCCCTGCAACGCGCCGATCACCACAAGGCGGTTCTTGAGGTCGTGCGTGCAGGTGATGAGCGTGACCGTACTTGCCGTGCTCGAGCGGAGGAGCTTCACCGCCGACGGCGGTACGACCACGACCTGAGTCACGGTGTACCGGTAGGCCTGGTCTCCCGAGAAGACCTCGATAGTGTCGCCTTTCACAACCCTGTCCAGGTCGCGGAAGAGGGCCAGGTTGGCGCGGTCGGCGACCGAGACGTGGCCGGTGATGACCATGTTCCCGGGCTGACCAGGCAGTGCGCTATCGAGATGGTGGCCCGCAGCGTGCCAGGCGGTCTCCCACTTCGGCTTGCCTTCGCTGAGGACAACGCCGACTTCCTGGACGGGCGCATCGACGAGGGCGGAGGGAACGACGATGCGCGTCGGTAGGCCGGACTGCGAGATGCTCCGGACAGACGGAGTGGCCGGTGATTTCGCTTTCGCGACAGTTACCACCGACGCCGCGGGGTGGCTCGCAGGGCCGCCCCCGGTAAGCCCGAACCAGGCAATGGCGGCGGCGCCAAGGACGAACGCGGCGGCAACCAGGTTCGAACGGCGTGAGCTTTTGGCGGCAGGCTGGTTGTTCGTTTTCATCTTCTCGAAAGGCGCTGGCGCCTCGTCGTGAGTGTCGGCATACCGGGGCCAATCTTGACGGCTGACAGGGCCATACACAGCGGCCCGGGGAGTGCGAAATGGTGACAGATCGAGGTACGCGGCGAAGTCTTACGGGACTGCTATGCGCCGGTTACCTGCGATTTACGGAGAACTGTCCCGAGCGAAGGTAGGCCCGGTTCGTGCGCGCGTGCGAGGCCAGTTCGCCGAGGCGCCCGGAGACGCCGGCGGCTTCGGCATCGAGCAGGCGCGCGGACGCGACTTCGAGCGCCGCCAGTTCATGGAAGACACCCGGGGCGCCAACTTCGTCCGGCATGGCGGCAAGTTTGGAGCAGGCCTGCTCAAGAGGTCCTGAGAGTGCTTCGTAGCGTTCGAAGTCGCTCGCGGAGATAGCCTGGTGGCGTTGCCGGGCGAGGTCGAGCGCGTGCTCGGCGAGAGCGGCGAACTGGCTCACGCGGCGGCTTCAGCCCCGAGGCGCTGGGGCGCCCGGGCCAGCTTCAGGTCGGCAGTCGCTGTTTTCCACGCTCCGGCGATGGTGGTCAGGTGGCGGTCGACTTCGCGGAGCTTGTCCATGTCGCCGACCGAAGATTCGACGATGAGGCGGAGGCAGTAGCCATAAATTCCAGCAAGATTGCTGGAAAGCTCACCCTGGCTCATGTCGAGCGTGCTGAGGAGTTCGCCAATGATGAGATAGGCACGGTTTGTCTCGTCATTGAAGCCGTTGCGATTGCCGCTTTCGAAGTGGATGACGGCCTTCTTGAGCGCCTTCGAGCCGCCGTCGAAGAGCATCGTGGTAAGCGTAATCGGGTCGGCGGTGGTGGCTTCGACACTGCGATACGTGGCGTACGGATTGCTGCTCATTCGGCGGTTCAGTCTCCTTCACTCGCGGGGCGGTTCGCCTTAGCTTTCGGCAGAGGGCGAGTTGATCGACATCGGGGGAATCCCTGCGTCAATCGTTGTTCGATGACTTCGCCGCCTGCTGCTGGAGCGTGGCGATGATGCTCTGGGCGCGGGCCTGGGCCTGCTCCATCGCGGCGAACTTCTTGCGCAGCACTTCCATCTCGTTGGTGATGCGTTCCTGGACCTTGTCGATGCGGTCGGCGATGTCGGTCGTCACGGCGGTGATGGCGTCCTGGCGCTTCTGGAGGACGCCTCCGGCCCCGGACTGGATCTCGGTGAACTGGCGCAGCCGCTGGACGACGCTCTGGGAGGATGGCGCGACGGTCACCGTCGTCGTGCCCGCCTGCAGGGCGCCCACGTTCACGGTCATGCCCGGGATGAGCAGCGTGGTGCCGCCGTTCGCCGTGACGGTAGCCGTGGTAGTCACCGCCGGACCACCGTTCGCGGGCGTGAAGACGGACGTGAGCGTACCAAGACCGTCGTCGGTGATGGAGTAGCGACCCGCCTGCGAACCGGTGAACGTGCCGGTCAGGCTGGTGACCGAACTCGTGCCGCCGGCGTCGATGCCCGCAGCGAGCGTGAGGGAACTGAGGAGCGCCTGCGTACCGGCGGGATCCTTCTTCAGGGCATCCTGGAACTTCGCCTCATCGAGCTGAAGTGTGTTTGTGCTGCCGATTGCGGAGCCGACCGCGCCGAAGCTGAGACCGATCTGGGAGAGCGTGGTGTACGTGCCATTGATGTTGAGTCCGGCGCTGCCAACGATGGAACGAAGGTCCGAGCGCAAGGTGCGGAGGCTGGCGTCGCCGCTGAGAGGCCCGGACATATTGTTCGTCTTCGAACCGTCGGCTTTGGTGGCCTTGTCGATCACCGCGAGGACGTTGTTGAACTCGGTCACGAAGCCCTTGACGGCTCCCAGCGCTCCCGTCGCATCCTGCGTGACCGAAATGGTCGTGGCGCCGTTCGTGAGCGCGCTGAAGGAGAGGCTCACACCGTTGTACGCGACGGTGTTCGAGGCAGACTCCTGCGACGGACCGCCATCGATCGAGTAGGCGGCGGTTTCGCCCGCGGTGAAGGTTGCCCCGATAAGGCCCAGCTTCGACGCGAGGTCGCCACCCGCGCCATCATCCGCGACGGCAAGAGTGAGCGCGCCAGTCTTCGAGTTCTGGAACTTGATCGAGTCGGTCACTGAGTCGTAGCGGGCGACAACGCCGGCTTCGCTGCCGTTAATCCGGTTGACGACGTCGATGAGCGAGTCGGTTGCCGCGTTGTAAGCGACGTTGATCCCGTTGACCACCAGGTTGTGGTCTCCCCCAGCAACTGTGCCGCCGAGAAATGCCGTGTCCTGGAGCTTGCTTGTTTGACCGGCGCGGGAGAGTTGGGTCGCGCTCGAGCGGGTCGTCCCGGTGGCCGACGTCAGGAGTGCGGTGGCCGAGAGAAAGTTCGATGTGTCAGCGCCGTTGCCAAACGAAATATTTCCCTGGGTCGAGGTGACCGTGAGGATGTTCGCACGGCCCTGCCCATCGTTCGTCAGACTCGCGGTCACACCGATAGAGCTCGCGTTAATGTCGGCGATGACCTCGTTCAGCGACATCATCTTCGTCATGGCTGCGCTGCTGGTGCGGGTGGTAGTACCGTCGGACGAGAGCAGATTCGTGGCCGAGAGAAAGTTCGAGGTATCTCCACCTGCGCCAAGGGTGATTGCACCCTGGGTCGAGGTGAGAGTGACCTGGTTGGCATGACCATACTCATCGTTGGTGATGGAGGCGGTGACGCCGACGCCGCTGCCGTTGATGGCGGAGACCACGTCGTCGAGCGACTGGGTTGTCGCGTCGATAGTCAATGTCGACGAGCCGCCGGTCGCCGTGGCGATAGTGAACGTGCCGCTCGAGACCGCCAGCTGGAGGTTGTTGGCGTTGAGGAGCGCGCTCGATTGGACAGCGCCGCCACCGACGCCGAACGTCTTGCTGCCGCCGGTGGCCGTAGCAATGGTGAACGTGCCATTACTCGGCACGGTTCCGAAGTTCGACTCATTCATCGGCTTTGTGGAGTCGATGGCGGCGGCAAACGACGTGCCCGACAGCTTCGACGAAGTAGCCAGCCGGGTGACATCGATCGTGAACTGCCCCAGGAGCGAAGACGGTGTGGTGGCAACCGTGACAGCCGTGTTTCCGCTGACGGCGCTCTTGCCGCTGACCGAGGCCGCGCCCGAAAGCGTGTTCAGCTTCGAAAGCAAACTGCCGATGGAGGTCTGGATGGCAGCCAGCGCCGACTTCTTCTGGCCTTCGCGGATGGCCTTGTTCTCGAGCAGCGTCACCTTGTTCATGCGGATCGCGGTGAGCTGGGAGATGACGGCCTCGGTATCGAAGTTCGCGTAAAAGCCGCCAATACGGACGGGGTCAGCCATGGGTCATCCCTTTCTTTCCAGGAGCATGCCCCCGGTGACCTCGGCGGCGCCGAGTTGCCAGAGGTCCTGGGCTTCGATGCGGGCGACAACCTCCCCATTCGAAACGTCGCGGACGAGGATGGCGACCATCATCCCGTTGGCGTCGACGACGTAGTCCACTTCGCATGTCTCCACCGGCCGGCCGGGGGCAAGCGCCCGGACGAGCCGCTCTTTGGCTGACTGCTTTCGCGGCGACCGGGGATTGGTCCCCGCGCCGTTGCGCCCATCGGCCCAGACGGCGCCGGCCGTGGTCCGGATCGGGTCGATTGCAGCCAGTCTAAGGTCGGCCATTGCCGTTTCCTTTCGGGGACTCACCTGATCTTCGGGCGGCGCTAAGCGGATCTTGAGTGGCGTTTTGGCGCGGAAGGGTTCACGACGGGTGGCCCGGAACGCCCGGCCAGGGTCTGGCAAATCATCAGCATCGTCTCACGGGGCAGAAGCGGCTCCCCAAACGAACACAGCAAAGGGCCCGGCGTTGCCGCCGGGCCCCGTTGTTTCGTTGTCGGGCTATTAGCCGCGGAGGAGGGAGAGTACGCTCTGAGAGGCCTGGTTGGCCTGCGAGAGGACCGCGGTGCCGGCCTGCTGCAGGATCTGGTTGCTCACCATCTGGCTGCTCAGTTCGGCGACATCGGCATCGCGGATGCGGCTCTCGCTCGCCGTCAGGTTCTCCACCGACACGCCCAGGCTGTTCACTGTGTGCTCCAGCCGGTTCTGCGCAGCGCCAAGGTCCGAACGTCGCGTGTTCAGCGTCGTGATCGCCCCGTCCACCTGGTTGATGAACGCCTGCGCCG
>CAYYDX010000027.1:0-36102 GCA_964470735.1 uncultured Anaerolineaceae bacterium
CTCTGACTGGGTTTCGGCGCGAGCGGGCGGGGTTTGCCGGGGGCACTTTCACCTTTCGCCTTTCGCCTTTTGCCTTTCGACTCCTCCACCAGCGCACCGCTCCATACCTGTCGCGGCTCGGACTGGCTCAGTCGTCGGTTGGGGGGGTGCGTTCGTCCATCTTCTTGCGGAAGTCGGGGTTGAGTTCGAGGGCGGCGGCGAAGGCGGCGCGGGCCTCGGGGTCTTCGGCGAGCAGGCGGTCCATGCCTTCCTGGTCGGCGGCGATGTGCTCTTCGAGGGCGGCGCGAATCTCGGGCGAACTCGAGGCGAGCCGTTCGACGTGGAGGCCGACGACCTTGCGCGGGTCGCCGATGGCGACCATGCGGCCGCGCTCCATGAGGGCAGCGCGGTCAGAAAAGCGCTCCACGGCGGCGAGGTCGTGCGAGACCATGACGATGGTGACGCCCTGCCGCTGGAGGCCGGCGATGTGGTCGTAGCATTTCTCCTGGAAGCGGAGGTCGCCGACGGCGAGGACTTCATCGACGAGGAGGAGTTCGGGTTCGAGGAAGGCGGCGATGGCGAACCCGAGGCGGACGTACATGCCGGAGGAGTAGGTGCGCATCGGCTGGTCGATGAACTCCTGGAGGCCGGCGAATTCGATGATGCGGGGGAGGAGGGCTTCGATTCCGGAGCGCGTCATGCCGACGAGGAGGCCGTTCATGATGGCGTTTTCGCGGCCGGAGACCTGGGGGTGGAAGCCGCTGCCGAGTTCGAGGAGGGTGCTGATGGTTCCGCTGGCGGTGATTTCGCCGTGGGTAGGGCGGCTGAGCCCGGCGAGCAGGCGAAGGAGGGTGCTCTTGCCGCTGCCGTTGGCCCCGATGATCGAGAAGAACTCGCCGCGGCGCACCTGGAACGAAACGTCGCCGACGGCCCAGAGGTTCGAACGCTGGCGGCGGGCGCGAAGGGCGGGGCGCGGGTGGAGGAGGAGCGTCTTCAGCTCGGAGCCGGGCGCGACCATGCGGTACTTCTTCGAAACCCCGCGCACATCGAGGACGACGGGACGCTCAGATGACATCGGCGAAGGCGTCTTCCAGCCGCCGGAAGGTGAACCAGCCGAGCGCGCCGACGAGGACGGTGAGCCCGGCGGAAAGCCAGAGGTCGGCGCTGGGCCAGCGGTTCTCGAGGAGGATTCGACGCCAGCCATCGGCCAGTGGGGCGAGCGGGTTGAGTTGCACGACCCAGCGGTAGTTCGAAGGCACGTTATCGGCCGAATAGATAATGGGTGTGGCGTAGAAGACGAGGTTGAGGAGCACTTCGACGATGTGTTCGAGGTCGCGAAAGAAGACGGTGACGCTGGCGACGAAGAAGGCGAGGCCAGTGATGAGCGCGAGCTGGAGGAGGAAGATGGCGGGCAGCGCGAGCCACTGGCGGGTGGGTTCGTAGCCATCCCAGAGGAGGAAGCCGGCGAGCACGGGCAGCGCGAGCAGGAACTGGAGGGTGTTGCCGAGAACCACGCTGAGCGGCAGCACTTCGCGCGGGAAGCGCACCTTCTTGAGCAGGCCGCCGTTGCCGACGAAGGTGGCGGCCGCGGCCTGCACCGAACTCTGGAACCAGAACCAGGGGAAGAGGCCGGCCAGGAGGAACTCGGCGGTGATGCCGGTGCCAAGCACCTTGCCGAGCGCGAAGGTGAGGATGAGGCCGAGGGCGAGCGGTCGGACGAGCGACCACGCCCAGCCGAAGAGGCTGCCCTGGTAGCGCAGGCGCAGTTCGCGGCTGGTGAGCGCGGCGAGCAGTTCGCCCGATTGGCGAAGCGGGCGTGGGCCGCGGGGAGCGAGCGATGCCGGGCTGGCAGCCATCGCGCCAGTATGCGCCCGGGAGGTGGAGGAATGAAGCGCGCGAAGCCGGTCAGCCGGCGGCGGCCTCGGCGGTGGAGGCAGCAGTGGACGCGAGCGGCAGCGAGATGGTGATGCAGGTGCCCTCGCCGGGGGCGGAATCGACGGCGATGTGGCCACCGTGCTCGCGGATGGTGCGCTGGGTGATGACGAGGCCGAGGCCGGTGCCGGCGCCGGGCATCTTGGTGGTGAAGAACGGTTCGAACATCCGCTTCACGGTGCCGGCGTCCATCCCCGCGCCCGAATCGCTGATGGTGACCTCGGCGTTGTCCGCGGCGGTGCGCAGGCCGAGCCGAATCTCGCCGGTTTCGCCGACGGCGTCGCGCGCATTGAGCACGAGGTTCAGCAAGGCCTGGATGATGAGGCCGCGGTTCACGCGGACAAACACGGGCTGGACACCACTCTCCACGCGCAGGCGGACGTTCACGGGAAGGGCCGCTTTCGCGAGCGAAGCGGTTTCCGCGACGCACTCGCGCAGGTCTTCGACGGCCGAGCGGTCGGCCGGGGTGCGGGCGTAATCGAGCAGCGAGCGGGTCAGTTCGGCGCCGCGCCGGGCGGCGGCTTCGATCGCCTCGACCGAGACCCGCGCTTCGTCGTCGAGTTCGCCCATCTCGAGCAGGCCGGCGTTGCCGAGGATCGTCGAGAGCAGGTTGTTGAAGTCGTGGGCGACGCCGCCGGCAAGGGCGCCGAGGCCTTCGAACTTCTGGGCGCGGACGACTGCGCGCAGCTCTTCGCGGCGGCCGGTGACATCTCGCGCGATGAGGAGCGTGCGAGGCCTCGCGCCGCCGGCCATCGGCCGGGCGACGATCTCCAGTTCGAGGACCGAGCCGTCGGGCCGGGTAAACGGCGCTTCGACCGGCGCTTCGGGACTCTGGAGCCACTGGTACCACGCGGGCATCTGGTCGCCCGCGAACAGTTCGGTGATGGAGTCGAGCGCGGTGAGTTGCTCGATGGACCGGCCGGTGAGGCGCTCAGCGGCGCGGTTCGCGTAGATAACGCGTTCGCCTTCGAGGATGGAGATGCCGAAGCCGAGGTCGCTCTGGGCGTCGAGCATGGTCTCGCGGAAGGCGGTTTCGCGGCGCTGTTCGGCCAGCGCAAGGCGGAGCGAGACGATCTGCCGGGCGATGACGAGTCCGAGAGCGACCACGCCCGAGAGCAGGAGGTCCTCGACTTCGCCGTGGCGCATTTCGAGCAGCGTTGCCACGGCGACGACAGCGACGACGGCGAACGGTGCAAGCCCGGCGCGTACGAGCCGCAACCTTGGCCCACGAAGTTGGATGGCGGGGTCGGTCACCGCGGCCATCGCGATGAGCCAGGTTCCCAGCAGCCAGGCCGTGTCGTACACATCCACGTAGTAGTAGAAGAGCGCGTCACCTGCTGCCTGGAGCAACGCCGCCGCGAGGATCAGGGCGTTGCGGAGGGATAGGCGGCTGGCGTAGAGCGCGTTCAGGATGGTTCCTGCCATCAGCAGGTCGACCATCAGGTAGGCGAGCCCGACCGCCGAGGCAAAATGCGAGCCATCGCTCGTGAGCGGGCGGACGAAGTGCCAGAGCAAGCCGGCGGCGACCGCCAGCAGCGCCCCCGCATCGAACATCCAGCGCCGGTCGCGGCCTCGCCAGAGCGGAGAGGTGAGGAGGCCGACGGCCACGACGTTCACCGCGTGCGCGGACAGGTAGAACGGGTCGGTCCAGTTCGGATAGGGGAAGTCGGGGTCGCGCTCGGCGAACGCCCAGACGACATCGAGGACGCCGAACGCGACGGTGACCAGGAGGAGGAGCGCCCAACCCTGGCGTTCGCGACCCGTGGTCTTACGCAGTTGCAGGGCGATGAAGGCGCAGGCCAGCAGCATGGCCGGCTTGTAGATGACGATAGCGAGATCGCTGGTTCCATCACCGTAGACGGCGAAGTACACCCCGATCTGGGCGATGGCCAGCAGGCAGAGGGCGAGGAAACCCAGGCGCCCCCGCGTGGTGAAGCGCGACATCGTACCGCTATGTTCGACGTACCGGCGTGAAAACGCTGTCAGGGAACTCCCTGATCGATAGCGCTTACTGCTGGCGGACGCGGCGGAGGAAGTTGCGGGCGCGCTCGGTGGCCGGGTTCGCGAAGAACTGCCCGGGTTCGCCTTCCTCCTGGATGACGCCTTCGTCCATGAAGACGATGCGCTGCGCAGCCTCGCGGGCGAAGCCCATCTCGTGGGTGACGGCGAGCATCGTCATGCCTTCGGCGGCGAGGTCGCGCATGACAGCGAGCACTTCGCCGACGAGTTCGGGGTCGAGGGCACTGGTGGCTTCGTCGAAGAGCATGAGGCGCGGGTTCATAGCGAGCGCCCGGGCGATGGCGACGCGCTGCTGCTGTCCGCCCGAAAGCTGCGCGGGGTAGGCATCCAGGCGCGTGCCGAGGCCCACGCGGGTGAGGGTGGCGACGGCGGTCTCGCGGGCCTGGTCCTTCGGGCGCTTGAGTACCTGCACCGGGGCCTCCATCACGTTGCCGAGGGCGGTGAGGTGGGGGAAGAGGTTGAAGCGCTGGAAGACCATGCCGATGCGTGAACGGACTCGCGCCAGTTCGCTTTCGGCGAGGTGCTTGCGCGTGCCCGGCCGGTAGCAGACGGACTCGCCATCGAAGAGGATGTCGCCGGCGTCCACCCGCTCGAGCTGGTTGATGCAGCGCAGAAGGGTGGACTTGCCGCTGCCCGACGGCCCGAGGATGGCGAGCACTTCGCCCTGCTCGACGGAGAGCGAGATGCCCTTGAGCACCTCGTTATGGCCGAAACGCTTGTGGACGTCCTGGACTTCGAGCAGCGCCATCAATCCTTGCCCCCGCTGAACGACAGGAAGCGCGCAAGGCCCTGCCGCTGCTGACCGGCCTGGCCGTAGTTCGTGCTGTAGCGCGCTTCGAGCCATGCCTGGAAGACGCTGCCGACGGTGGTCAGTGCGAGGTACCAGATGGAGGCGATGATGAGCCATTCGAAATAGAGCAGGGTGGAGGAGTACTGGAGCTTCGCGACGAGGAAGACTTCGCTCACGGAAATGACCGAGACGAGCGAGGAGTTCTTGAGCATGGCGATGAACTCGTTGCCACTCGGCGGAATGACGACGCGCATGGCCTGGGGGAGGATGATGCGCCGCATGGAGACGCTATAGGTCATGCCGAGGCTGCGCGCGGCTTCGGTCTGGCCGGAGTCAACGCTCTGGATGCCGGCGCGCATGATTTCGGTCATGTAGGCGCCTTCGTTGATGGCGAGGGCGACCACACCGGTGACGAACGGCGACATCTGGCCGTTCCAGGGGGCCCAATCGGGCCAGGCCTGTGGCAGCGCGAAGAACCAGAACACGATCTGGACGATGAGCGGGGTGCCACGGAAGAACCAGATGTAGAAGTAGGCAATCCAGCGGATGACCGGGAGGCGGGAGAGCCGCATGAGCGCGAACAACGTACCGAGGGCGATCCCGATGACCATCCCCAGCGCCGAGAGCCGGAGGGTCATCCAGACGCCTTCGAGGACCAGCCTGGAAAACAGGTGGTCCCCGATGTAGCCCCAATCGACGCTGGCGAGGAAGAGCGGAGTCATAGATGAGGAAGGGAGGGCCGCCCGTCCCTCCCTCGCTGATTACTTGAGCGCGCCCGCCTCAAGCCCCCAGTACTTGAGGATCGCGTCGTACTTGCCCTTCTCCTTCATGGCCTTGAGGGTGGCCTCGATGGCGGTTTTCACTTCGCCATCGTCCTTGCGGACGGCGATGCCGTAGTTGCCGGTGTCGTACTGCTCACCCACGACTTCGGTTCCCTTGACCTTGCTTGCGCCGTAGATAGCGACCGGGAAGTCCATCAGTGCTGCATCGGCGCGGCCGGTGCCGACGGCCTGGATGGTGTCGGTGTTCTGTTCGAAGGTCTGCACCTCGATTTTCTTGTCGCCGCACTTGCCGTTCTGTTCTTCGGCTTCATCGATCTGGACAGTGCCAACCTGGATGGCGACCTTCTTGCCGCAGAGGTCCGCGATCGTCTTCACCTTCTCCGGGTTGCCCTTCTTCACGAGGATGCCCGAGCCGGCGGTGAAGTACTCGACGAAGTCGACCTGCTTTTTGCGCTCATCGTTGGCGGTCATCGAGGACATGATGACGTCGGCCTTCTTGCTGGTGAGCGCCGGGATAATGGCATCGAACGGGGTGTTCTGGATATCGGCTTTGACGCCCCACGCCTGGGCAAGGCAGTTCGCGATATCGACATCGGCGCCGATGGCGTCGTTCGTTCCCTCTTTCACGAACTCCATCGGGGCGTAGCTCAGATCAGAGGCGACGATGAACTTGCCCGCGGACTTGATACGTGCCGGCGCGGTAACGCCGAGGTCCTTGCAATCCTGTGCGGCCGAGGTGAGGTCGCCGCCGCTGCCGCCCTTGTCGTCGTCGTCATCGTCTCCGCAGGCGGCGAGAGCGAGCGCGCCTACGGTGAGGGCTGCGAGGGCAGCCATCGTCACGATCCATTTCTTCAGCACCGACATACTCCCGGTTAGACTGGGCGAAACTATCGCACTACTTTCATCCAACCGATAGTCCCTTGCTTACCGTCCGGTAAGCGCCCTTCGAGACTGAGCCGGGTTGTCCGTGGTTCCTAGCTTCGCCGCTGCTACCATGGGCGCTTCGCTCAAACCGGAGCCAGTTCGATGCAAGCAACCGCCGTTACCGTCCGTGTCCCAGCCACCAGCGCCAATCTCGGCGCCGGGTTCGACTGTCTCGGGCTCGCCCTCGACATGTTCGCCTCGATCACCGTCACCTTCGGCGAGGCCGAGCAGCCGCCAACCGAAGACGTGGGCGAGAAGATGGTGCTGACCGCCGTGCGCCAGACGTACCTGCGGCTCGGCAAGCCGGCCCCGAGCGGGCTGCGCGCTCGCTACCACGTCTCGATTCCACTTGGGCGCGGCCTCGGCGCGAGCGCTGTTGCGCGCGTGGCCGGTGTCGTGGCGGTGAACGAATTCGAGCGGCGGATCATGCCGGAAGGGCAGTGCCTCGACATCGCCTCGGAACTCGAAGGGCACGGCGATAACGCCTGCCCGGCGTTGTTCGGCGGACTCCAGGTGTGCGTGCAGGGCGCCGACGGGCACTACCTGCGCGCCGCATCCAGCTTCCCGGCCGATGCGGCGATGGCGATCCTTATCCCGGACCACTCGATGCCGACAAAGGAAGCGCGCAAAGCACTCCCGGAGCAGTACTCGAAAGCCGACGCGGTCCACAACACCGGGCGGGCCGCGCTGTTCGTCGCCGCGATGGCGAGCGGCCGGATGGAACTGCTGGACGAGGCGACCGACGACCGCATCCACCAGCGCCAGCGCGCCACGATCTTCCCGCCCATGTTCGATATCTTCGCGGCGGCGAAAGCTTCGGGGGCACACGCGGCCTGGCTAAGTGGCGCGGGCAGCAGCATCGCCGCGATCTGCCCCGAAGACACTGCCCGTGCCGTGTCGGCAGCGATGCTCGAAGCGGCGGAATCGCGCGGGTACCCCGGGCGCTCGCTGGTCACGCGGATCGCGAAGGAAGGCGCCACCGTCTCCCGCGTCGAACTGGTCGACGACTGATGCTGCGCCCGGCTACGGAAGGCGACCTCGACATCATCATCGAGTTGATCCACGCACTCGCCGACTACGAGCGCGAGCCGGACGCTGTGCGCCTCGACCGCGAGACGCTACGCGCGCACCTGTTCGGCCCGCGGCCGTACGCGGAGGTCATCCTGGCGGAGACGCCGGATGGCGCGAGCGCGGGTTTCGCGCTGTTCTTCCACAACTTCAGCACGTGGGAGGGCCGCCCGGGCATCTACCTCGAAGACCTGTTCGTGCGCCCGGAAGTGCGCGGTCACGGTTACGGCAAGGCGCTCCTCGCGGAGTTGGCCCGGCTCGCGGTCGAACGCGGGTGTGCCCGCCTGGAGTGGGCCGTGCTCGATTGGAACGAGCCTTCGATCCAGTTCTACAAGGCGCTTGGCGCCGTCCCGATGGACGAATGGACCACCTACCGGGTCACCGGCCAAGCGCTGCGGGCGCTGGCAGATCAGGGTTAGCCACAGCGGCGCCGGCTAATAGAGCGCTTCCGGGCCGAGCTTTTCGCGCCAGAGGGCTTCGAGGGTGGCGAGGTCGTCGGTCACCTGGCGGGTGGTTGCCGTGGGGTCGGCGCTTAGCGTTTCGAGCACCTCGAACGTCAGCGCGTCGATGTCGTCGGCCGCGATGGCCTGCTTCAGGCGCATATCTATCGCGGCCGGCGAGCGGGTAGAGCGCGCGAATTCGAGCCGGTTCTCGGCGCTTCGCAGGTTCGGCGTCGAAGCGAGGAACGCCTTGCCGGTGCGGGTGTTCACGATGCGGTGGACGCCGGCCTGCGCCCGCTGCTCCTTGTATTCGGCTCTCAGTTCACGACGTGATTGTTCGGTCATCCGGCCAGTCTCGCAGGTGTGCGAGGCGGGGGATATGGGAAAGCCGTCAGTCTTTCGGGAGGTCCTGGTCGCGGGCGGTAACCTTCGCGAGTTCGTCGCGGAAGGCGGCCTCGCTGGCGACCGCGCCGAAGCGGCCCATCTCTTCGCCCTGAGGGTCGAGCCAGACGAACTCGGGAACCTGCTTCACACCGAGACGGTCGTCGGCAGTGTCGCGGTCGGTTGCTTTTTCGACGAAGACGACGCTCTGGCGGTATTCCGCCATCACGCGGTGGACGAAGAGTTCGCTTTCGCATTGGGTGCAGGAGGAGTTCGTGAACCAGACGAGCGTGAGCTTGCCTTCGGCCTGTGGCGCTTTTGCATCGGGCAACGGGCTGTTCGAGTGGTAGACGGTGTGCGCCGAGCCGGTGATGGCCGTGATTTCGCTACCAGCGTTGCGCTGGGCGATGGCGAAGAGTGCGGGGTCCATTTTCGTCTGCGGCGTGGCCTGAGCGAGCACCCAGAGCGCGAACCCAAGCGTGGGAATCAGAAGGGCGAACACCATCGCCCAGACTTTCCAGCTCCAGCGGGGGTTCAACCAGGAAACCGGGGCCGCGGGCGAGCGCATCGTCTTCATGCTCATGACTGTACGTTCGGCAGCGCGGTGGCGGAAGGTGAGGGTAAGGCTCGCGCTCAGGCTTTGACCGGCGCCGCGGCGGCTTCGGTTCGGCGCGCGAAGACGCCGACCTGGAAGCGAGGGTGCCAGACCATCAGCCAGGTGACTCCGCAGAGGCCGCCGAGCATGGCGAGTGTGCTCCGCGCCCCGAGCGTCTCGGCGATCACGCCGGCGAACAGCAACGGCAGCACGACGACGGCGTCGCTCGTTGTCGCGTGGACCGCGAAGACGCGCGACTGGAGGTTCGCTGGGGCCGCCGCGGTAAGCGCCGCCCGGGAGCTCACCAGCGCGACGCTGAGGGTTGCACCGATGAGGAACGCAACCGGCATCGCCACCACGGCGGTGGTGTTGAGCGCGGCCTCGAAGTGCACGAGCGGGGGCACCTGGCTGTAGACGAAGGCGGCGCTCACGCCGTAGTCGAGCGAGGCGAGGGCGAAGATGCCGACCGCCATCCCGGCGACGGAGAGGCGCATCGCCCGCGCTGTGCCATCGAGCGTGAGACCCGTGGCCGACCAGGCGAGCCCGGCCACTGCCCCGGCGACTCCCGGGACGAGCACGAGGGCCGCGCCGCCAGTGCCAAGCGAAAGGTCCTGGCTGACGTAGAGCGGGAACGCGACGAGGATGACGTGGGTGACGAGCGACTTGACCGAGTTCACGGCGAGTGCGTCGCGTGCCTGCACAGAGTGGGCGAAGACCGATACCGTCTGGCGGATGCCGTCGAAGTGCTGGCGTCGCGGAGCGGTGACCGTGGGAAGTCCACCGCGGAGCCGGAGGGCAAGGAGGTTGGCCAGCGCGAGGTGGACAAGAACGATGCCCAGGGCGCCGGCGACAGCCGCTTCGACGCCGCCGATGTAGTAAAGGGCGGGCGTGACGAGGAAGAAGCCGGCGCCCTGGCCGCAGTACTGCATGGCGACCAGGAGGGAGTGCACGCGCCCGGGCGACTGGTGGCAGAGGGCCTTCACGAGCGCCATCTCCGAGGTGCCGTGGACCTGGCTGACGGCGGCATAGACGAAGGCGATCCAGGCGATCATGCCCGCGGAAGGGCCGGTGAGGAGCGCGAGCGCGATAACCGATCCGCGCAGGCCCGCGCCGACGGCGAATCCGCGGCCCGGTCCGAGGCGGTCGGCGATTGCCCCGCCAGGCAGTCCGAAGAGAAGCGACGACACGGCCATCGCGATGATGACCGAGCTCAGGCCCATGGCCGAATGGCTCGAGGTTCCGGCGATGACGAGGACGGCGGCGAGGAACGTGTTGTGGGCGACCTGCCCGGTGAAACGGGCGCTGTAGTAGAGGGCGAGATTAGAGCGCATCGCTGGCGGTTCGAACCTCTGCACCTTCTGCTTGTTGGGCACACCTCGATTAACGGCTCCGTTCAGGCCTCAACGCAGGTGGGACAAGCCTGACCCTACCATCATCCGGCCGTGTGGAGGCGAATCTTTGCGAAATCCTTCACGAATCCTTTCAAAGATCAGGGATCGCCCCGAGGACTTCGCCGGGAACGGGCACAGTGCGGGCGTGGGACGCGGGAGGTTCGAACGGCAGCAGCTGGCCGGGAACCCTGGCAGTCAGCGGCAACAGGGACCCTGGTCGTCCGAAGGGATCGTCAGGCTGTGGCCGGAGAAGAGGGTCACCGTTCCGTCGGGTTCGGCGATGCTGCGGAGATATTCCCGGGGGAGCGTCTTGAGGAAGTTCATCGCGCAATCGACGCAGATGCCATGGGAAACCGGCCCATCGCCACCGGAGACGAGCACGCTGCACCAGGCGCAAACGACGGTCACACTTTCGGACACAAAGCCAACGTAGCACTGGCGCCGAAGGCATTGGGGTCGCAGTGAGCGGCTGCAACCAGACTGTCCCGTGGCTGATCCCCGCCGGCCACCCGACGAGGTGGTCAAGTGGGAGGTTTCCTATTTGGGAAGACTCCCACGGCATGTTCCCGAATGAGACGTTCGGATGCTCCCAATCGGGAAAGACCCCGATAGCAGGCGCGCCCGCCCGCCGCGATGCTCGAGCCATGACCGACGACTTCCCAATCCTCGCCGCCGTGGCAGCGAACCCCACGCACCCGTACGCACTGCTCGAACACCTGTCCGCGGCGGGCCTGCCAGTCACGCGGAGCACGCTCTACCGGCGGGTCGAGGCGCTGGTGGCGCAGGGCTGGCTCGCCGCTGATGATATCCGTGGCGAAACCGGGCACTACCGCCGCGCACTTTCGCTCACCCGGGCGGGCCGGGAGCGGCTGCGAACCGAGACCCGCGAAGCGCTGTCGACGGCGCCGCTCGAAAGCCCGGTGTTCGCGCTCGCGGTTGCCGCGGCCGGCGCGGATGGGACGGAGAACCTGGCCGCCGTCCTGAAGCCGCGCATGGCGCTCGCCGCGCGAGCGCTCACCGGCGAAGAACGCGAACTCCGCGACGGGGCGGGAGCTCACGCATTGGGGCGTTCGCGCCGTATCGCCCATCTCCAGGCCGACATCGCGTGGCTCCAGGGCCTGCTCGGCCAGCGGGTGGTTGGCGCTCAGGCGCGGGGGATGGCGTCGCGGGCGAGCGGGTTGTAGACCACGAGGCCATCGAGTTGGGGAAACTTCGCGTCGATGGTCCATATCTCCGTCGCGCCACGACTCAGCGCGACGGATCCGATGGCGAGGTCGAACACTTCCGCGCCTACAGGTCGCCTGAGCTCCATTTGGCGGAGGAACAATCGCTCGAAGCGCCGGTCAGGGTTCGCCACGGGCGCACGAGCGAGCCAGCCACGCAAGAATGCAAGCGCCTCGGCAGGATCGAGCCCATAGCCACGAGGCTCGGTGACGACTCGCCAGAACTCGCCGATGCAGAAGACCGGCGTCACGAACGTGTCACCTGAGGCAGCCGCCTGCGTGATGACGCGCCGGATTCGCATTGCGCCGGGTGCAGCGGGCGCCGCCAGTGCAGCGAGTACGTTCGAGTCGACGGCAGCGACTGTCAGGAGGCTCGCTCCCGGGCGGCCCGGCGCCGTGCGCCTTCTTCGAGGGCGGCTTCGAACTGGTCGAGAAACTCCATCCCGCTCTGATAGAGGTCGCCGCGACTCTCAAAACCCGCGTACGGCGTCATCGTTCCGCCCAGTCGCGCGCTCAGTGCGTCTTCCAGCAACTCCCGGAAGCTGATCCCCTCATCGATGGCGGTCTTCTTGGCCGCCTTCAGGAGTTCGTCGGCGATTTCGACGGTGGTCTTCATGGACAGAGCATACCATATTCCCGTAAACCCATATTGCCGGGTTTACGGGTAATCGAGCGCCATGCGGTTCGTGGAGGCTACCCGCGCGGCAGGCCGAGACCGCGCATGGCGATGATGTTGCGCTGGATTTCGCTGGTGCCACCGCCAATGGGGCTCGTCGTGCTGTGCATGTAGAACCGGGCGAACTTGCCGCCGGCCGCGTAGTCGTCGTCGCGGTCGGTGACCTGGCTGTGCAGCCCGCCGAGATGCATCGCGGTCCCGGCCAGGCGTACGTCGAGTTCGCTCGAGTAGAGCTTCGCGATCGAGCTTTCCTTGTTGGGGATTTCGCCGCGCTCCTGCATCGAGATGATGCGGTAGCAGATGAGCGCCTCGACCTGCGCTTCGATGGCGCGATCGGCGAGTTCGTTCCTGATGGCCGGGCGCGTGGCGACGGTGTGGCTACCGAGTTCGGAATCGGTCGCGAACTTCACCAGGTCTTTCACGATCAACTGGTGTGCCACGCTCGTGGCGATGCCGCTGCGTTCGAAGTCGAGCGTGGTGGTGGCCAGGTACCAGCCGCGGTTCTCTTCGCCGAGCAGGTTCGCCGCCGGGATGCGCGCGTCTTCGAAGTAGACCTCGTTGAACTCGTGGCTGTTGAGCATGTTGATCAGCGGGCGAACCGTGATGCCCGGCGTCTTCATGTCGACGAGGAAGTAGCTGATCCCGCGGTGCTTCGGCGCATCCGGGTTCGTCCGCGCGATGAGGATGCCCATCTGGGCGTGCTGTGCCCCGGAGGTCCAGATTTTCTGACCGTTGACCACGTAGTCGTCGCCGTCGCGGATGGCACGCGTCTGCAGCGAGGCGAGGTCGGAGCCGGCGCCGGGTTCGCTGAAGAGCTGGCACCAGATGTGCTCGCCCGAGATGATCTTCGGGAGGTAGGCGGCTTTCTGCTCCTCGCTGCCGTAGACCATGATGGTCGGGCCGGCCCACCCGTGGCCGATGCCGCCGGGGCGCGGCGCGCGCCGCCAGGCGAACTCCTCGCTGAGAATGAACTGTTCCTTCACGCTGAGGCCGCCGCCGCCGTGTTCCTTCGGCCAGGCGGGGGCGCCCCAACCGCGTTCGTTGAGCTTCGCCGTCCAGTCCCGCATGAACTCGCGGAAGCCCGGCTGTGCGCGGCCGGCGCCGTTGAACAGGCCCCACTCGGTCGGGCGTGCGGCGTATTCGGAGGGGTATTCCTGCTCCAGGAACGAACTGACGGTGTCGCGGAACGCCGCCTCAGCCGGGTTGTCTCGAAACTCCATGGCTCACCTCCGGGTGATTGAGGGATTCTCGAATCCCGGCGGGGGGATGTCTACGGGCCGGCTCGCGAGCTCAACCCTCAATCGGAGTCCTCCATCTCAATCTCAATGAAGGGTGCGGTGCATCCGAAACTCGTGCCCATCGCGTATTCAAAAGGTGACCAGTTTGCCATGGGATACAGGTCATCGTGGCCCGAGAACGATTTACACAGCCTATGGTTCGAATTGGTTGCAACCGTGGATTTCACCCGCCTAGAATCGCGACTCGGAGTAAAGGGGGCCGAGAACATTATGAGCCACGACAACTATTGGACTCGCCGATATCGCCGGCGGACGGCGCTGAAGGGCGCCGGCATCGGTATCGCTGGCGTGGGTGCGGCGGCGCTGGTCGGCTGCGGCGACGATGACGACGGCGGCGGAAACAATTCAAGCCCAACCTCAAGCAGTAGCGGGACCACCGCTCCCGCCAGTGCCACTGCGAAGCCAGCAGCGGCCAAGCCTGGTGGTGTCTGGATCTCGCAGTCGGCGAACGTCTACGAAACGATCGACCCGCACCGCACTGTCGCCAGCCCGGTTCTCCAGGTTCTTGGCGGCGTCCAGTCGAAGATCCTTCGATTCACGAATCCGAACACGGGCGACCTTACCGGTGACCTCGCGGAGAAGTGGGAGTCACCGGACCCAACAACGGTCGTCCTTCACCTCCGGCAGGGGGTGAAATGGCACGACAAAGGACCGGGAGCGGCAAACCCGGCGGCCGCGAGCGGGAGAGCGCTTACGACCGACGACGTCCTGTACAACATCAACCGCCAGAAGGCGGGGCTTCTTGCCGATGGGACAAAGGGGGCTTTCGGGCGCAAGTCGTACTGGAGCAAGGTCGACTCTATCCAGGTGGCGGCCAATACCATCACGCTGAAGTTGAAGGCGCCCGATGCGACCTTCATCCAGGGGCTCGCCAACGAGTTCAATCAGATCGTCCAGAAGGAATTGATCGAAGCCGTCGAACCCAAGGCGACTGAGATTTCGGCGGACAAGGTCATCGGCACCGGGCCGTACATCCTCACCGAGTGGGTTCCGGGGAAGACCATTTCCGCGGTCAAGAACCCCGGGTACTTCCTGAAGGACAAGCCGTACTTCGAAGCGATGCGTTGGGTGCAGACTTTCGAAGACCCGACTGCGTATCGCATCGCCTTCGAGCAGAAGCAAATCGACTCGTTCAGCGACCCGAGCCCCGACACGACCGTTGCCATCTACAACGCGAACAAGAACTCTACGGCGCTGCGCTATTCGGGGACGGCGAACACGGTGGCGATCTACCTGCCACGAACCCAGGCGCCATGGACTGACGACCGGCTGATCAAGGCGATCAACCTGGCTGCGGATCGTCGCCAGATCATCCAGCAGCTGCACTCGGGCCTGGGGAAGGTGAGCGGGCCTGTTTCGTGGCTCCAGGAGAAGTGGGCAATCGACCAGAAGACGCTCGAGACGACGCCGGGCTACCGCCTGAAGAAGGACGAGGATCTGAAGGAGGCGAAGGCACTGTGGGATGCCGCCAGTGGTTCGACCGTTGGCGATATCACCTGGGTAGTGCCAGACACGTGGGCGTCCAGGGCCGGCTGGGGTTCGACGCCGGAGATCCTCACCGCCATGTTCAACAAGGCGTTCGGCACTACCCAGTTCAAGGGAAAGACCGCGAACTACTCACAGATCATTCCCGCCTGGCAGTCGAAGAAGTTTGATCCATTCTTCGGCTGGATCCCGAACGTAGAGATTCCCGATGCCCGGGCTGATCTTGTGGCCGCGTTGAGCTCCACGTCGCCCGGCAACTTCTGGGGAATCAACGAGCCAGAGAAGATCGACGCAAAGCTCCAGAAAGCACTGACTCTGCTCGACGAGAAAGAGGCTCTCAAGCTGGTCACCGAGGTGCAGAACCTGGTCCTCGAAAACGGCCAGTACGGGCGCATTATTATGTATAACTACATCTCGCCAACGCTTCGCTGGAAGTACCTGCATGACACCGGACCAAGCGATGACGAGGGCTGGAACTTCCTCGCGTCCAGCCTGGCGCCGCTCGAGACCTGGATAGACACGGCCGATCCGTCGGCGAGCGGGCGCGCGACGCCGACATACAAGGGTCTCTAACCGCACATTCCCCCGGTGGGAGGGCCGGACCGGTCCTCCCACCTCCAAAGCCGCGACCTTGGAGGGTGTGCTGTGTACGAGTACGTCTTGCGGCGGGTGCTGCTGAACATCTTTGTTCTCTGGATTGTCGCGACGATGGTCTTCCTCGCATTGCGCGTGCTGCCGGGCAACTACGCCGTTCAACAGTTCGCCGGCGCGAATCTCGGCTCGATCGACCCGGAGACAATCCAGATCGCCGAGAAGGAACTCGGCCTCGACAAGCCGGTTCTCCAGCAATATGGGGAGTTCATGGGGAACGCTGCCCGACTCGATCTCGGTGAGTCATTCAGGACGAAGCGTTCCGTCTGGGCGGAAATTGGCGACGCACTTCCGTACTCGATCGAACTGGGCGTGCTGATCGTCCTCATCGGCTTCGCTGTCGCTATCCCGGTGGGCATTCTGAGCGCGGTCAAGCAAGACCAATGGCCTGACTACGTCCTTCGAAGCGTTGCTATCGGCGCGCTCGCCTCACCCGTTTTCTGGACTGCTTCGATTGCGGTCATCGTGGTTCTGAAGCTCAAGCTGTTCAATATCGACGTCATCGGCCAGCCGCACATCTGGGAGGATCCCGGCGGCGCGCTCAAGTGGTACCTGATCCCTATGTTCGCCGGCGGATTTGCTTCGACGGCGAACACGATGCGGCTCTTGCGCTCCCAGATGCTCGAAGTGCTGCGTGAGGACTACGTGCGGACGGCCCGCGCGAAGGGCCTGCGTGACCGGCCGGTGGTAATGCGGCATGCCCTCAGGAACGCCATGCTCCCGGTGCTGACCGTCATGGGGCTGACTGTCGCGACGATTGTCGGCTCTCAGATTGTGCTGGAGCAGATGTTCAACATCCCCGGAGTCGGAAGGCTGCTTTTCCAGTCGATTTTTCTCCGCGACTACCCGCTTACCCAGGGACTGGTGCTCGTGACCACCTTCGTCATTGTCTTCACAAACCTCGCCGTCGACATTCTGTACGCGGTGCTTGATCCGCGGGTGCGCTACGCATGAGCGCCTCAGAAGCAAGCATCATTGCCCCCATCGATGACGCCTGGGTGCGCCGCCCAAGCGGGTTCCGCGCGTTCCTTCGGTCATTCGGACGGTTCCTGGTTACGAAGCGCCTCGGTGCGGCAGGCCTGGTCATTGCAATCTTCTTCTTCGCAATGGCTGTCGCTGCGCCGGGAATCGCGCGCTACAGCCCGGACCGAGTGTTCGACCACCCGAACCCGGCCTACAAGACAAACCCTTCGATAGCTGACCTGGCCAAGAACCCCAACATGGGCTCGCCGATGCTCGTCGACCGGTTTGCTTCTCCCGGGAGTGAACACTGGTTCGGCACCGACGGCGCGGGGCGTGACATCTTCGCACGGGTGATCTACGGTTCGCGCCTCTCGCTCATCGTTGGGTTTGGCGCGTCGATCCTGGCCGTCGCCGCGGGTGTCATCCTCGGCGTGATCAGTGGATTCTACCGGGGCTGGATCGACCTGCTGCTGCAGCGATTCGTCGATGCGCTCCAGGCATTCCCTGCCATCGTGCTGCTGCTCCTGCTCGTGCAGGTCTCCGAGCCATCTGTCCGGAACACGGTGATTGCGATGGGAATCGTGGGCATCCCCATTACTACGCGGCTTGTGCGCGCTGGCGTCCTCGGGATCTCGGCGAACGACTACATCCTCGCGGCACGTTCGGTTGGCGTCTCCGACACCCGCATCATGTGGCGTCACGTCCTTCCAAATATCGCCGCCATCTTGCTCATCATCTTCTCCATCGGCATCGGTGCATACATCCTCTTCGAAGCAACGATCTCCTTCCTCGGCGTCGGCCCTCGCAACGTGGTCTCGTGGGGCAAGATGGTCCAGGAGGGCCGGGCCGCCATCGACCTTCATCCCTGGCAGTCGGTCTTCGCGGGGGGCGCCATCGCGATGCTCGTGATCGGATTCAACCTGCTCGGCGACGCTCTGCGCGACTGGCTCGACCCGCGGCTTAGCGGTCGCTAGCCCCGAGCTGTTACGCGCTGGAGAAAGGCGGCGACTTCGGCTTTGAAGGTGGGGCTGCGGACGGCGCTGATGTGACCCTCTTCCGGGAGGGCGACGAATTCGGCGCCGGGAATCAGCCCCGCGAGTTCGCGAGCGGGTTCGTAGAAGACGTCTCGCGTGCCGGCGGCGACAAGCACCGGCTGGCGTATGCCGGGCAGGAGTTCGCGGTCTACGGGCTGGCCACCTTTGAAGACGCCGCGATAGACGGATTCGATCGCGATGGGGTCGAAGGCAAGCGCGTAGGCGGCGAGGAACCGCAGCCGGGCGCCAAGTGGACGGCGCGGCGCTTCGCTTGCGGGACTCTGGCGTTCGAAGCTGAAGCGGCCGCGCTTCGCCGGGAAGTAGCTGCCCATGCCGCCGATGACCGCCGCACTGACGCGTTCCGCGTGGTGCACGAGCAGGTCCATGGTGATCATGCCACCCATGGAATAGCCGACCACGGGCGCGGACGGCACCCCCTCGGCGTCCATGACGGCGAGCACGTCACTCGACATGGCGGCGACGGAGTAGGCGCCGGGGCCATACGGTTTCTCACTTCGCCCGTGGCCACGGAGGTCGGGGATGAGCAGGGTGTGTCGGCCCGCGAGCGCGTCGGCCCAGCCCGAGGCGAGCCAGTTGGATTTGCCGCTCGCGGTGTAGCCGTGGACGAGTACGACCGGCGGGCCACCGCCGACCATCCGGTAGCGAATGCGCACTCCGCTGCTGTTGGTTTCGAGCATGTACTCCCACTTTACCGAAGCGCGCGGTTGCGAGGTGGCAGGGCTTGCCGGGGGATACGATCAGATCCCGGCCGAAACCTCGACCGGCATCACCTGCCGGAGTCCATTCATGCAAATCAGGCCTATCAATCCCACACCCTGGCTCGCCGGGTTCAATATCCATCACGGGCTCGAAGTCACCGGGTCCACGCGCACGCTCTACCTTTCGGGGCAGACAGCGAACGGCCCGGACGGCACATCGATGCACCCGGGCGATATGGTGAACCAGTTCAAGCTCGCGTGGTCGAACCTGAAGGACGCGCTGAAGGAGGCCGACATGGGCCCCGAAAACATCGTCCGGCTGAACTTCTTCGTGACCGATGTGGACGAGTTCATGCGGCTGGCAGCGCAGCTCATCCCGGTGTACGCATCGGACGGTTGCAAGCCGGCGGCGACGCTGGTCGGGGTCACACGATTGTTCGACCCCACGATCATGGTCGAACTCGAAGCGATCGCGATGGCGTAGGGCCGGGAGGTTCGCTGCGGTCACGGGCAGGCACGGGCTTTCCCGCCGGCTTACCGGGCCACTTGTAGCACGAATCGCGTTACGTCTATTATCGAAAGGTCTGGGGGGAGTAACCAGCGCGCCACACTCCCGGCGCAGTCGCATGGTCGTCAGTACGCGCCAACTGGCGCCGGCCATGCGGGCGAGCCTCTCGCCTGGTGAGACCCTGGCTCATCCACCCGTGGATGCGGCCAGGCGCGCTCGATGCCAGGACCGCAATAGGAGGTTTCGCCACATGGATCTTCTCGAGCTTTTCGAACCCGATGAACCCGGTACCGGCCGGCGCCGTGATGGCGCGCAGGATGCGGACGAACCGCGCCGCCGCGGTGTTGGCGGATTCTTCCGTCGCTGGATGGCTTCGTTCAGCGAGGATGATGACGATTCCCGGCCGGATGGCCGCAAGCGGCAACGGCGCGACACCGATTTCGGCTGGGACTAACCCCGCTCTACCCCCGCACCACCCCTGGCGTCCGCGGTGGCACAGTCTACCGTGAGCCGCGCGCCGCCCGCTGTTTCTTTCGGAGTCACTCTTCTTGCTTGCTACGCTCCTTCCCTGGGCGCTCTTCCTCGTGTTCGTCGCGGGGATGCTGGCGCTCGACCTTGGTGTCTTCCACCGCCACGCCCATGAAGTGCGCCGCCGCGAAGCGCTCGCATGGAGTGCGGCGTGGATTGGCCTCGCTATCGTCTTCAATGTTGGTGTCTACTTCTTCCGCGGACCCGAAGCGGGGCTCGAGTGGACGACGGGTTACCTCGTCGAGAAGACGCTGAGCATTGATAACGTCTTCATCATCCTGCTGATCTTTTCGGCGTTTGCGGTTCCCGCGGGCTACCAGCACCGGGTGCTGTTCTGGGGCATCGCCGGCGCGCTAATCATGCGCGCTGTCCTCATCGCCGCCGCGGGGTTCTTCCTCGGCACGCTGCACTTTGTCATTTACATCTTCGGTGCATTCCTTATCTACACCGGCATCAAGTTCCTGCGCGAGCAGGAGCACACGCCGGACCTCCAGCAGAACCGGGTGATCAGGCTCGGAAAACGGTTCTTCCGGACGTCCGAAGGGTACGAAGGGCAGCGGTTCTTCGTACGCCGGAACGGCCTGCTCTATGCAACGCCGCTGTTCCTGGTGCTCCTCCTCATCGAGAGCACCGACCTCGTGTTCGCGGTCGACTCGATCCCGGCGATCTACGCGATCACGGATGACCCGTTCATCGTGTTCACCTCGAACATCTTCGCGATACTCGGCCTGCGATCGCTCTACTTTGTGCTTGCCGGGTATCTCTCGGGCCTGGCGTATCTGAAGCCCGCGCTCGCTGCCATCCTCGTCTTCGTCGGCGCGAAGATGCTCGTGATCGACTTCTACAAGGTCCCGGCGCTGCTCAGCCTCGGAGTCATCGGGACGATCCTCGCGGTCGCGATCGCAGCCTCGGTGGTGGTGGCGCGAAAGTGCGCCCGGGAGGGTGTGGCGATGGCCCCTGCGACAGTCCCGACAGTGCATTGACCGGCTTCGAAATCGAACGTCCTTCCCCGCTCTAAACCCGGATGAGGCATGCTGTTGGAATGACAGTACGGACATTTGCGGCCCTGGCCGCACTCTTACCCGCCCTGCTCCTTGGCGCCTGCACTGGCGACGACGATGACACAACGCCGACCGCGGGCGCCTCTCCAACAACGTCGAATGTGACCCCGGCGACGGCCTCGCCGACAACCGCGGGGACGGCAGCGCCCGAGGCCAGCGCGACGAGCGGGCCGTTCACGGGGAGCACCGCGCCCGTGCAGGCCACACCCGCGAGCAATGCCGGCGGGATCCTCGTCGAGGATATCCGGGCGGCCGCTCATCCGGGCTTCGATCGCCTCGTCTTCGAGTTCAGCGGCAACCAGGTACCCGGCTATTCGGTCCAGTACGAGACCCAGGCGGTTGCCTGCGGAAGCGGCCAGGACATGGCGGCGTTTATCGGTGGCGGTTCGCCCCCGGCGGCGATGCTGGTGGTGAAGATGCAACCGGCCGATGGGCACAACCAATCAGGCCAGCCGACCGTCCAACGCGATCTCCAGGCGAACCTGACCAGCATCATCCGGGCGTTCGGCATCTGCGACTTTGAAGCGCACGTGGACTACGCGATCGCGCTCTCGGGCCAGAAGCCGTTCCAGGTGACCACCCTCAACAATCCGCCACGCCTCGTCATCGACGTTGCGCACTAAGAACGCGGCCCCGGCGGACCCCGGCGCATGATGCGGAGCGCCGGACTTCGGTTCGCGGCCGGCCTGATCGGCCTCGTGGCGGGCGCGATCACGTTCGTGATCGGCGTGCTTCTGCTGCTCTTTGGTGGCGTACTCGCGGCGATTTCGAGCACTTCGGGGTCGCTTGCCGGGAACGGTGGCTTGCTTGTCCTCTTCAGCCTTCTCGCGATCGCGCTGTCGGCCGGGTTCTTCGTCGTTCCATGGGCGAAAGCGAGCGCACTGGCGCTGGCGGTGACCACCGCGCTTGTTCTCTGGGCGTTCGCGCGCATCGGGGCGGTGGGTATCTCCCTGCTTGTGGTCGTGCCGTTCTGCGTGGCCGTTCTGTGCGGGCTGGTGGCGGCTTCGGACGGGGCGGCGAAGGAACAGGGGACCGAACGTTTCGAATAGGCGAGTGTCGGTGCCATCCTGGGCGAGACGCGGACGCGCCAAACTCGTTCCGCTGTGGGCTCGCGGACTGTAAGGTAATCGCCATGAACGAAACGCTTCGCTCGCGCACCCGTGTCGTCGTCACCGGGCTCGGCGCCATCACCCCCGCCGGCCAGAGTGTCGAGACATTCTGGGACAACCTCGTGAACGGCCGCTCCGGCATCGCCCCGATGACTCTCGCCGACACGTCCCAGTTCGCCTGCAAGGTTGCCGGTGAAGTGAAGGAGTGGGAGCCGAAGGCGTTCATCGAACACAAAGCGGCGCGGCGGATGGCGCGTTTCTCGCAGTTCATGGTGGCCGCCGCGGGGCAGGCGTTCGCCGATGCCGGGATCGACTTCGACAGCGAAGACCGCGACCGCGTGGGCGTCCTCATCGGCAACGGCGGCGGCGGGTACCCGGACATCCAGGAGGGCGCGAAGATCCTGTTCGAGCGCGGCGGCATGAAGCTCGACCCGCTCTACCTTGCACGCAGCCTCGGCAATATGGCCGGCGCGCAGGTGGCGCTGCAATACAACCTGCGCGGGTACAACGGCACGATCGTGACGGCCTGCGCCGCCGGCACCCAGGCGATCGGCGAGGCGAGCATGCTCATCCGCTCGGGCCGCGCCGATATCGTCCTCACTGGCGGGTGCGAAGCGGGCATCAGCGAACTCGGCCTCTCGGGGTTCTCGGTGATGCGCGCGCTGACGGCGCAGAACGACCCACCGTCGGGCGCGAGCCGGCCGTTCGACCTGACGCGAGACGGATTCGTGCCGTGCGAGGGCGCTGGCGCGCTCCTCCTCGAAAGCGAAGCCCACGCGCTCGCTCGAGGCGCCCGCATTTACGCCGAACTCGCGGGCTTCGGCTGCACGAACGACGCGTTTCATGTCGCGGCGCCGCCGGAAGACGGCGAAGGCGCGGCGCGCGCGATGAAACTGGCGATGCAGGACGCGGGGATTGCCCCGGGGGAAGTGGACTACGTGAACGCACACGCCACGAGCACGCCGCTCGGCGACACGGCGGAGACGGCGGCGGTGAAGTCGGCGCTGGGCGAGCACGCCTACCGTGTGGCTATCAGCGCAACGAAGTCGCTCATCGGCCACGGCCTGGGCGCGAGCGGCGGCATGGAAACGGTGGCGACCGTGAAGACGATCGAGACGGACACGATCCACCCCACGATCAACCTGCACACGCCCGACCCGAGTTGCGACCTCGATTACGTGCCAAACGAAGCGCGGCGTACACCGGTGCGGGTGGCGCTGAAGAACAGCTTCGGGTTCGGCGGCCAGAACAGCTGCCTGGTGCTCGTGAAGTACGAGGGGTAGCGGGCGGGCGTTCCGAGCGGCTGCGCGGGAGCCGGTAGGCGGCGAGGGGCGGCTCGGTGAGTGCCTGCCTCTAGCACTCTCACCGATAGAGTGCTAACATCGCCTTCGCTGACTTTTCCGCACCCACTTCCCAGGAGGAATTTCCCATATGGCAGCAAAGGCCGCAGCCAAGTCCGCGAGCAAGACCAAGCTCGTCCCCCTGTCCGACCGCATCGTCATCATCCCGCTCAAGCAGGATGAGGTGACTTCAAGCGGTCTCGTTATCCCGGATACCGCCAAGGAGAAGCCGCAGCAGGGCGAAGTCGTCGCTGTCGGCCCGGGCCGCCTCGATGACAATGGCAAGCGCGTCGTGCTCGACCTCGCCGTCGGCGACCGCATCCTCTACGCCAAGTACACCGGCACCGACGTCAAGATCGACAACGTCGACTACATCGTCCTCAACGAGAAGGACGTGCTCTGCAAGCTCGAAGTCTAGGGGCCGCCACGGGGGCGCGGAGCACGTAGGGGTACCGGTTCATTCGCCCGTTCTCCTGTCCGCGCCAACGTCCCTCCCTTCGTGTTTCAGGAAAGAGAGAGATAGATGGTTGCAAAGCAACTGTTGTTCGATGAGTCGGCGCGCCGCCGGCTGAAGGATGGCGTCGATGCGCTCGCCGATGCGGTCAAGGTCACCCTTGGGCCGCGCGGCCGCAACGTCGTCATCGATAAGAAGTACGGCGCCCCGAACATCACCAAGGACGGCGTGACCGTCGCCCGCGAAATCGAACTCGAAGATCCGTTCGAGAACATGGGCGCGCAGCTCGCCAAGCAGGTGGCGACGAAGACCAACGACATCGCCGGCGATGGGACGACGACCGCGACGGTCCTGGCCCAGGCGCTCGTGCGCGGTGGCCTGAAGATCGTGACCTCTGGGGCGAACCCACTGGCCGTGAAGCGCGGCATCGAAGCGGCAATGGCCGAAGCGGTGCGGGATCTTCGCAACCAGGCGCGCCCGGTGCTCACGAAGGACCAGATCGCCCACGTCGCCGCCATCTCCGCGAACGACAAGTACATCGGCGAACTGATCGCCGACGTGATGGAGAAGGTCGGCAAGGACGGCGTCATCACGGTCGAAGAGTCGCGCGGGATCAAGTTCGAAACCGAGTTCGTGGACGGTCTCCAGCTGGACCGCGGCTATGTTTCGCCCTACTTCGTGACGAACACGGACCGGATGGAAGCCTCCATCGAGAACCCGTACATCCTGATCACCGACAAGAAGATCTCGGCCGTGCAGGACATCCTGCCGGCGCTCGAGCGCATTCTTCAGATGACCAAGGACGTGGTAATCATCTGCGACGATGTCGACGGTGAGGCGCTCGCCACCCTGGTGGTGAATAAGCTGCGCGGCACGATCAATATCCTCGCCGTGAAGGCGCCGGGCTTCGGCGACCGCCGCAAGGCGATGCTCGAAGACATCGCCATTCTCACCGGTGGCACGCTCATCACCGAGGACATCGGCCTCAAGCTCGAAAACGTGACGGTGGCCGAACTCGGCCGCGCGCGCCGCGTGGTTTCGAGCAAGGACGACACGACAATCATCGAAGGCATGGCCAGCGACGAGGCGATCCAGGCCCGGATCAAGCAGATCAAGGCCCAGATCGATGACGCGACGAGCGACTTCGACCGCGAGAAGCTCCAGGAGCGCCTCGCCAAGCTGGCCGGCGGCGTTGCCGTCATCAAGGTCGGCGCGGCCACCGAGGTCGAACTCAAGGAGAAGAAGGCCCGCGTCGAGGATGCGCTCAGCGCCACCCGCGCGGCCGTCGATGAAGGCGTGGTGGTCGGTGGCGGTGTCGCCCTGATTCGCACGCAGAAGGCCCTCGAGGCCCTGGCCGCGAAGAACAAGGACGACGACGAGAAGTCGGGCATCAACCTGCTCATCCAGGCGCTCGAAGAGCCAACCTGGACGATTGCGGCGAACGGCGGCCTCGAAGGCTCCGTCATCGTCGACAAGGTGAAGAAGCTCAAGAGCGCGAACGAAGGCTGGGACGCCGAGAACGACACCTGGGGCGATATGTTCGAACTGGGCATCGTCGACCCGGTGAAGGTGACCCGCTCGGCACTCGAGAACGCGGCCAGCATCGCCGCACTCGTGCTGACGACGGAGACGCTCGTAACCGAGATTCCGCAGCCGCCGATGGCCGCTCCGCCCCCGCCCGAGGACTACTAAGCCCTTACTGGCGCAAGTTCATTCCCCCTGTTGCCCCCGGTCTGTTCGCAGGCCGGGGGCTCCTTCGTTGCGGGCGGGTTCGCTAGTGGGCGGCGACGCATACGAAAATCGCCGGCCCCTGGGCGGGACCGGCGATCCGGTTGGTGGACGTGGGGGCGGGTCACAACACGGGCTCGCGCTTCGTCTCGAGGCGATCGGCCTCACGCTGGGCGGCGCCCCGGCTGAGGCGGATGAGCGCCTGGTCGAACCATGCGCGCAGGCTGGCGGGCCGTGCCGTGCCGAGGCGGGCGGCTTCGACACCGCGCCAGCTGCTGGCCCATTGGCGATTGCGCTCTTCAGCCCGTTCGAGGGCAAGCAGTTCCAGTTCCATCAGTTCAACTCCGTTTTCGTGCGTTACCGCTCAGTTAAGGTAACTGGTAACGAGGATACCTGTCAATAGCGTTTGCTGGTTACAGCAGTACGGCTCTGTGGTATGGTTCACGCATGGATCCGGCCGACCGCGACCTGCTTCTCCAGTTCCTCTGGACGCGCGATTTCGAAGACCACATCGACACGCCGGAGAAGCTGCGCTCGTGGCTCCTGGGGCTCGAACTTATCACGCCGGGGGACGCTGTCACGGACGAGGATGTCACTCTCGCACGGCATTTTCGGGCGGCCACGCGCAACCTCTGCGCCGTCAACAGCGGGGGAGAACTGGACGACCGAACGGACGCGGTGATCGAACGGATCAACGCGCTGGCGCCGCTCCGTGTAACGCTCGGCGAAGGTGGCTCGCTCGGCGTTTCGCCCGGGGGCGCCGGGGTACAGCGCGCACTGTCCACGCTGCTCTCACTCAGCTATCGCGCGACCGTCGACGGCGAGTTCCCACGCTTCAAGGCGTGCAAGGCGTGCGGCTTTCCCTTCTACGACGGTTCGAAGAATGGCTCGCGCATCTGGTGCGATATGAATGCGTGCGGTACGAAAGAGAAGATGCGCGCCTACCGCGCCCGCAAGGCATCCGCCGGGAAGTAACGCCCGCGAGTGCCCGGCGCCGGAACGGTGCTTCCAGCTGGAGTGACGATGCAGGCAACCTACGACGAAGCGGCCGTCGAGCGGTATCTCGACGGTATCCGCGCCATCCTCGACGAGGTTCGCGCGGCCGCGCCCGAGACCGAAGCCAACCGGCGCATCTCGCCCCGGCTGGTCGAACTGCTAACGGCCGCGGGCGCCTTCGCGGTTGCCGTGCCGAAGGCGTGGGGCGGGCTCGAACTGGACCCCATCACGCACGCACGCGGACTCGAATTGCTCGCGGAGGCGGACGCCTCCACGGCATGGTGCGCGATGATCGGCTGCGACACTGGCTACACCTCCACCCGCTTCCGCGAGGAGGCGGTGGCCGGTCTGTTCACGGACCTGACGGCGGCAACGGTTTTCGTGGCGGCGCCCACCGGTGCGGCTGTGCCAGTCGAAGGCGGGTACACGGTGACCGGCCGCTGGACGTTCGCCTCGGGGTCGAGCCACGCGAAGGTGTTCTGCTTCGGAGCGCTAGTGATGACAGGGGACGGCCCGGAGATGGCCGCGCCCGGGGCGCCGGCGGTGCGCGTGATCGCCGCCCCGCGCGACCAGGTGGAGGTCATCGACACGTGGACGACAACCGGTCTTCGCGGGAGCGCCAGCAACGATGTCGCGATGACGAACGTCTTCGTGCCGGTAGAGCACACGTTCTCGCTGCTCCGCGACCGTTCACCAAGACCGGAGCCGCTGTACCAGTTGCCCACGCTGTTCGTGATGAAGATCGGCGGCATTCCGTTGGGTATCGCACGCGGGGCAATCGACGATGTGCTGGCGATCGCGGCGACGAAACGCTCACTCGGGAACATTGCGGCCATCCAGGACAGCCAGTGGCTCCAGCTTGCCGTGGCGAAGGCGGAGTGGAAGTATCGCCAGGCGCGCGCGTTCTACTACGACGCGATGGGCGACCTCTGGGCGACGCTGGCGCGCGGCGAGCGGGTCACGCAGGAGCAGGCAGTCGCCGTGCACCTGTCGCTCATCGGGGCGATGGAGAACTGCACCGAAGTGGTCGATGCGATGTATCGCGCCGCCGGGAGCGCGTCACTCTACGCGCGTCACACACTCGACCGGCGTCTGCGCGACATCCACACGGCCGGGCAGCACACGACGTTCGCCGCCGACCGGATCGCCGACGACGGTAAGGCGTTGCTCGGCCTGCCGGTTCCGAATTCGCCGCTGATCAGCGTGCCGAGGTAGAAGGCGAAAGGCGGAAAGGGAAAAGGCAAAAGGCGAAAGGCAAAAGTGGTGGCCGCCCAATCGGAGCCGCGACTGCGAGGGAGCGGCTGCGGGCGTGGGCGCACCACGGGTGGTGAGGCAAAAGGCAAAAGGCGAAAGGTAAAAGTGGTGGCCGCCCAATCGGAGCCGCGACTACGAGGTGGATAGGGGCGTATTGCAATACGCCCCTACAAAGTGGCGTAGCCGTTCGTGGTGTCGTCGTGCGCTCGTGGCTTGGCCGGGCGTGCACCGCTCCATACCTGTCGCAGCTCTGATGGTGTCCGGTGGATAGGGGCGTATTGCAATACGCCCCTACGACGGGCGTGGGCGTTCGTGTTCCCGCGGTGCAACCGTGGTTCATCAGAAGCCTACCGCTCCATACCTGTCGCGGCTCTGATGGCGGTGGGCACTGCCAGGCTGCTGACAGTATGCTGTCACCAGTGGCGCGAAGCGCGTTCCGGCTCCTGACAAAATGGTGTCAGGAGGTGTCGCGCATGATAGGTGAGCGACGAAGGGAAACCTTCGGCGACACTCCACCCAGGAAGCACAACCATGGAACTCACCAACCTCTCCATCCAGCTGGCCAGCCGCGACCCGCAACGACTGCTCGCGTTCTACCGCGACGTCGTCCAGCTCACGCTGCAGCCGGAGATGGGCGACGCGCTCGCGCTCGGTCCCGGCGCGAGCCTCCACGTCGTCGACCACAGCGAGGTCTCGGGCGCGACGAAAGAACCTGCCCGGGCGATTATCGACCTCCACGTCGCGGATATCGACGCGGAGCAGGCGCGGCTCGAAGCGGCGGGAGTCTCGTTCATGCGGAGCAAGGGCGTGGAGTTCTGGGGCGGCGTCATCAGCACCTTCGCCGACCCCGATGGCAACCGCATCCAACTGATCCAGCACCGCCCCGAACTCGCGCGCGAGGAAGCCTGAGATGCTGGGGACGGCGCCGGCAATGCGCGTGAACCAGTTCCTTTTGAACGTGGCCAGCGATCGGCCCGGCCGGTTGTTCCGGTTCTACCGGGACACGCTCGGGCTCGAAGTGGCGGACTTCATGGGCCAGGCCGTGCGCGCGGGCGGCGCCGTCCTCGCATTCGATACCCATGGCGACGTGCGCGGAGGCGCACGCGAACCGCAACGCTACCTCATCAACCTCGTCGTCGATGACCTTGCCGCCGAACAGGCGCGGATCGAGGCGCAGGGGGTCTCGTTCATCCGGCGCAAGGGCCACGAACCGTGGGGAGGGCGCATCAGCACCCTCCTCGACCCCGACGGCAACTACGTCCAACTCGTCGAGTATGCCGGCAAGGGGATGGCGTAGCCGTGCGCCGCGCCGACCGGCTGTTCCAGATCATCCAGCTGCTCCGGCGGCGTCACGTGCTCACCGCCGCGGCGATTGCGGAGGAGCTGGAGGTCTCGGAACGGACCGTCTACCGCGACATTTCCGACCTTGTGCGGTCGGGCGTGCCGATCGCGGGCGAGGCGGGCGTGGGGTACACGCTCCGGCGCGGGTTCGACCTGCCACCACTTATGTTTACAGAAGAAGAGATCGAAGCCCTTGTGCTCGGTACGCGGGTCGTCGGGTCGTGGGCCGACGATGCGCTCGCGAAGGCCGCCGAGAGCGCGCTGGCCCGCATCGAGGCGGCGCTACCCGACCGCTTGAAGACTCGGCTCATCGATTCGCGGCTGTTCGCACCCGGGTTCCACGTGCCCCAGGGTGTCGCGGCTGCGCTGCCGGACCTTCGCCACGCGATCGACGAACGCCGCGTCATCCGCATGGACTACAGCGATGGCCACGGCGAACGCACGGACCGGACGGTTCGGCCACTCGGCCTGTTCTTCTGGGGCAACCGCTGGACGCTGACCGCGTGGTGCGAACTGCGCGACGACTTCCGCGACTTCCGGCTCGACCGCATCAACACGATGGAGGCGCTCGAAACGCGCTTCGAACCGGAGCCGGGCAAGACCATCGAGGACTTCTTCAACCGCTGGGAGGAGCATTAAGCGCGCGGACCGGTTCCATGGCAGGCGCAGGCGCGTATACTCCCGCCCACCCTGAACGGACAGGAGACGTGCCATGCTGAGCCCCTATCGTGTCATCGATCTAACGGACGAGCGCGGACAGCTCTGCGGACAGATTCTCGCCGACCTCGGCGCCGAAGTAATCCTCGTCGAGCCACCGGGAGGTTCGTCATCGCGGCAAATACCACCCTTCGCCGGCGGTCAGCCAGACCCCGAACGCAGCCTCTGGTTCTGGTCGTACAACCGCAGCAAGAAGTCGGTGGTCGCCGACCTCGAGACGGCCGAAGGGCAGCAGCGGGTGCGCGACCTGGTGGCAAGCGCGGACTTCCTTATCGAGTCGTTCGAGCCAGGGTACCTCGACCGCATCGGACTCGGGTACGAAGCGCTGCGGGCGCTGAACCCGCGGCTGGTCATGGTTTCGATCACACCGTTCGGGCAGACCGGGCCGCGCGCGCACTGGGCGGCGAGCGACCTCACGGTCTGGGCCTCTTCGGGCGTGATGAACAGCACGGGCGATGACGACCGGGCGCCAGTCGGGATGGTGCTGCCGCAGGCGTTCCTCCACGCGGCGGCAGAGGCAGCGGCGGGCGCGCTCGTGGCGCACTCTGCGCGAGAGCGCGACGGACTCGGCCAGCACGTCGATGTTTCGGCCCAGGCCGCTTCGATCATGGCCACGCAGTCCTTCATCCTCACAAACCAGTGGCGTGACAATGCGATCAAGCGGTTCGCGGGCGGTCTGAAGCTCGGGCCGCTAACGCTCCAGTTCGTGCAGCCCGCGAAAGACGGGTACGTCTCGGTCACGTTCCTCTTTGGCAGCGCCATCGGGCCGTTCACGCGGCGGTTGATGGAGCTGATGTTCGAAGAAGGGTTCGTCGATGAGGCGACGCGCGACAAGGACTGGATGAGCTATACGGTGCTCCTGCTCACGGGCCAGGAACCGGCGTCGGAGCTGGCGCGCTGCATCGAACTCATCGGCAAATTCACCGCATCGCACACGAAGGCAGAACTGATGGCGCTGGCACTCGAGCGCCGGCTGCTCATCGTGCCAGTGAGCACATCGGACGACCTGCTCGCTTCGGAACAGCTGGCGGCGCGCGACTTCTGGCGCGACGTCGAGCACCCGGAGGAGGGGCGGACACTCCGTTACCCGGGGCCGTTCGCAAAGCTCAGCGGGACGCCACTGAAGTACGGCCGCCGAGCGCCCCGCATCGGCGAAGACGCCAGCTCGGTGGCGTCGCGTTCGAAGCCCTCGGCCGCGCCGGCGGCGGCGAGGCCGGGGTTGCCGCTCGCGGGTCTGAAGGTGGCCGACTTCGCCTGGGTGATGGCCGGACCGGCAGGCACGCGTTACCTCACGGACTACGGCGCCACCCACGTGAAGATCGAGAGCACGACCGCGGTCGACACCGCTCGCACACTCCAGCCGATGCTCGACAACCAGTCGGGGCCGGAGCGCTCGGGTGTGTTCGCGAACCTGAATGCCGGGAAGATGGGGCTGACGCTGAACCTGGGCACGCCGCAGGGCCGCGAACTCGCGCTGCGCATGGTGAAGTGGGCCGACGTGGTGGTTGAAAGCTACACACCACGTGCGATGCGCGGCTGGGGACTCGACTACGCTTCGCTGAAGAAGGTGAAGCCGGACCTCATCATGCTCAGTTCGTGTCTCGGCGGGCAGTACGGGCCGGTCGCCGACCTCGCGGGGTTCGGGACGATGGGGGCGCAGTTGGCGGGCTTCGGCGAACTCGCCGGCTGGCCCGACCGGTCGCCGGCAGGGCCGTTCGGCGCTTACACCGACTACATCGTGCCGAAGTTCACCGCGTCGGTGATTCTTGCCGCGCTGGACCATCGCCGCCGCACCGGGGAGGGCCAGTACATCGACTTCTCACAGGCTGAGTGTTCGCAGCAGTTCATCGCCCCGGCGCTGCTCGACTACCAGGTCAACGGGCACATCATGCGGCGCACCGGGAACGCGTCGTCCATCCACGCGCCGCACGCTGTCTTTCCCTGCTCGGGCGACGACCTCTGGGTGGCGATTGCGGTCGAAACCGACGCACAGTGGGGGGGTCTGCGGAGGGCGCTCGGCGACCCTGCCTGGGCAGCAGACCCGGCACTGACAACCGCAGCCGGCAGGCTGGCCGCCCGCGAACTGCTGGAGTCGCAGATCGCGGCGTGGACGGCGGAGCGCACCCAGAGCGAGGTGGAGACCGCGCTGCAGACCCACGGCGTACCGGTGTTCCGGTCGGCGAATGCGGACGATATCGCGGTCGACCCGCAGTTAGCGCACCGGCGGCACTTCATCGAGGTCGACCATGCCGAACTGGGGAAGGTCATCGTCGAGAACTCGCGGTTCATCCTCTCGGACACGCCGGCGGAGATTCACAAGGCCGGCCCGGTGTTCGGGCAGGACAACGAGTACGTGCTGCGCGAAATCCTCGGGCTGAGCGAGGAGGAAGTGGTGGAGTACCTGGCGGCCGGGGCGGTGGAGTAGGCGGTTACGGTTCGATTCGGCACAGGCCAGTGACGCGATCGAAGTCACCGTCGAAGGAGAGCACTTGCGGCTCACCGTCCTCGAGTGCGGCGGCGGCTGTGTACGCGTCTCCGAAATCCAGGTTGTGCGTCCGGAAGATGGTGAGCGTGGCGATCATTCGTGACCGGTGCTCAACGACGAAACCGGGGTGTGTGATGAGTGAGATGAGCATCTCCGCCGCATCCCCGCGGGAAACGCCGTAGAGGTTGCGGCTGGTCAGCACGAAAACAGCGTCGGCGATGGCCATCGGGGTGATGGAGACAGAAACTTCGCCTGTGATAACTCGCTCGAAGAACGTGGCCGCACGCCGTTGCTTCTCCGTGTCATCTCCGGTCAGGAACCGGATAATCACGTCGGTGTCGAGGCAGACCGTCACGCGCGGCTGTACTTCCGTCGCAGCCGCTCGTCGGTGGCTGTCGCCACCCGGTCCGCCGGCTCCGGGCCAGCGAGCTTCCCGGCGGCGCCCGCGAGCGACTCCAGCGTTGGGTACCGCAAGGGGCGCAGTGTGACCTCGCCGTCGCTGGAAACCGTAAAGAGGAGGCGGTCATGCTCCTCGAGGGCGAGGCGGCGTCGGACGCTCACGGGGATGGTGACCTGCCCCTTACTGGTAACAGTTGCTACGGCTTCTTCGGACTGCCTTACTGACGCCATGATGTAAGGAAAGCAGGGCCGGTGCGGGCGGCGGTCTTAAACGTGGGCAGGGGTTTGGTGTTTGACGACGAGGACGCGGTCGACGCGGCGGCCGTCCATGGCCATGACGCGGAACTGGTAGCCGGGCGCTTCAATCCGGTCACCAACGCGGGGGATTCGGCCAAGACGGTGCATGACGAAGCCGCCCACGGTGTCGTAGTCCTCACTTGCGAGTTCGGCGCCGGTGGCATCTTCGACGTCGGCGATGAGTGCGAGTCCGCTGACGAGCAGGTTGCCGGCGGCGAGTGGCCGCACCGACTCGGTGTGCTGGCGGCCACCGAGCCATCGCCCGAGCAGGCGGTAGAGCACCTCATCGGCGGTGATGATGCCGCTGGTTCCGCCATGTTCGTCGATCAGGATGAGGATCTGGACCTGGCGGGCGCGCATCTCCTGGACGGCTACTTCGACGCTGACGGATTCGGGGATGGCTACGGCGGGCGTAATCAGTGAACGCCAGTCGGTCCCTCCGCCGCGAACGAGGCGAAGCAGCGCCTTCGCATCGAGAACTCCGAGGACGTGGTCGAGGTCGTCTTCGAACACCGGATAGCGGGTGTGCTGGTAGCGGTCGACGAGGTCGAGAACCTCTTCGAGCGAGTCCTCGCTGTCGATGGCCACGACTTCAGTGCGGGGCACCATGATCTGGTCGGCCTGGATGGCGCTGAACTCGAGCGCGCGCCGGGCGAGCATCAGTTCGGAGGTGGAGAGGAGGCCCGCACGCGCACTCGCCTGGATGACGAGTTCGAGTTCTTCGGCGCCGAGGTTCGATTCGTGCTCACTCGCCGGGTGGATGCCGAACGGCTTCACCACGTACCGCCCGGCAGCATTCATCACCCAGATGAACGGCCGGAAGATGCGGTTGAAGATGGCGATCGGGGCGGCCACCCAGAGCGCGGTCTGCTCGGAGCGCTGGAGCGCGAGCGTCTTCGGGGCCAGTTCGCCGAGGACGATGTGGAGCGTGGTGATGACGGCGAACGCCACGAACACCGCGGCGGCGTGCGAGATAGCTGGCGCCCAGCTGCCGACGAGCGCTTCAACCGGCGGTTCGATGATGTGGGCGAGTGCCGGTTCGCCCACCCAGCCGAGGGCGAGCGACGACATCGTGATGCCGAGTTGGGTGGCGGCGATATAGTTGTCGAGGTCGTGGAGCGAGGTGAGGAGCAGCCGCGCGCGCGACTGTCCGCCGCTCGCGAGCTGTTCGATGCGGCTCCGGCGGACAGCCACGTAGGCGAACTCGGTCGCCACGAACAGCCCGTTGGCGGCGACAAGCACCACCACCGCCACCAGCCCAATGATCGTCAGGGTCGAATCAGACATGGGCTAATAGTAACGTTGACCTGAAAAGGGATGGATCCGTCCTGCGTCGAACGGCTACGGCTGGACGGCGAAGACCTCGTAGGTGACCTTGTCGCCAGCGCTGATCCCGCGAGCGACTGCCTGAACGTTGTTGAGCCAGGCATAGCGCTCGTCGCCGGTTTCGAAGAGCGGCGCGGTGACGATACGGAGCGTGCCATCGGTGCGCACACCGATACCTTCGTAGCGGACGAAAATATCGGCGCCGTCGTCGGTGTGGAGGATGACGCGAACATCGAGTTTGACGCTGCCGTCGGCGCGGAGGGTGACCCAGTCGCCGCCGGAGTTGTCGACTGTGCCGCGCAGTCGAGCGCCTTCGAAGTGGCCGCCGGTGACCGGCACGATGACGCGCGAACCCTGCGGGGCGTTCATAAGGACGGCGGGCTTTTCGCGCAGCGTGGCAGTGAGGCTAAAGAGGTGTTCGAGGGTAGGTGTCTCTGGCATGGCCGGAAATCTACGCATCTCGCGTACGCAACGCCAACGTCAGGGCGAGGGTTCGATGACCCAGTGGGCGGCGAGAGCGACGGCCAGTCTCACCTCGGGCGGGATCTGGCCGTCCAAGGTCGCCGCCGGTCGGGCAAGGACATGCGCACGTGCAACCACACCCGGATGCGCGTCTCGCGAGTCTCTGCGCAGACTGAATCCCAACGCCCGGAGCGACCCGGCACGCACACCCACAACTCCCCAACCGGCGCCGGGTGCATTCGCGAGAACCTCATCCGTGTCCATGCGGTCGGAGTCGTAGAACGAAAGCTCCGTTTCGTTTCGCGATGGTCGGAGAGCGAATGCTACCCGACGCACCGAGCGACCCACAGGGTCGAATGCCTGTGGCGAGGCTCGCCGCAGCAGTACGGTGTCATTGCCGATGGTGTCATCAGGCAGCCCGCTCGATCTCCTTCGCAATCGTGGCCAGGGCTGGCTCTTCGGCCTGCCACGTGATCACCTTCTCGGTCACATTGACGGTCGCTGCGTCGATACGGCCGCCGTCGGGTGGAATCGCGACGGTGACATACGAAGCTCGCCCGCTCGCGGTGAACTCGATAGAACCATCCTCACCTATCGCGATCTCAAACGGCTCGGTGCTTTCGAATCGTGCCGCGAGGAAGGCGAGGAACGCGTGAACCCGCGCTTCACCTCCAGCGGTCGGCAGGTCGAAGTCCCACTGCTTCGCACTGGCGATGGCGGCCTCCAGCATGGCCTCCAGCTGGCGGAGGCGTTCAGCGGCGGTGGTCGATGCGCTATCGATGCTCACGCTTCCAGCTTACTCCTCAGCGCTTTGGCTTGCGGCGGAAGCGCATTCGCAGCAGTCCGCGAATATCCTCGGTCGCGGTGCTGATGATCTTCACCTTCGTGTCCGTGTCCTCGACCCAGCGCACCGGCAGTTCGCAGATCTTCAGGCCGGCCTGGTGGGCGAGGATCAGCAGTTCGGTGTCGAAGAACCACATGCGGTTCTCGATGTGCGGCACGGTGACCTCGACCGCCTTCCGGTTCAGCGCCTTAAAGCCGCACTGTGCATCGGAGATCCTGAGGCGCGGGAAGGTCATGCGGATGAGGGCGACGTAGCCGCGGGAGGTGATCTCGCGCTTCAGCTGGCGGTCGGTCTTCGCGCCCTTCGCCAAGCGCGAGCCGATGGCGACGTCGCAGCCCCGTTCGGCCACCATGGCGACGAGTTCGGGCAGGTGCTTGATGTCGGTGCTGAGGTCGACATCCATGTAGCTCACGACGTCGGCGTCGCTGTTGAGCCAGGCCTCGCGCAGGGCAAGTCCACGCCCCTTCACCGTGAGGACGAGGGCCTGGACACGCTCGTGGCGGGCGTCGAGGTCGCGGGCGAGTTCGGAGGTGCCATCGGTCGAGCCGTTATCGGCGATGACGAGCCGCCAGTCGTACTGGGGGTTCTGTTCGAAGAGCGCGAGCGTGGTGAGGACGCTCTGTTCGAGCACCTTCACTTCGTTGTAGCAGGGGATGACGACATCGACGCGGGCCGGCATGCCCCGATTGTCGGCTGGAGCGGTGAAAGGAACCATTCGGGGGAACCCGGCAGAGGCGGCGCCGGAAAGAGCGACGCCGGCCATTTGCTGGCCGGCGTCTTCGTGTGGAACAGCCCGGAACGTTAAATCAGGCGGACTTCGCGGTCAGCGCGGCGAGGCGGCGCTTGGTGCGGTCGGCCTTGCCGGTGTGGATGGCGCCCATCTTGGCGGCGCGGTCGAGTGCG
>CAYYDX010000028.1:0-34971 GCA_964470735.1 uncultured Anaerolineaceae bacterium
TTCCCCGCGCAGGCTCTCCGAGCTGTTCGCGCTCAGGAGAGGTTCTGTAGATGACTGTTCCGAGTGACATCGCCAACCACGCACTGGCGGCAGAAGGTGTCCGCCGCATCGAGTGGGCCGCGCGCGAGATGCCGGTCCTTCGCCTGATTCGCGAGCGCTTTCAGCGGGAGAAGCCGCTGCAGGGCATCCGAATGACGGCCTGCCTGCACGTCACAACCGAGACGGCGAACCTCGCGATCACGCTGCGTGACGGCGGCGCCGACCTTCGCGTAACCGCCAGCAACCCTCTTTCGACGCAGGACGATGTGGCGGCGGCGCTCGTTAACGAGTACGGCATCCCAACATTCGCCATCTGTGGCGAGGACAACGACACCTATTACCGTCACATCCACCAGGCGCTGGAGCACGGACCCCAGTTAACCATGGACGACGGCGCTGACGTCGTGGCGGTGCTCCACAAGGACCGGCGCGACCTGCTCGCGGGAGTGGTTGGCGGCACCGAGGAGACCACCACCGGGGTGATCCGGCTCCGCGCGATGGCCGCCGACGGCGCACTCGGCTATCCGATTGTCGCGATCAACGAGGCCGACACGAAGCACCTCTTCGACAACCGCTACGGGACGGGCCAGAGCACTGTCGATGGCATTGTCCGGGCGACGAACGTGCTGCTCGCGGGCAAGTCGTTCGTCGTCGCGGGATACGGCTGGTGTGGCCGCGGGGTCGCCTCGCGCGCCCGCGGGATGGGCGCGCAGGTCATTGTGACGGAAGTCGACCCCGTGAAAGCCCTCGAGGCGGTGATGGACGGTTTCCGTGTGATGCCAATGGCCGAAGCCGCGAAGGAAGGCGACTTCTTTGTCACGCTCACTGGCGACTGCAACGTCATCGACCGCGCTCACATGGAAGCCATGAAAGATGGCGCCATCATGGCCAATTCCGGCCACTTCGACAGCGAGATCAACTTGAAGGCACTCACTGCACTGAGCGAAGGAAAGAAGCGTGTCCGCGACTCGGTGGACGAGTACCGGATGCAGGACGGGCGCAAACTGTACCTCCTTGGCGAAGGCCGCCTGGTGAACCTCGCGGCTGCCGAAGGGCACCCGGCTGCGGTGATGGACATGTCGTTCGCGAACCAGGCGCTCGGAGCGGAGTGGATCGCGGTGAACCACGCCAAGCTCGAGAAGACCGTGTACGAAATCCCTCACGAAGTCGACCAGGAAATCGCGCGGCTCAAGCTCCACGCCATGGGCGTCAGCATCGACTACCTGACCGACGAGCAGAAGCGCTACCTGACGAGCTGGCAAGAGGGCACGTAGGCCAAACAGGGGACGCGATGGCTGCGAAAGAGACCCCGTGGGGCACCTGGGACCACCTGCCGCTCGAATCCGTGGTCGACGTGTTCCGCGACTTCGCGCGGCCCTGGTGGATAGCCGGGGGCTACGTGATCGACGCGTTCGCTGGGTCAGGCCGACGGGAACACGAAGACGTCGATGTGAGCCTCTTTGCAGCGGACCACGTTGCCATGCGGCGACACCTGGCCGCCTGGGACGTGCACGCCGCCGATCCGCCGGGCACGCTCCGGCCGTGGAGCCTGGATGAGACACTCCCGGCCCATGTCCACGATGCCTGGGTCCGGCGGAACGCCGGAGACGCGTGGCGTTTCCAGTTGATGCTCAACCCCGGTGGGCCAGGGGAGTTCGTGTGCCGGCGGGACGCGCGAATCCGGCTACCGCTTGCGGACGCGCTCTGGACGAAGGGTGGAGTGGCCTACCTCGCGCCCGAAATCCAACTGTTCTTCAAGGCGAAGGGCGTTCGTCCAAAGGACCAGGCCGACTTCGATGACTGTCTGCCACTGCTTTCGACGGGTCAGCGCCGGTGGCTGCGCGACGCGCTGGAGTTGACGCATCCGGGCCACGAGTGGCTGGGGAGGCTGTAGGTCAGCCGCTCACCTGTACCCCGGAGGTCTCCGACCGAACGCGGCTGAGGTTTGGCGTCGGCGTGGGGTCGACTCCTCGCAGCATCGCGAGGTAGCAGGATGTGAAGTCGAGGAAGGCTGTCGCTTCCCAGAGATCGGCGAGGAGCGAATGGCCCGAGAGTTCGACGCAGTAGAATCCGAAGCCGCGTTCGGCGAACAGGCTGCCGATCACGTCGATGCGCTTGCGATTGCCCGGGTGGAGCAATGGCGAGTCGAATGCGAGTCCCACCTGGGCGGGGCCACCCTCCATCTCGAGCGTCACGACCGTGTTGTGGCTGCCCTCGGGGACCTGTTCGAAGACTGCCAGCGTCTTTGCGTTTTCAGCGAACTGGTTCTTGCCGCGCTGTCCGGCTGCCCCGAGATATTCCGCCGCGAAGATGAGTGGTGTCGCGCCGCTCGCGATATCCGTCGCGCACCGTTTGGCGGGGTTGGTTGCCGCCGCAACCGGCCGACCCAGCCTGTGGACGACCTGGCGGCGGTGCGCGCTGACGGCGCCGGCGATAGTTTCGTTCGACAACGGCGTGGCGCCGATGGCATCGGCCAGGCCGAGCAGCGGCGCAAGTGTATGGGCGAGCGCTGCCCTCGGTGGTGCGTCGTAGTCGATGAGGCAAAGTGGCCGGCCGTGAGCGTTCGCGAGTGACGCCAATTCGCCACCCGCCGTGACCGCGAGTGTGGTTGCACCGTGTCCGATGGCCTGGGCGTAGCAGCTCAGCGCTTCGTCCGTCGTCCCTGAGTAGGAGACGACAACGACAAGGTCGTCCGGCCCAAGGCGGGCGGGAAGGTCGTAGTCGCGGACGACCTCAACCGGGATGATCGCCTCTCGCCTGACCAGCGCGGCGAAGTAGTCCGCGGCCGAGGCGGAGCCACCCATGCCCGCGACGATCAAGGATTGCGGCTGGCCCTCAGACGCGAAGACCTGTCCGTGCGCCGCCCACGCTATCTCGAGTTCATCGCCCAGGCGTTCGACGTGCCGAAACATTCCCGACCGGTCGAGCGAGTACGTTTCCGGGTTGTCGAGGGGGTTCACGCCGGGAGTCCGGCCAACCGCTTGCCGGCGTTCAGAACCTCGCCGACGAGCGCTTCAGAAGTCACTTCGGTGTAGATGCGGAGAAGCGGCTCGGTGCCGGAGAGCCGGAAAAGCAGCCAGCCCTCATCGATAAAGAACCGCCAACCATCAACCCGATCCGACGAGCGCACTGGCCGACCGGCAATATCGGCGGGGCTGGCGGCGTTCAGGGCTTGCTTGAACGTTTCGTTCGAACCCGGGGTTAGTTCGATGTCGAGTCGCTTGTAGAAGTGCTCGCCAGTGATGGCGAACACGTCGCGCAGCAGTTCCGACGGTGGCTTGCCGGTTGCGGCCGCGTAGTCGAGCAGGTAGAGCCCGGCGAGGATGCCGTCGCGCTCCGGGAGATGACCGCGGAAGCCGTAGCCACCGCTCTCTTCGCCACCGATGAGCGCATCCTTCTCGATCATGAGTGGGCCGATGTACTTGAAACCAACGGGCGTTTCGTACAGGTCAACGCCGTAGTGACGGGCGAGGGTCGCAGCCATGTTCGTCGTCGTCACGGACTTCACGATCGGGCCGCGGAGTTTGCGTTCGCCGAGGAGGTAGTTGACCAGCAGCGCGAACGTCCGCAGTTGGTCTACGTACTGTCCTCGCTCATCGACAACACCCAGGCGATCGGCGTCGCCGTCGTTCGCGATGCCGATGTCGTAGCGACCGTTTGCGATCAGTGTCATGAACTCGCCAAGGTTGGCGTCGATCGGCTCGGGAGCGCGAAGACCGGGGAAGGCCGGGTTTCGTTCATCGTGGATGGCGGTGACCGTCGTGGTTCCACCTTCGAGGAGGCGTTCGAACAGCCCGAACCCGGTGCCGAACATCGGGTCAACGGCCACCCGCAGACCGGAGGAACGCAGGCGTGGCAGGTCGACCTTCTCGCCGAGTGCCCGGAGGTACCCGGGCAGCGGGTCGAAGCGCTCAATGGTCTCTGCCGTCTCGGGCGCGAGTTTAACGGCCGACGGCGACTCGAGGATTGCCGGCACTCGCCGCTCGATGTCGGCGACGATCTCGGGGCTGGCGCTTCCTCCGTAGTGCGGCTTCACCTTGATTCCGTTCCAGTGGGCCGGGTTGTGGGAACTCGTCACAATGACGCCGCCACATGCCTGCGCTTCGATGATGCGGTAGCTCAGGGCCGGCGTCGGCGCAGGGCGGTCCGCGAGTTGGACGTGGAATCCGTTACCGGCCATGACACGAGCGACGGCGAGGGCGAATTCATCGGAGAGGAAGCGCGTATCGAAGCCGACGACGACCGGGCGGGCTGTTCCGTAGGTTGCCGTGAAGTGGTCGGCGGTGGCCTGGGCGCAGGCCATCACGTTCTCGAACGTGAATGTGTCGGCGATAATCGCGCGCCAGCCGTCAGTACCGAAGTGAACCGGGTTCTCCGTCATCGAGAACCATCATAGCGGGCGCCCGGTTCAAGCGCCGTTCCAGCGGGAACGGTAACACCGGCGGCGACCGAGGCGCCCTGCCCGGCGACGACACCCTTGAGCACAGCACCCGTCTCTATGCGCACACCGTCGGCGAGGATGGAATCGGAGATGTGGGCGCCGGCGCCAACGGTGACGCCATCCCAGATGATCGAGTCCTGGACGGTCGCGCCCATTGCCACCTGCGAGTTCGCGCCGATGGCCGTGCCGGAAACGTTCGCTGTTGCTGAAAGCCGTGCGCCGGGAGCGATTTCGTTACGAAACTGGAGCAGGGCCCGGGAGGCGGCGAGGTAGCGCGCCGGGGTTCCGAGGTCGGCCCACATACCCTCGAACTGGTGGCCGAGCACCGTCCGCCGTCGCGCAACCAGCGACGGGAAGAGCGTCTCTTCGACACGCACCGCGCCAGCCGGGATCTCGTCGATAAGACCCGGTTCGAAGATCCAGACGCCTGCGTTGACGAGGTTTCCGGCGGCCGTGCCCGGCGGCGGCTTTTCGACGAAGCCAGTGATGACCCCGTCGCCATCGCAGACGGCCACACCGTAGGCGGAGACGTCGGTCATCGGTTTGAGCGCCATGGTCAGGACGGCGTTTCGCCCGGTGTGGGCTTCGAGCGCGGAATGCAGGTCGAAATCGACGTAGATGTCGCCGTTGACCACGACGAAGCGGTTACTGATCCCGGCGGTCCGAACAGCGTTGCGGATGGCGCCGCCCGATTCGAGCCGTTCCCGTTCGATGATCGGCAGGATTTCGAGGCCACCGCGACGGCCAGCCGGGTAGGCGTCGGCGAGGTCTTCGTTGCGCTGGCCGAGCGCCAGGATCACCCGCCGCACGCCCGACCGTTCCAGCCAATCGAACAGGTAATCGATGGCCGGGCGGTTGAGCAGCGGGACGAGACTCTTATGGCGATGGGCAGTCAGCGGCCGGAGCCGCGTGCCCTGGCCGCCAACCAGCAGGATGGCATCCACGCCGGGATCTTACCGGCCCGCCGTTGCCCGGAGGTCGGCGGCGCGTGAGGTGTCTTCCCAGGGGAGGTTCAAATCGGTGCGGCCGAAGTGCCCGTAGGCGGCGGTCTGGCGGTAAATCGCCTGCCGCAGGTTCAGTTCCGCGATAATGGCGCCAGGGCGCAGGTCGAACCGCTTCCGAACCGCCTCCAGGATGGCAGCGTCTTCGACGACGCCGGTGCCGAAGGTTTCGATGCCGATAGACGTCGGCTGGGCGACGCCGATCGCATACGAAAGCATGAATTCGCAGCGAGTGGCGAGTCCGGCATCGACGATGTTTTTGGCCACCCAGCGCGCGGCGTACGCACCCGAGCGGTCGACCTTGGTCGGGTCTTTGCCGCTGAAGGCGCCGCCACCGTGGCGGCCGACGCCACCGTAGGTGTCGACGATGATTTTCCGGCCGGTCAGGCCGGCGTCACCGCGCGGGCCGCCGATGACGAAGCGTCCGGTCGGGTTGACGTGGATCTTCGCGTCTTCGGCGAGGATTTCGCCGACGACCGGGCGGATCACGTGCTTGGTCACCTGGGTCTGGATGAACTCGGCATCCTCGACTTCGGGCGAGTGCTGAGTGGAGATGACGACGGTATCGACGCGCACCGGGCGCCACTGGTCGTCGTACTCGACGGTCACCTGTGACTTGCCGTCGGGCCACACCCACGGGAGTTCGCCGCTCTTGCGTACTTCGGCGAGCTTGCGTGTGAGCCGGTGGGCGAGGGCGATGGTCAACGGCATGCGCTCTGGCGTCTCGGTGCAGGCGAAGCCCATCATCATCCCCTGGTCGCCGGCGCCGGTATCGAGCGGGTTCGTGGCGTTCACGCCCTGGGCGATGTCGGGAGACTGGCCGCTAATGGCTGCCATGACCCCGCAGGTGGCGCCATCGAAGCCCTTGTCCGAGGAGTCATAGCCGATGTCGAGGATGGTCTCTCTGACCAGTTTCGGGATGTCGGCATAGCCCTTGGTCGTGATTTCGCCCATCACGAGGACGAGGCCGTTGGTTGTGGCGGTTTCGCAGGCCACGCGCGAGGTGGGATCCTGGGCGAGCAAGGTATCGAGGACGGCGTCCGAGATCTGGTCGCACATCTTGTCCGGGTGGCCTTCGGTGACCGACTCGGAGGTGAGGAGTTTGCGTTCCGTCATGGGTTCCTTCCGTTGGGTTGTCCGCGGCGAATATCCCCTCGCTGCTCCGGTGAGGGTCGCGCCGCTCATCGCGTGGGGCCCCTCCGCAGTGAGGGGCGAACCCCTCCGCGGAAGGGTTCGCCTTTTGTTGCCGTCACCCGATGGGTGGCAGGCCGCGTCGTCTTGGCACCTTGGAGGCTTAACCAGGTTGCCGGGCGCCGGACGCCCTCTTAACGCTGAGTTCGATGGTAGCAGGGAGCGTGGCGAGGAGCCATGAGGGAATGCGCGCGAACGTGACCTCGCTACGAGTCAATGCCGATGCACTTGAACGCGAGGTCCACCCTTCCGTGCGCCTCGAGAATGTCCTTGAGTTCGGATACATAGTTCTCGATGGTGTGCGGCGCGAGATTGAGCGCTCGCGCAATCTCATCGTTCTCTTTCCCCTGGCCCACGAGCCGGGCCACCGGCATCAGACGTGGCGGGATCTCCCCGAAGGGTGCGTTCACAGGTACCGTCCTCCTGCGGGCCGAACTCTTCGGCCGCCACGGGTGCACCGTACGCTGTAACTTCAGGGGTAACAAGGGCTCTATGCGACACGTGTTCGGTGACTCCATCGCCCCGAGCGCCGCCGTGGTCGCGCCGATACACCGCCTCGGCCATGGGGTATCCCGCTATCGGTCGGGTTCGCTTCAACCGGAAGTCACGCCGGCGAATGGCCGGCGCATGGCGGGAGGGGCGCCATCGAAAATGCATTGGCCGGAGGTGTGGCGGAATCGTCAATCTCCACCCTGCGGGAGTAAATCACGTCGCTGGCGCCGTCCGCCCTCGTGCCCAGCAATGTCGAGCCAAGGTCGTAGCCGGTAATGGCGTCGACGCGCACTTCCTGGGTTGTGGAGTGGTAGCCTGTCACGTTCGGGCCGTCGGCGATCCAGGTCTGGACACCGTCCGCGGTTGTCTGCAGGTGAAAGCCCCGTCCGAGGAGGGACTGGCGCGTGAGTCGCGGAATACCGGAGCCAACGTCGCCCAGCGCAATGACTTCGGAGCACGACTGGCTGGTTCCCATCCATCCGATGGTGTTCACGGTTTCCTCGCCGTCGGCGTAGGACTGGTCTTGCTGGAGGACTCCGGCGCCATCGGTGGTGGTGCTGCGGAAGCGTGTCATGATGCCCCGCGAATCGATTTCAGCCCACGTTGTGGTGATGGTTGTCGAACTCCCGCGCTGAACCACCTCTGAGATCTTGACCGTGCGTCCGCTCAATTCCGGCGCGGCCGCGGGCGCCGCCGATGTACCGTGGAAGTCAGAATCCTTCCCGAGTACGCGTGTTGAGCCGATCCCGACGAGTACTGCGGCGACGAGGAGCGCCAGCGAGATCGCTGCGATGGGCCATACGATTCGAGACCGATAGCTGGAATGAAGCACCGTTCCCTCCTTCCGTATCTCTTCGAGCGTATGACAATGACGAGAGGATTGACAGGGAGCCAACTCCCCGGTTTCCAGGGCGGAGAACTGCGCCGCTACTCGCGGGGAAGTTCGAGCAGTTTGACGAGGACGTCGTACGTCGCGTAGGCGTCCGCGAGCGCGCCGTGCTCGCCCATGCGGCCGATGCCGAGGCGGTCGGCGACGTGGCCGAGGTTGAAGCGGTCCACCTGGCCACCGACTTTCAGCAGTGCCCGTGCGATGGGCTGGACATCGAGTGCGATCGGGGCGAACGGCCACGGCTGCCGCAGCTGCTTGAAGGTCTCGACCAGGAAGGCCATATCCTGGCCGATACCCCAGCCGGTGATGACAGCGTCACGGCCGAGCGAACTGAACCGTTGCCACGCCTCGTCGAGTTCGAGCGCGGTCTTCCATGCCCTGGGGGTGTAGCCGACCACTTTCAGCGCGGCGGGCACCGCGTTGCCGATACGTTTCGGTCTCACGCGACCGCCCCAGGATTCCTCTTCGGGGAGCTTTGGCGTCAGTGCCGCGCGGATGCCCGCAACGTCGAGGACTTCGTGGATGGATGCGTTGGGACCGCTCATCTCGAGGTCGACAACATAGAGGGCCGTTGCGCCAGCGAGATCACTGGCTTCGCCCGGTTCGGAGGTCAGCCGGCCGTCGGGTTCGAGCCTGCGAAGTCCTGCCTGGAGGGCTGTGCGGAGTTCGTCCATCGCATCAAATCCTTCGCAACTCGCGGGAGCCAGCGACGAGCGCGAGCGTGAGGATGGCGGCTACCGCCATCCATCCGATAACCACGTGCGGGGCGCCCCAGACGTCGATCATGCGCCCCATGAGCAGACCCGCGAATGGGGTCAGCCCCCACGTGGTGGTCTGGAGGGCGACTACGCGGCCGCGGTACTCGGGCGCCGCCTTGATCTGCATGAGCGAAGCATTGAATGCGGAATAGATGCTGTGGAAGATGCCCGCCACCGCCAGCACGCCAACCGCGAGCCAGAGGTTCCGCGAGAGTGCGAACGCTCCGACAGCGGCGCAGTAGAAGAAGCACGCCCACATCATTCCCGGGCCGAGCCGCTCGCGGTTCGAAGTTGCCGCGACGATGCCGCCGCCGAGGAGCGAGCCGAGGCCAACCGCGGCCGCGAGGTAGCCGTACGCGGTCTGGTCCTTGTGCAGCACGTCGGTCGCGAACACCGGCAAGAAGGTTACGTAGGGGTAGACGAGGATGCTTGGCAGCAGCGCCATGGTCACGATGAGAGCCATTCGCCGGTCGCGAACCACGTACTTCAGACCACCGGCCATGCTCGAGAAGATCCCTTCCTTGGCGTCGGCGCCCTCGGGAGGGCTGGGCCGTAGGCGTGCAGTGAGAAGCACGGCGAGGCAGAGGAAGATGGCCTGGGCAGCGAACGTCCCCTGCGTGTCGACGATGCCGATGAGGACGCCGCCGATGGCTGGACCGATGACGCGCATGGCGTTCCCACCGAGGGCGTTGAGCGCGACGGCATTGGTGAGGTCATCCTTGCCGGCGGTGTCGAACACGAGCAGGTTGCGAATCGGTCCGGCAAGCGCTTCGACGATGCCGGCAGCCGCGGCGAAGACGTAGACCATCCAGATCTGGATATGCCCCGACCAGACGAGGACGGTAAGCGCAGCCGCGATGATGGCACTCCCCATCGTGTAGATCATCAGTTGGCGGCGGCGTTCGTACTTGCCCGAAAGGTACCCGCCGAATGGCGAGAGCAGGACGAGGAACGCGCCACGCAGCAGCGCGACGGTTGCCAGGTCAGTCGCCGAGCCGTTGAGGTCGTGCTTGACGAGCCAGCCCTGGCCGATGGTCTGCACCCAGGAACCGATCTGGAGCGCCATGGTCGAGCCGAGGAGGAAGCGGAAGTCGCGGTGGCGGAGCGATGCGAGGGGACGGCCGGGCGCGGTCAGTCCTCGGCCGGAGGACGCCCGGGCAGTCGAAGCAGGCAGAGCGGGAGAGGCCAAAAACAGTCTCCGGGCGCCGGCTGCTGCCCGATGATTCGAACGTACACAACGATCCGGAAACGAGCCATCCGGGGACACCCAGAGGGCCGTTTCGGGGCGCCATCGGCGCTTTACTTCGAGCGCGAACGGGGATCAGCTACGATGGGTGGAACCCCGACGGAGGATGACGCCATGACCACCAGCCCGGGCGCTGCGTCGCTCGAGTTCTTTCGCACCCGCTACAACATCGACTCGGCGGCGATGTCGTCGCTGCTCTCGATCGCCCTCAGCCGCGGAGGCGACTTCGCCGAGTTGTTCTTCGAACACCGCACCAACAGCGCGATCCAATGGGAAGACCAGCGCGTAAAGTCGGCTTCGCGCAATGTCGCCCAGGGGGTGGGCATCCGCGTCGTGAAAGGCGACGCTATCGGTTACGCCTACACCGAGTCGCTCGACATGGCGGCGATGCGCCGGGCTGCGGAGACCGCCTCACGGATCGGAACCGACGATGAGCGGCCCACGCCAATCGACGCGACGCCCTTCCTCACCCCCCACTCGTTCTACTCGACGGCGGAGCCGCTCACCGGTGAACCGGCGGCGCGAAAGGTAGCGCTGCTCGAACGCGCCGACCGGGCAGCGCGTGGCTACGACCCGAGCATCGCCCGCCTCGATGCGAGCATCGGCGACGAACTGAAGTACGTGATGGTCGCACGCAGCGACGGCAAAGTGGTCGGCGACATCCAGCCGCTCATTCGCTTCAACGTCTCTGCACTCTCCCAGAACGGCGAAAGCAGGCAGGTCGCGCGCACCGGGGGAGGCGGCCGCCTCGGGATCGAGTACTTCGACCGTGTGACACCCGAAGAACTCGCCCGCGACGCGGCACGGCAGGCTGTCCTTCAGCAGGGCGCGGTCGAAGCGCCGGCGGGGACGCTTCCGGTGGTGCTGGCGGCGGGCGACAGCGGGGTCCTGCTGCACGAAGCGGTCGGTCACGGCCTGGAGGCCGACTTCAACCGGAAGGGCACGAGCAACTATTCGGGACGTGTCGGGCAGCCGGTTGCGAGTCCCCTGGTGACGGTGGTCGACGACGGAACAATCGCGGACTCCCGCGGGTCGATCAACGTCGACGACGAGGGCAACGTGACGACCCGCAATGTGCTTATCGAGGGCGGGACGCTGCGCGGTTACCTCCACGACGAGGTGAGCGCGAGGCACTTCGGTGTGGCCCCCTCGGGGTCCGGCCGCCGCCAGACGTTCAAGGACTACATCATGCCGCGTATGACGAACACCTTCATGCTTCCCGGCCAGAGCACACCCGAGGAGGTCATCCGGGGTGTTGACCGTGGCATCTATGCCGTGTCCTACTCCGGCGGGCAGGTGAACATCTCCAACGGCGACTTCGTCTTCTCCGTCACCGAGGCGTACCTCATCGAAGGCGGCAAGATCACTTCGCCGCTGAAGAACGTGATGCTCATTGGCAACGGCCCGGACGTGCTCTCCAAGGTGACCGCGGTCGCTAACGACTACCAGCTCTCCGACGGCCGCTGGACCTGCGGCAAGGATGGCCAGTCGGTGCCGGTCGGCGTGGGCATGCCCACCGTGCTCGTGAGCGGGATCACCGTCGGCGGGACGAAGGTTTGAGCGGCTTTTCGCGAACCATGTCCGCCACTGCTTTCGGAGGAGACTGACTGATGGAAGGACCGAGTCCACTCGAAATCGCACGCAACGTGGTCGCCCTGGCGCGCCGGGCCGGCGCCGAGCAGTGTGACGCCATCGTCTCGATGTACTCCGAGTCGAACGTCACGGTGCGCCTCGGGGAGTTGGAAAAACTGATCGAGGCCGGCTCGATGGCGCTTGGCCTGCGCGTGATCAATGGCGGGCGGACGGCTGTTTGTTCGACATCGGACCTCACGCCCGCCTCACTCGAACGGTTCGCGGCAGAGACGGTCGACCTCGCCTCGATCTCGGAGCCGGACGAGTTCGCGGGGCTGCCCGAGCCGGAACTGCTCTCGAAGGCTGTGAATGCCGATGGCCTGGGACTGTACGACGAGCGTATCGAGGCGCTCACCACCGACGAGAAGGTTCGCATGGCGCGGGCCTGCGAAGGCGCGGCATTCGCCTTCGACAAGCGGGTGAACAACTCGGATGGCGCCAGCCTTTCGACTCGCGTTGGTCAGACAGCGCTGGCGAATTCGGTTGGCTTCGAGGGCGCCTACCCGTCAACGAGCGTGTCACTCGTCGTCGAGGCGATCGCTGACGACGCCGACGGAAAGAAGCGCAACGGGTACTGGTACACGGCCGAGCGCGCCCTGCACCGGTTGCTCGATGCCGAAGAGGTCGGGCGTATCGCGGCGCGCCGCACTGTTGACCAACTCGGGGCCCGGAAGATGCCTACGCGCCAGGTCCCTGTGGTGTTCGAGCCGATGATGTCCGTCGCGCTCATGGGGGACCTCGCCGGATGCGCCACCGGGAGCGCGCTTTACCGCGGTGCTACGTTTCTCGCGAACCGGCTTGGGGAGACGATCGGCTCACCCCTGGTCAACATCGCAGACGACCCGAGAGTGCCGGGGCGCCTCGGTTCGCGTCCCTTCGACGGTGAAGGAGTCGCGACGCGCCGGAACGAGCTTTTCAGCGGCGGTAGCTTCTCCGGGTTCATGTTCGATTGCTACACCGCCCGCCGCACCGGTAACCGAACGTCCGGGAGCGCCCAGCGAGGAATTGAGTCACTCCCGGCGCCCGGCGCGTCGACGCTGGTGTTCGCCGCCGGAGAAAGTGACCCGCAGGCGTGCATTGCCGGTGTCACTGACGGTTTCTATGTGACCTCGCTCATGGGCAATGGGTTCAACCCGACGACCGGAGATTACTCACGTGGCGCCGCAGGGTTCTGGATCGAAAACGGACGGCTCGCGTTCCCCGTCACCGAGGTAAACATCTCTGGTCAGATGGAGGCGATCCTCGGGGGTGTCGACATGGTGGGGAACGACCTCACGTGGTTCGGATCGTCGGCTGCGCCGACGATCCGGGTGAAGTCGATGACTGTCGCCGGGACGTAGCGCCTGGACCCGCGCTACCACCCCATCTGGAGTGACGATTTCGCCTTCGCGATGATCCAGTAGGCGTTGCCCTGCCGCATCGAATCAAGATTGTTGAGGAAGCCGGGCAGGCCGGGGAAGAAGCGCTTCCACTCGCCGCGCAGCGGGTCCCATTCGTAGACGACGGCAACGCTGGTATTCCCGGCGAAGGCGGCCTTCGGGTCGACATTGCCGCCACCCCAGGCGACGAGGTTCGCACCGGGCGAAAGCGGGAGCGAGTTGCCGGGAGGCGTCGGCGTTGCGGTAGCGGGAGGTGTGGGCGTCGCTGTCGACGTCTGGGTGGGTGTGTTCGTCGCCTGTTGAGTCGGCGTGCTCGTCGCTGCTGGTTGTGTTGGAGTACTGGTCGCCGCGGGGTTGGTGGGCGTGGCGGTGGCGCCAAACGGCGTGGGCGTGCTCGTTGCCAGTGGGGCGGTGGGTGTGCTCGTGGGGGCGAACTGCGTTGGCGTACTCGTCGCTGCTGGCTGCGTCGGCGTGCTCGTGGCCGCCGGTTGGGTTGGTGTGCTGGTCGCGGCAGGCTGAGTCGGGGTACGAGTCGGGGTGTTGGTCGCGGTCGGGTTGCCGGCGCCGCCACCGCCGGTGCCGTCGTTCGAAGAACCGAACGTCGTGGCCCAGTACCACTTGTAGGGCGAACTCGCGTTGTAGTACCGCGCGATGCCAATCTGCTGGTAGTACTGACCGAGCATGTTGGCGTTGTGCCCCGGCGATGCCTGCCAGGCGGCGAAGGCGCTCGATGCGGTGCTCCAGTTGGTGCCGGCTGCCAGGTTCTCGCCAGCGCCGGCCGGGTAGCCGCAATCGATGGCGCGCGCGTAGGGCGAGCGGCCGAGCGAGTCGGTGTGCGAGAAGTAGGCCTTGTCAGCCAGGTCCTGGGCCATCCATGCCGCGCCACGATTGAGGTTCGTGGAGATCGTGAGCGCACCGAGTCCGTTGGCGCCGCGGTAGTTGTTGATCATTCCGAGGAACGCCTGCTCCTCACTGTCGAGTGAGTCGTGGGTCACGCTGCAGTTGGTGATCGCGCCGGCTTCCTTGCCGTTGCCGAGCATCATCGCGAAGGCGGCGAACAGCGCGCCGGCTACTGCCAGCGCGAATGGAATTGCGGAGCGACGTTGTATCGAGCGTGCCACCATGTGAACCCCCACGGCCCCGGACGACGAGGAACCTGTATGAGAGTTCGGCGGTGGATGGCGAACACCGGGTTGACGCGCGGTGACCGATTTGGGGAGATGCGGGACTGGTCAGGGGTTTTCAGGCCTGGCGCGCGCGGTAATCCTTAATGGCTGCGCGCAGGGCGTCGGCGGCGAGGACGCTGCAGTGCACTTTGTCCTTCGGCAGCCCACCTACCGCTGCCGCGACCTCTTCGCGGGTAAGCGTTTCAACCTTCTCGAGTGGCCACCCGGCCACCATTTCGCTGGCTACCGAGCTTGTGGCGATGGCGGGCGGGCAGCCGCGAGTTTGCCAGCGGACTTCCGAGATGGCGCCGTCGCGCACGCGGATCATGACCCGCATCCGGTCTCCGCACACAGGGTTGGAAGTGACCGCCTCGCCGTCCGGCGCCTCCATCTCGCCCGAGTTCCGAGGGTTCTGAAAATGTTCGACGACGAGATCGGAGTAAGCAGCCATCGCCCTCGACGGTACCAGAAATGCGGCGGCTGTGGAGCGGAGTTCGCCTGCTGTCGGGTAAGCTTCGCAGGCTATGCGCTGGCACGATGTTCCCGAACTCCCTACCCGCGTCGATGTTCGCGACCAGCAGTACAAGGCGAACCGTCGAACGAACCTGGCGTTGGCAGCGTTCCTTCGGGCACGCCTCGACCGCGTCGGACAGGCAGGCGGTGACGAGTACGTCCGCCGTCACCACGAGCGTGGCAAACTGCTTGCCCGGGAGCGCATTCAGCGGCTCATCGACCCGCTCACACCCTTCCTGGAGCTCAGCCCACTCGCTGCCGAGGGTGTCTATGAGGATGACGTCCCGAGCGCCGGCATCGTCACCGGCATCGGTACGGTGCACGGGCGTGAATGCGTGGTGATCGCGAACGATGCGACCGTCAAAGGCGGTACCTACTACCCGATCACGGTGAAGAAGCACCTTCGCGCGCAGGAGATTGCGGAAGAGAACCACTTGCCGTGCATCTACCTCGTGGACTCCGGAGGTGCGTTCCTGCCGCTCCAGCACGATGTGTTCCCTGACAAGACGCACTTTGGCCGGATCTTCTATAACCAGGCGCGAATGAGCGGGAAGGGCATCTACCAGGTCGCAGCGGTCATGGGGTCGTGCACGGCCGGCGGCGCGTACGTCCCGGCGATGAGCGACGAAACGGTCATCGTGCGCGGCACCGGAACCATCTTCCTCGGTGGACCACCGCTCGTGAAAGCCGCCACGGGGGAGGTGACCACCGCGGAGGAGCTCGGTGGAGCAGATGTCCACACCCGGATCAGTGGCGTCGCCGACCACCTGGCTGAAGACGATGGTGATGCGTTGCGCATCGTTCGTGGGATCATCGAGAGCATCCCGGCGAAGCGCCCCGCGCCGTGGGAACGGACCGAGGTCGAGGAACCGCGCCACGACCCCTGGGATCTGTACGGGATTATTCCGGCCGACCTGCGCCAGACGTTCGATGTGCGCGAAGTCATCGCGCGGATCGTCGACGGGTCCCGCTTCCACGAGTTCAAGGCGCGCTACGGAACGACGTTGGTGTGCGGCTTCGCGCGAATCATGGGGTATCCGGTCGGCATCGTTGCGAACAACGGCATCCTCTTCGGCGAGAGCGCCCTCAAAGGCGCTCACTTCGTCCAGCTCTGTTCACAGCGCCAGGTTCCGCTTGTGTTCCTGCAGAACATAACTGGTTTCATGGTGGGCAGGCAGTACGAAAACGCGGGCATCGCCAAAGACGGCGCCAAGATGGTCACGGCGGTCGCCTGCGCCAATGTGCCGAAGTTCACTGTGGTCATCGGTGGCAGCTTCGGCGCGGGCAACTACGCCATGTGCGGCCGCGCCTATGGGCCGCGGCAACTCTGGATGTGGCCGAACGCCCGGATCAGTGTAATGGGCGGAGAGCAGGCAGCATCGGTACTCCTCCAGGTGCGACTCGACCGCGGTGAAAAGATTTCGGTGGAGTAGCAGGCGCGCTTCAAAGCGCCGACCATTGAGCGCTACGAAGAAGAGGGTTCGCCCTATTTCAGCACGGCACGGTTGTGGGATGACGGAGTCATCGACCCGCTCGACACGCGCCGCGTACTTGGGCTGGGCATCGCAGCCTCGCTCAATGCGCCGTTCGAGGGGACCGATTGGGGCATCTTCCGGATGTAGCGCCGTCCGCTGTCGCCATCGATGCTGCCCGTGCGCGGTAGAATCTGGCAGGCTTCACCAGGGAGGGAACGGCATGGCAGGTCCGCTCGACGGCATTAAGGTGGTCGAACTCGGGGTCTGGGTTGCCGGCCCATCGTGCGCGGCGATTCTCGGGGACTGGGGCGCCGACGTTATCAAGATTGAGCCCCCCGAAGGCGATCCGTTTCGTGGCCTGGGCGCAGCCTTCGCAGTCGCGATGAATCCTCCGATGAACCCACCGTTTGAGCTCGACAACCGGGGGAAACGGAGTATCGCGCTCAACCTCGATGTCGAAGATGCTCGCTACATTGCTCGCGACCTTATCGACAACGCCGACGTGTTCGTGTCGAACATGCGCCCGCGCGCGCTCGATCGCATGGGGCTTTCGTACGAAGAGCTCTCCCGGACCAACCCTCGCCTGATCTACTGCAACGTCACCGGGTATGGCCCATCGACTTCGGAGGCGGACCGGGCGGCCTACGACGTTGGCGCGTTCTGGTCGCGCGCAGGGGTGGTGTCCAGCCTCACGCCGGCGGGCGGCGAACCTCCTCTGCAACGCGGCGGCATGGGCGACCACATGACCGGTTCGAACGCAGCCGGTGCGATCTCGGCAGCGCTGTACAACCGGGAGAAGACCGGTCGTGGTCAACGCGTGGCCGTTTCGCTCCTGCGTATCGGTGTCTACATGATGGGTTGGGATACCAACACGCAACTTCGAACGAATCTCCCGTTTGTGCCCCCGAGGACGCGCGAGCACTCCCCCAATCCGCTGATCAACCCGTTCCAGGATCGCGATGGGCGATGGTTTTGGCTGCTTATGCTCCAGGGTGACCGGCACTGGCCGGACTTCCTGCGCGCGCTGGGCCAACCACCGGAGTTAGCCGATGACGAGCGATTCGCGAACATCCCAGGACGCCGCGACCATGCACCGGACCTCGTGGCTGTGCTCGACGAGATCCTTCGGAAGCGGCCACTTTCGGAGTGGGGGCCGATCTTCGACGACAACGACGTCTGGTGGGCCCCGGTCCAGAACGTCGAGGAAGTGGTGGCTGATCCGCTGGTGGCGGAGTCCGGCGCTTTCGTCACCGTTGAGTCACCGGATGGCCCGGTTCGCCAGGTGAACACACCCGCCGACTTCTACGGGACTCCGGCGAAGCCCGGCCGATGGGCGCCGGAACTCGGCCAGGATACGGAGACGATCTTGCTCGAAGAGCTTGGCTACGACTGGGATCGTATTAGTTCGCTGAAAGAACTGGGAGCAATCCCGTGAGCGAACGGCGGCTCTGGCTCGCGCGGCTGCCGGAGATGCGCCTGGCCTACTTCGAAGAGACGCTCGATGCGACGCCGGCCGAGGATAGCGGTGTGGTGGCGGCATTCGAGGGGATGAGCCGCGTCTTCGACCGGTTCAATGAATGGCGCGTGACGGTCCGGCCAGCACTCGGTCGGATTGATATCGCGGCGATAGGCTGGGCTATGCCCCCTGACTCGGACGGCCGCATTCCGTACCGGGCGTGTGTGCCCATTCGCAGTGACTACAAGCCTCCCGCGCCTGCGCGTACGGCGTTCTTTCCGGGTGGGAGCTTCTTCTACGCCTATGCGGACAACATCGACGAGGTCGAGGATGTTTCGGCGGCGGTCAGGGACGCACTCGCGCCCGCCAGGTTCCGGGCGAACTCGGGGCTCATCGAGGTGTACAAGTTCCACTACAACCTGGAGCAGCATCCCGCGGACTGCGGCTTCCTGGTGAAGAACCTCGATGGCAGTGAACCTGTGGTTGCTGCCAGTTCGCACGCGTCGCCGCTGCCGATTGCCCCGGCCTGATCCGGGCGCGTGGCCGATTTAGCTGTTCACGGCCGCGAGTCCCTGCTCGAGCCAGCCGATGTGCTCTTCGTAGTGCTCCCAGGTGTTGCCGCGCACCCAGCCGATGACGGGCCGGGCGTTCGGTTCGGGGTCGAAGGGTTGGTACGAGGAATACGGGAGTTCGAACTCGTAGGGCGTCATCGATTCGAGCAAGCGAACCAGTTCGCCATGGGTAGCGGTACGCTCACCGCCCACCGTCTCGAGTGAGCGGGCGGCCGCTTCTTCGGCGATAAACGCGTTGATCTTCACTTCGTCGGCGGAGTCCCACAGGTAGACGGGCAGACCCATCGCCTGACTTCGCTGTTGCTTCCGCAGCAAAGCGAGGAGTGAGCGCTCCCACGCGGTGAGGTGCGCAACGTGCTGTTTCGGGGTCCAGCCGTCGGCGAGCGGCCGCTCCATCTCAGCGGCGCTCAGATTCGAGAGGAGTTGCTGAAGCTGGATCCATCGGTCTTCGATAGCCGACAGCAGTTCCGACCTGGTTTCGACGTCATTCACCTTGCACCCTCCGATACCGCGAGAACGTCCAGAAGCGCGCTTGGTAACGGCCTCGACTGAAGGGGAAAAGGCCCTCTTTCGAGGGCCCTTCGAAGTGCACGTTGTGACGGCCTTACGCGCGGGGAAGGCCGAGGCCGCGAGTGGCGGTGATGTTGCGCTGGATCTCGCTCGTGCCACCTTCGATGGTGTTCGCGATCGAGCGCAGGTACTGGTACTTGTAGCGGCCGTAGAGCGCGGCGTTCTGCACACCTTCGCTCTTCGAATCGAGCTGGCTGTAGAGGCCGAAGACCTTGAGCGCGGTGCGGGCGATGCGCTGGTTCAGTTCGGTGCCGTAGAGCTTGGCGACGCTCGCCTCGTGGCCGGGGGCGACGCCTTCCTTGGCCTGGATCGAGATGATCTTGAGGCTCATCTGGGTGGCCACGCCCGCTTCGACCATCCGGTCGACGAGTTCATGGCGGAGCGCGCCGTTTGCCTTGAGCTGGCTTGCAGCATCGGACTTCGCGACCTTGATGAGATCCTCGACACCCTGGCGGGCGCCAACGGCGCCACCGATGTTCGAGCGTTCGAAGCTGAGTGTGGTCTGTGCGAGGTACCAGCCCCTGTTCTCCTCGCCGATGATGTTCTCCTTCGGGATGCGCACGTCTTCGAAGAACACTTCGTTGAACTCGTGCGTTCCGGGGAGGTTGATGAGCGGCCGGACGGTTACGCCCGGCGCCTTCATGTCGGCGATGAAGTAGGTGATGCCGCGGTGCTTCGGCGCTTCGGGGTCAGTTCGGGCGAGGAGGATCATCCACTTCGCCACGTGGCCGCCCGAAGTCCAGATCTTCTGGCCGTTGACCACGTAGTCGTCGCCGTCGCGGATGGCGCGGGTCTGGAGACTGGCGAGGTCGCTCCCCGAGCCCGGCTCTGAGTATCCCTGGCACCAGACCACGTCGCCTTCGAGGATTTCGGGCAGGTGTTTCTTCTTCTGCTCGTCGGTGCCGTGGACGATGAGGGTGGGGCCCGCGAAGCCGGTGGCGATGCCACCCGGGCGAGGGGCGCGAGCTTCGGCCATCTCCCAGTTGAAGATGAACTGCTCCATGACGCTCATGCCGGCGCCGCCGTATTCCTTCGGCCATGCGGGGGCCACCCAGCCGCGCTCCGAGAGCTTCTTCACCCATGCCTTCCAGGCGTCGCCACTGCCACCGAAACCTTCGCCGCGTGGCATGTTCTTCGGGGCTTCCCGTTCGATAAAGTCGTGGACTTCCTTCCGGAAGACAGCCTCTTCGGGTGTATCGCGATAGTCCATTTCAACCTCTTTGCTGTGATGCTGGCGTAGGCGGACGGGTGACGGTCTCCCTTTGTGCGGTGAACGTCAACAGCCGTTCGCACGGCTTGCCGTTCGCCAGCAGGCACATCGTCGTTGGGACATCCTCGGTGAGGGGGATGCCGAGTCCCTCATGCCAGCCCTGTATGCGGTCAAAGATACCGCACTCGTAGCTGGCGGACAGTCCCGCCCAGGCAATTTGCTCCGAAGCAAAGCACTTTGCGACTGCAACCCGGTAGGAATGGTCGCTTTCCGGGGTCATCTCCAACTCGATCATGTTGCCGACGACGAGTTCTTTTCCCGCCGCCGCGAACTCAATGAACTCCGTCGCGGTGCGGACGGGCGGGAAGTCCATCGAGCGGTGGAGCCTGCGCGCTTCGACGGCGCCGGCTTCACGAATTGCCTCGCGGTTCAATTTGTTGGCGGTTTCGACTCCGGTTGCGCGTGCCGCGGCGCTGTACCAGCGAGCGTCATGGGAGAGCCACGCGGTTCGCAGGAACGCTTCGCGTTCAGCCGGTGACAGTGTGGCGTGTTCCATCAGTGAACCTCCGTGCCTCGAGAGTTGAGGGCGGCGTCGGTGCGGAGAGAGTCGATGAAGTGCCGTCCCCAGCGTTCGACGTCCGCGCGTGTGTAGTCGGCGGTGAAGCCGAGGATTTCCGTAACGTTCATCGAAAAGCCAATACCCATGAACCTCCATGCTTCTGCGCGGGCGTCGAGATCCGCGCGAAACTGGCCCGCTGCCTGTCCGTCACGAATGACGCCGGCGACGATTTCGACTCCGCCACCGAGTGTCCCGGCCACCAGCTCGCGGATCTCAGGGTCCGAGGCTTCGCCGAGCGCCTGGAACCATAGCTTGAGGAACGGCGACGCGTTCATGATGTGGTCGTAGTAGGCCATGCCGATGTCCCAGATCACGCCTGCAGGGTCGGGGTTGGTGTCACGCGCCTGCCGCCAGAGCGCCAGCAAACGTGGACCTGCATCGCGCAGGGTTGCCACGTAGAGGTCGCGCTTCGAGGGAAAGTACCGGTAGAGCGCGGCAGGGCTGACTCCGGCCGCAGCCGCCAGTTCGGCGGTGTCGGTCTGCGCGAAGCTGGCTTCGGCGAAGACACGTACGGCGCCAGCGAGGATGCCTGCTTCGCGGGTCGCGGGATTCTGCCGTGGCGCGCGCGCTGGTGAAAGTGATTTCATTATCACTAATGTCCTGCACACGCATCGGAATGTCAACACCGTCGCCGGTCGTCAGCCACCCAGCGCGGTGAGCACCCGGTCGAGGTCTCCTGCGTTGCGGACATCGCGCATGAGTTTGAGGAAGACACCGACGTCCTGCGTCCGTTGCCAGACCTGCTCGATCTTCGGACCGATCGGGTTGGTGGACTGCGGCGAATCAGCGTAGGTGCCGTAGAAGGCGAAATAGGCCTGGTTGATCTTGCGAATAGCGATGCCGTGCTCATTCAGGTACACGCGCTTCTGTTCCATGAGTTGCTCTGCCTCAGTCACTTTCCCGGCAGCCAGAAGGGTATCGACCTGCTGGCGAAGGGCGTGCATCTCCTGCGAAAAGTCGACCGTTGGCGGCGGAGACGCTGGCGCCCGGCCGTCCTCGCCGGGCGGAAGTTCGATGGGATGCTTCTGGCGGATGAGGTTGGCGATTTCGCGACCGGCGATATTCGCGGTCGTCTCGTTGAGGGTTTCGGCGTCGCCGCCGTTGCCCCACTGTTCGCCGAGCGGGAAGAACGCGAGATAGTGGTGGACCCACTCGTGAGATGCCGTGTCGAGCAGCGAGTCGTACGACCGGTCGTCACGGACGATTGCGGGGTATGCCGCGAGGCCGCCGATAGCGACGACGACACTGACCGTGTCCCCTGTGGTGGTCTTCGCTTCGAGTTGCTCGATGTCACGGAGGCTGAGGTCGTTCTTCAGCAGGGTATCGCCCGAGCGTTCGATACGGTCTCGTGGTGAGCGAACAAGAAGTTGCGGGGGGTTCGTTAGTTCGAAGTCGACGGGCGGCCAGGTGATCCGCTTCGAACGGAACAACGGCAGCGAACGTTCAAGCCCGGCGCCGTCGACTGCCTCGGTGATATAGCGCTCGATGAGTCGTTCGACATCGTTCTCAAAGTTCGCCCGCTCGCCGGTCAGCGCGTCGAGCAGCGCCAGGTCGGGCGAGTCGCTTTGTTCGGCGGCGCGGATCTGGCTGGTCAGCTTGAAGTACCGGGCGACGGCGGCTTCGCCGGCGGTGTCGCCGGGATCCGGGCCAATGCCGAGCCGCGAGAAGACGTTGTCGAGAAGGGTGTTGGCCTCCCACTTCCAGAGGGAGTAGCCGTCAGAGCCCACCGCCCCCCTCGGCCACATGGCGCTCAGCATGAGTCCGAGTGCGATTCCTGTGACGGACGCTGCGATGATCAGCAACACCCAGGGCGACGGCGCCCACTCGCGATATTCGACGTTGCCGGCGCGCACAGGCCGAAGTTGCACGAAGGAATCGTACCGCGAGCGGGGAAAAGAACGCGGGCAGGCGGAGGCGCATGGGGTCTTTCGCTCCACCGAAAGCGCTGTACCGCTGCCCGGCCCCGCGCTAGCATTGAGTCAATGACCGCCCGCCAACCCCGACGCACCCGCCGCCGCATCGCCCCCGCAAGCAGCCTGCCCCGTCCCCTCACGGCTGAGGACACCGCTGCCGGCCGAACCCAGGCGCGTGGCGCGGCGCCGGCCCTCCATCACCGCACTCACCACGTGACGAAGGACTACAGCCACGTCCACAAAGACCTGGTCACCGTCGCTGTTGTCGGAGCGGCCGTTATTGCCTTTATCGTCGGAATGTCGTTCGTCGTTTCCTAACCCGAATGGCTAATCCTGTGGGCACGGCCGGCTACCTGAGGTTCTGGTAGGCGAAGTAGAGGCCCGCCGCTGCGGCGAGGAGCGTGCCGATCAGGATCGTGCCGCCCACAAAAAGCACCTGGATTCCGCTGGCGAGCAGGATGCCACCCATCGCACAGGCGACGACGACGGGGCCACGCTTCCGGTTGACGGCCAACTCCATGATTCGGGTGAACCCGAAGCCGAGGCCCGCACCGAGGATGAGCGCTACAAAGATCCCACCGAATGCCACACCCGGCACGGCGCGCGAGGCAAACCCCCAGATGAGTCCCATCGCGATGCCACCCAGCAGGCCGGCGGCAATGGCGCGGACAAGGTACTGACCGTTGACGGTGTAGACCGGGCTGCGGGCGATTCGCGCACAGGAGCGGCAGCGTGCGCCAACGGGAGTCTGAACCAGACACTTGGGACAGATCGGGGTATCGCACCGGCTGCAGCGGAGGGCGGTTTGCACCTCGGGGTCGCGCGCGCAGGCGACCACTGTCGCGCCGCCGAGTTTCACCGGTTCGGGCGAGTCTTTAGTGACCACGAAGCCGCGGCGGGCGTCATCGTACTGGGCGCGGCGCTCACTGTTGGAAAGGACGGCATGTGCCTGCTCGACCGCGCGGCGCCGTTCGCGAACGGCCGGGTCGGGATCGTCGCCATATTTTTTCATCAGCCCCCGGTAGGCAGCGTCGATGACCTCCGCGCTCGCGGAGGGTGCGACCTCGAGGGCCTCGTAGTAGTCGACGGTCGGGTCTGGTGCGCTCATCATCCTTTACCATCCTACTGGCGGGCGGGTAAAGGCATAGAGACCTCGTATCAGGGGCGGTCGACGAGCGCGAACATGATGTTGCCCTCGGCCGCGACCTTCCCGTCGACCGTGGCCTTCACGTGGCCCTTGCCGACTGGTCCGCGCAGTTTGTCGAGGACGAACTCCATCACAAGTTGATCGCCGGGGACGACAGGCTTGCGGAAGCGCATGTCCTCGATACCGCCGAACATCGGCGTCTTTCCTTCGGCGCCGCCGTCACGCAGGAGCGTCACGGCGGCGACCTGCGCCATCGCTTCGACGATGAGGACGCCGGGCATCACTTTGTTTCCCGGGAAGTGGCCCTCGAAGAACCACTCGTTGGTGGTGACGTTCTTTATACCCACGCCGCGCTTGCCGGCTTCTATCTCGATCATCCGGTCCACGAGGAGGAATGGATACCGATGCGGGATGATCTTCTCGATGTCGTCGATTTCGAGCATCAGCGAACCCTCTTTCCGGTGTGCGAACAGTTCGCCTCGATGAAGCGGACGAACTCCTGGACGCGCTCTACCGGGAACGGAATATCGCCGATATCTCTGTCGTCCGGGTTGCCGAGGCCGTGGTAGTCACTTCCGCCCGAGCGCGCGAGGTGGTGACTGCCGGCGAGTTGTTCATGGTATTCGATAGTCGCCGCCGAGTAGTTCTTGTAGTAGGTCTCGATCCCGTCGGCGCCACAGTCGGCCAGCTGGGAGACCACTTCGCCGTAGTCGTCGCCCATGTAGACGGGGTGGGCGATAAACACGACGCCCCCGTGGCGATGAACCAGGGAGATTGAGTCCGCCGGATCCAACCGCTTGCGGTTCACATCCGCTACCTTGCCGTTGCCGAGCCAGAGGTCGAACGCTTCCTGCACACTGGCGACGTACCCCTTCTCGACAAGCGCACGGGCGACGTGAGGGCGCCCGACGCTCGCTTCACCGGCGATCTCGAGGACGCGGGATTCCTCGATTGCCATGCCGTGGTCGCGCAGGATGCTGACGGTCTTCCGCAGGCGCTCCTTGCGCCCGTCGCGCATCGACTGCATGAAGTCCTGGAGTTCTTTCGCCTTCGGGTCGAAGCCGAAGGCCAGCAGATGGGCGTCGACCTTGCCAACGTCCGTGGAGATTTCCATCCCCGGAATGAGACGCAGACCAAGCCGATTGGCGGCGGCCTGCGCTTCGGCCAGGCCTTCGGTCGTGTCGTGGTCAGTGAGTGAGAGGACGCGGACGCCGTTCTTTGCAGCCGATTCCATCACCCACGTGGGCGAATGCACGCCGTCGGAGGCGGTGCTGTGGAGGTGGAAGTCACCGGTGGCGTTCAAGAGAGCACCCGGTCGCAACGTTCGATTGTCGTCGCACGCTTCGTTGTGTCGTCCGCCTCGATGAGGAGCCCGTTGAGGACCGCCACACCTTCGGCTGGAGGGAGCCGGGTCGGGAGTTGAGTGAGGAAGCGGGAGAGCACCGCCTGGACCTCGTCACCGATTACCGAGTCACGTGCGCCACACATACCGGCGTCGCTGCAGTACGCGGTGTTGTGCGGGAGAAGACGGTAGTCTGCCGTTGGCACATGTGTGTGTGTGCCGACAACGGCCGTTACTCGCCCATCGAGGTACCAGCCCATAGCCTGCTTCTCGCTCGTGGCCTCGGCGTGGAGGTCGACCAGGATGAAGCGATTGGGATTGACAGTCGCGAGGATTTCGTCGGCGGCGCGGAACGGGTCGTCGTAGTCGGCGCCCATGAAGACACGACCGATCAGGTTCACGACGACCAGGTCGCCAACCTCGGCGACGCCCCGGCCGGGCGCGCCGGCAGGGTAGTTGTGGGGGCGCGTAATCCCGGCAGTGGATTCGAGATAAGGGTAGAGATCGCGAGACTGGAACGTGTGGTTGCCGCCGGTGATGACGTCGATACCGCAGTCGAACAGTTCGTCCGCGTGGCGCGGGATGAGACCGCGACCATTGGTGCAGTTCTCACCGTTGGCGACCACATAGTCGAGTTGCAACTCGCGGCGAAGCTGCGGCACTGTCCTGACGACAGCTTCGCGACCGCACGAACCGACGATGTCGCCGAGAAAAAGGAGGCGCATGGCTAGCGAGCGTACTCCGTCGCCCGGGTTTCACGAACGACAGTGACCTTGATCTGGCCGGGATACTCCATCGTCTCCTCGATCTGCTGGCTCACGTCGCGGGCGATGCGCATGGCCTCGAGGTCGTCGATCTGCTCCGGCTTCACGATGATGCGAACCTCACGGCCCGCCTGGATGGCAAATGCGCTTTCCACGCCCTTGTGGCTCTTCGCGATGTTCTCGAGGGTCTCGAGTCGCTTGATGTAGGCCTCGAGGGACTCCCGGCGGGCGCCGGGACGGCCACCAGAGATGGCGTCGGCCATCATCACAATGACCGCCTCCACGGTGCGAGGTTCGACTTCCTCGTGGTGGGCTTCGATGCAGTGAGCGACCGCGTCTTTCACTTTGAAGCGGCGGGCGATGTCGGCGCCGATGATGGCGTGGGTGCCTTCGACCTCGTGGTCGACCGCCTTGCCGAGGTCGTGGAGGAAGCCGCCCGCGCGTGCAACGTCAACATCGGCGCCGATTTCGCGGGCGATCATGGCGGCGATGTGGCCAGTTTCGATGCAGTGGCGCATGACGTTCTGCCCGTAGCTCGTGCGGTAGCGAAGCCGACCGAATACCTTCAGCACTTCGGGATGGAGGTTGAGGACACCGGCTTCGACTGCGGCGGCGTCCGCGGCATCCTGCATGGTTGCTTCCACGTCGCGGCGAGCTTTGTTCACGGCCTCTTCGATGCGCGTCGGGTGAATCCGTCCGTCGTGTACGAGCGTCGAGAGCGCCTGGCGGGCAATCTCGCGGCGTACCGGGTCGAACGCGCTGACGGTCACTGCGTCCGGCGTGTCGTCGATGATGAGATCCACGCCGGTCGCGGCTTCGATGGCGCGGATGTTGCGGCCCTCGCGCCCGATGATGCGGCCCTTCATGTCGTCGCTCGGAATCTGGACGACCGACACGGTGTTCTCCGCGGTTACCTCGGAGGTGTAGCGCTGGATGGCAGTCGCGAGGATCTTCCGCGCGCGAACTCCGGCCGTGGCCTCGACCTCTTTCTCCATTTCGCGAACCCGGCGGCTGCCTTCGTCGCGCACTTCGCCTTCGATCGCCGTCAGCAACTGGCTGCGCGCCTCGTCGACGGTCAGATTGCTTACGCGCTCGAGTTCGGTCGCCTGGCGCTGGCGAAGCTCCTCCGCCTCGGAACGGAGGGTCTCGATTGAGGCTTCGCGGTCACGCAGGGACTGCTCGCGGCGTTCGAACGATTCGACTTTGCGGTCGAGGTTCTCTTCTTTCTGGGCGAGGCGCTGTTCGACGCGCGCGGCCTCGGCACGGCGTTCCTTCAGCTCGGCTTCGAGCTGGTTTCGGAGCGTGAGTTGCTCATCCTTGGCTGCAAGAAGCAGCTCTTTCTGGCGAGTTTCGGCCTCGGCGAGGAGTCGGCTAGCCTGCTCCTCCGCCTGCTGCAGGGAAGTCCCATCTGAGCGCCGGCGAGCGTAGAAGCCCGCTGCCGCCCCGATCACCAAGCATGCGAGGCCGACGATAACTGCGAGTATCGCCGACATGGAAGGTCTCCAGAAGTGTCAGAAAAAATGCCACGTTCACGCACCAATTGGCACGAATGCACCGTGTATGACCTCAGAATCCTACGCCTCGCGCCATCGGGCAGTCAAAGTTTCCGAAGCGCTAAAGGAGCCGGCCTTGCTTCGCTTCGTCCCTCCCGGGGGCCGGGAGATGGAGGTTGAAAGCCTGCCCGGCGGCCTTCACCAGGGCGGTGGTGGCCACACCGAGCAGGGCCGCTCCACTGGTCGAGACCGGCTCGGCAACCCACAGGGCAAGTCCACCCAGCGCCGCTGCCGTGGCGTTGACTTCGGACCGGAGCACGAGTGGGACGCGGTCGGCCAACAGGTCGCGAACGACGCCACCGCCGGTGGCCGTGAGGATTGCCAGCAGGATTCCCGCCGGGAGGGCAAGATCGGCCCGGATTGCGGCGAGAGCCCCGGCCGTCGCGAAGGCCCCGAGGCCGGCCGCCTCGGCGATGTCGAGCAATGGCTTCGGCACCTTCCGGCGCCGCCAGACCAGGAGGATGCCGAAGACCGACCCGAGCACTGCCCAGAAGAGGTAGTCGGGCTTGTCCAGTACGAGTGGCAGCCGTCCGATCGCCACGTCGCGCATGAGTCCACCACCGGCTGCGGTGACGATGCCCATGACGAACAGACCGAAGAGATCGAGCTTGCGACGGTACCCGACTTCGACACCGGAGAGCGCGAAGGCAACGAGACCGCCGCGGTCGAGAATGCCGATGAGTTCGGTAATGCTCAGGTGCACGGCGAGAACTGTACGTCCCGATTGCCGCTACGTGCAGCGTTATTCCGACGCGTGCACCTCTTCGATCACTCCGCCGCGGTCACCGTGGAGCTTCGAGAAATCGATGCGCGTTGCCGGGATCTGGCCCATCGCGCCGGAGTGATAATCCCGGATGGCCTGGTAGATCTCGTCACGGGTGTTCATGACGAATGGCCCGTGGAAGACGATCGGTTCGCGAATCGGCTTGCCGCCGAGGAGCAGGACGTCGAGGTAGGGTGCGCGGCTCGCCTGCACCTGGCCGGCTTCGAGCATGAGTCCGTCTCCGTTGTCGAATACCGCGAGCTGTCCTTCGCGGATCGGACGGCGCTCCGGCCCGGCGAAGCCATCGCCCGAGAGCACGTAGGCCATCGCGTTGAAATCCTTGCGCCAGGGAATCTCAAGGCGCGCGCCCGGACTGACCGTGGCGTGCGCATACGTGATGGGCGTCCAGGTGACACCCGGACCTGACTCTCCAGCGAGGTCTCCCGCGATCAGCCGGATGAGTGCGCCACCATCGTGGTTCGAAAGCAGCCGAACCGCCGCGCCCGAAATGTCCTGGTAGCGTGGTGGAGTCCACTTCATCTCGCGCGGGAGGTTGACCCACAGTTGGACACCGTGGAACAGGCCGCCCTTGCGGACCAGCCACTCGGGCGGGACTTCGTCGTGGAGGATGCCCGCTCCAGCGGTCATCCACTGGGTTGCACCGTCGGAGATGAGGCCGCCACCACCGGTCGAATCGTGGTGCTCCATCGCTCCATCGATGATGTACGTGACGGTTTCGAAACCACGATGCGGATGCCATGGCGCGCCCTTGGCTTCGCCCGGCTGATATTCGACGGCGCCGAGGTGGTCGAGGAGCAGGAAGGGATCCGCGAGACCCATATCGATACCGGGGAAGGGCCGGCGCACCTGGAACCCTTCACCCTCGAGGAAGGTGGGAGCCGTGACGATAGCGATCACGCCTCGCTGGCGCGCGTCCGGGTCGGGGCGCGGGATTCGAGTGAGCGAGAGGACGTTATCGGTTGTAGCGGCAGGCACTCCGGTACTCCTGTAGTTGCATATACAACTATCTTGCCTGAACCGAGTCCAGGACTTCAAGAGCCGTCTGGAGTATCGACCTCACAGCGGACCGAGCGGACGACTCACGGCTTTGCCGGCAACTCCACCTGGACGTTGGCCCGAGTGCTGGGCTGCCCCTCGGCCAGCGTGACGACTTCGAGTTCCACCAGGTTCTTGCCTTCTTCGACTCGTTTGTCGACGACCCGGCCGGTGAGCACAAGCGGACGATCGGCGACATCGGGACGGCGGTAGGCCGCGCGAAGGTTGCGCACGTTGCCCTGCTCTCCGGCCCAATTCCCGACGTACTGGGTGATCCACGAGAGCTTGAGAAGCCCCGGCACCAATGCTCCACCGACACCGAGGCGCTTACCGGCTTCGATGTCGGAGAACGCCGGGTTCGTGGGATTGTCACGCCCGAAGAAGTCGATCGCCATGTCGGTCGTGGGTGTGCGCTCCAGGGGCGGCATCTCGTCGTCGACGTTCACGTCTTCGTAGTAGAGCTGGGTCATTCGTCGCCCCTCCTCTGGGACTTGGGGTCGAACTGGGTGATGGTAATCATCGCCGAGGCGACGTGCTCGCCGGCGGCGTCGAAGTACTCGGTGCCCTGGGTGACGAGCACGCTGTATCCGTAGCGGCCCCCGAGACGGTCACGGATGTCGAAGACCTGGCTGATGGCCGTCAACTCCTCACCGATCTTGAACGGTCGAGTGAACTTCCACTCCTGCTGTGTCAGCAGGCCGCCGGGGAGAATCTGGGGCATTCCACGGCGCGGCCCGCCGCCCATTCCGGCGATGACGTAAGGCGGCGCCATGCCGGTGCCGTCGGCGTAGCGGGGGTCTCGATCCTCGAGGACATCGCGCATGCGGTGGGCGTCGATCTCTGTGATGACGACCTTCACCGGAGCGCTCTTCTGGCCAATGGTGGCCCGATGTTCGTCGGTTATCAGGCTTTGTTCGGGAACTGACATGGACACTCCAATCGTGGCGGGAGTCTAGCATCGGGCGAAGCTTCGCGCCTGCGAGAATCCCGACCTATCATCTACCTGCGCTATCGATCGATAGCAGTCAGCCATGAGGTGGTCCGGTGCGCATCGAACGAGTCGGGGTGATTGGTTCGGGACTGATGGGGAGCGGGATCGCACAGGTGGCCGCCTACCACGGCTTCAATGTAACGCTGGTCGATGTCGACCAGGCGCGCGTCGACGCGGCCATCGACGGCATCCACCGGCGGCTGCAGCGCGAAGCCGAGCGCGGACGCATCTCGCAAGAAGATTGTGAAGCGGCGTATCAGCGGCTCACCGGCTCAGCCGATATCGACACGCTGCACTCCATGGCCCGCGTCGATGCGGTCATCGAAGCGGTGGTTGAGGACCTCGACGTGAAATCGCAGGTCTTCCGCCGGCTTGGCGAGGTGTGCCCGCCGGATGCTCTGCTTGCCTCGAACACAAGCTCGTTGCCACTCAGCGATCTCGCGGCCGCGAGTAAGCGGCCAGAGCGGGTCATCGGCCTCCACTTCTTCAATCCGCCGTGGGCGTTGAAGCTGGTCGAAATCGTTTCGACTGCGAGCACGACCGAGGAGACGCTCCAGGACGCGATGCGCTTCTGCGAGAAACTTGGCCGCGTGCCCGTGCAGGTCAAAGACACGCCCGGGTTTATCGCGAACCGGCTGCTCGTGCCATTCATCTTTGATGCGATCGACCTGCTCGACAGCGGCGTGGCCAACGCGGAGGACATCGACAACGCGTGCAAGGTGGGCCTCAATCACACGATGGGCCCGCTGGCGACGGCGGACCTCATCGGCCTGGACACGCTGAAGCTCATTGCCGAGAGCATGTTCGAGGAGTACGGCGAGCCCCGGTTCAAGGCGCCGACGCTGCTCCGGCGGCTCGTGAGCCTTGGGCACCTGGGGCGGAAGACCGGCCGGGGATTCTTCAAGTACGGGGAGTAGCGTTGGAGCGAGGTGATCGAAGAGCAACCCGGGAGGCCGAATCGCCCTCACCGGATCACATCGCCGAGCCAATGAAGGTGACCGCGACGCTGCCGTTCACTCCAGGGTCCGCAGGATGGCTGCTATCTCGCCGAGGACCGCGCGGCATTCGTCATCGGTGTTGTAGAAGTGAGGGGCAATGCGGATGCCGGCGCCGGGCCGGTAGTCCACCACGAACCCGCGCCGGATCAGTTCGTCCTTCACCTGCTGCGCGTGGGGGACGTCGACCGTGACGTGATTGCCGCGGCGGTCGAACTCCCGTGGCGAGTTCACGGTGTAGCCGGCTTCGAGCGCCCCTGCGTAGATGATCTCGGTCTGACGGCGGGCGTTCTCGCGAATACGCTCGACACCGACCTCGCGGATGATCTTGTAGCCCTCGCGAGCCTGGTAGTTGGCTGGCACGTTGGGCGTGCCGCCGGAGAACCGCGCGACACCCGGTGCGTACTCGATGGGCGGCGCTTCGAAGCTGAACGGACGGGCGTGCGAGAACCAGCCAGCGAATCGCGGCTCGAGTCGCTCAACGACCTTCGGACTCGCGTAGAGATAACCAGCGCCTGGCCCGCCGCAGAGCCACTTCACCGAGCCGCCAACCAGGAAGTCGACGTCCAGTTCGACAACATCGAACAGTACGGCGCCCATGGATTGGTACGCGTCCAAAACGACGAGTGCGCCGTGGTCGTGAGCCTTCTTCACGATGGGGCGCACGTCCACCAGTTCGGCCGTGCGGAAGAGGACGTGGGAGATGACAACGAGCGCGGTGCGCGGGCCGATAGAGGCAAGCAACTCTCGCTCCGGGTAAACGAGCGCGTCGTCGCCTACACGGACGACCTCGGCGCCAATGCGGCGCTGGGAGTCGAGAAGATACTCGACGGTCGGGAACTCGCCCGCGCAGTGCACGATCTGGTTTCGGGGCGCTTCGAATTCGATGCAGGACAAGACACCGGCCAGCGCATTCGTCACGTTCTGGCTCATCGTCATCGTTCCGCGCGGCGCATGGATGATGTCTTCGAGGATGGCGGCTACGTTGGCGACTTCGGGCCACCAGGTGTCCCACGCGACGACGCCTTCCGTCGCCCAGAGATTCGTGTACTCGGCCAGCGAGTCGTTCACGGAGGCTGGCATCGCACCGAGGGAGTTATTGATGAGGTAGGTCTTGTTCGCGAGGATGGGGAACTTCGAGCGCCAGGAAAGCAAATCGGGCATGCCAGTCAGCATGCCCGATTGATGTGTTCGATGACAGGGGGCTAGCGGGGAAGGCCGACTTCGATCTCGCCCGCTTCGATCTTCACAGGGTAGGTCTGCATGTCTTCAGCGCCCATGCTGGGTCGGGAGACTTTCGGCATTGGGAACGCCTGGTACGGCATCGGGATGAACTTGATGACCTTCCAGAGCTTCGACTGGAGGCCGCCGAGAACCGGGTGGTCGTTGTTCCAGGCGGAGTCGAACGGCTGGCGGACGGTTTTGCCCTCGGTGAGAGTGAAGCGGGCGCCGTGGAACGGGCAGGTGACGCAGCCGTCCTGAATGGGCATCGACTTGATCGGTGAACCGGGCAGGCCAGCGAGCGGAAGGCGGGCGTGAGAGCAAAGCGCGTTCATGGCGTAGACGTCATCGCCCTGGCGGACGATGAGGACACGCTGGGCGCGGAGGCGGACTTCCTTGGCGACGCCGTCCGGGTAGTCGCGCACGAGGCCCGCTTTTGCCCAGTTGGTCATCTTCGCGTGGGCCTTGTTGTCCTTCGCGCGGAACGGTACGGGAGCGTCGATGCCGAGCAGCGGGGCAACGATGACCTGCATCAGGCCACCGGAGATGAGCCCGGCGACGAGGAAGAAGATGCCACCGAGTGTGTTGCTGGAAGACGTCGTTGGGTCGCCGGGGAAGAACAGCATGATGATCCCGGCAGCGATCAATCCGATGCTGGCGAGACCCCATGTCCCGAGAATGGAAATGCCCAGGGTTGCGAGTGCAGGTGACACAGGCCGAACCTCCCGGAGGTGGATACTAACTCGATTGTGCGGAAATGCGCAAAGTGATTCGCGGTTTGCTCAGGCGCCCGAATGGTCCTCCGTGAGGCCTTCGAGGAGGACGCGAACACGTTCGGGTGAGGCCAGATGCTGGCGAATCCGCGATTCGAACTCCTGGCGGTCGGCGGAGGCGTGCCAGCGGCGCCAATCCCCAAGCCCGAACCAGTTCGAAATCACGACGATGTTGCGGGCGTCTTCGCTGTCACGGAGGGTCTCTCCACTGATGTAGCCCGGCTCATCGAGGCAGCGGATGCGCAGGCTTCGCAGCAACTGGAGCACGCGGCGCTCCTGTCCCGGGAGGACGCGGCGTTCGATGACAACTTTGACAGCCATCTCTCAGTCCATCTTCAGGCCGCGGTAGGCGCGGCGAAAGTACATAAGCGGCAGGCGGTCCGGGTCGAAGCTGGCGCCGACCACACGGCCGACGGCGATCGTGTGGTCGCCGCCGGGGAGCGCCGCTTCCAGTTCGCAATCGATCTGGGCGAGTGCGCCGGCGATCAGCGGGCTGCCTGTCTCGAGCAGTTCGACCGGGATGTTCGCGTCGAAGTCCGGCGTGGGGTTTCGTCCCGACTTCGAGAAATAGGCAGAGATATCCTCCTGCCCTGTCGCGAGGATGCTCACCCCGAACCGCTTCGACTTCTTGATCATGTGGGGCAGGTGGTTGGAGTCCTGCAGGCTGACGAGGATTAGCTGCGGCTCGATTGAGAGCGACGAGAAGCTCGAAACCGTGATTCCGTACACCTGATTATCGAGCCGTGTCGTGACGACGGTGACCCCGGAAGCCCAGGAACCCATTGCCCCCTTAAAGTCCTCTGGCGAAACGGCGGCCACGCGCGGTCCCCTACAGCGACTGCAGGCTCGGGGCCATGTCCCAGAGCGCATGCACGGTCGTGTCGACGAAGTACTTCGCCATCGGCAGCGAGGCGATAAGCTGATCCATTTCGCGCGCGTCGGCGGCATCGTAGATGGCAAGGACCCCGAGACCGGTTTCGCGGTAGATGGCGCGCAGCTTGCCCTGGTCGTACTGGGCCTTGACGGCTTTCAACTGCTCGCCGACCACGCTCTGCCATGCGTCGGCCGATATATCGTGGGGTTGGCGCGAAACGAGTCGGACAGAAAACAGCATGGCAGGCTCCAGAGACGGGGTGGAGCCAGATTATAGGGGATGGCGGTTTAGGGGCTGACCCCAGCGCCACGCCCGGCTGCGTGGACTGGACCGGGCGGCAAGCGGCGGTTGCCCGCGCGGCCCTTCGCGCAGCGGTAGGCGTCCCAGTGCGTGGACTCCGTTCCAACCCACCGCGCCGCCCTCACGGAAAGCGTCAACCAGAAGAACTCAACGAGCCCAACAGCCGAGAGCACTCCGATGAGTACGGCGCGTGTGGCAGACGACAGGTCCAATGCAAGGAGGAAGAGCGAGAGGAGCCCCGGAATGATGCATACAACGACGAAGGTCTGCTCGATGCGGGTTCGTGTCATCCGAAAGTTAGATATCTCCTGGATGCTGCCTTCGACGCCGTAGGGTTGCGGTCGCCGCGCGAGGAGCGCCCAGGCAAGGTTGGTGTAGATGTTCATGAGGAGGTACGCCACGAGGATGGTCGCGGCAACCACGAACACATTTCCCGCCACGCGGTGGTCTCGCAGGTAGTTCAGCGTCCGCTGCGCACGCGTGGTGGAATCGTTAGAACTGGCTGCCGTGGTGGAGGCGCGGCCCTGCTCCTGGGTCGTCGCGTTCGATGGTTTGAGCAACTCGGACCGGGAAACGCCGGAGACGTCGATGGGGAGCACCGCGGCCCCGAGTTTCCCCATGTTGTCGGGC
>CAYYDX010000029.1:0-28958 GCA_964470735.1 uncultured Anaerolineaceae bacterium
CCGCGAAGATGCGCAGTGTCGGCAGCACCACGTTCGAGGCCCCGATGATGTACGCCTTGTCCTCCTGGAGGTCGCGGTCGTAGGCCATCGGGAGACCCTTCATCGTCGTCAGTATCCCAACCAGTTCGGCGATCGCCCGGCCACTGCGGCCTCGCGCCAACTCCGCGACATCGGCGTTCTTCTTCTGCGGCATGATGCTCGAACCGGTCGCAAAGGCGTCGGGCAGTGTGACGAAGCCGAACTCAGCGCTCGCCCAGAGGATGATGTCCTCGCTCAAGCGCGAAAGGTGAACCTGGGTGATCGCGCACGCTGCTGCGAATTCGGCCACGAAGTCCCGGTCGGCGGTTGCGTCCATGCTATTTCGCGACACACCATCGAAGCCCAGCTCCCGTGCGACCATCTCCCGGTCGAGAGGATAGGGCGAGCCCGCCAGCGCCCCCGAGCCAAGCGGCAACACATTCGCCCGCTTCCGGCAGTCGAAGAACCGCTCGCGGTCCCGCAGGAGCATCTCGCCGTAGGCCAGGAGATGGTGCCCGAGCGTGACCGGCTGTGCGCGCTGGACGTGCGTGTAACCCGGCATCGCATCCGCTGCATGCTTCTCGCCGAGGTCGCAAATCGCGCGAATGAGCGCAGCACATGAGTCGCTCGCAATGTCACACGCCTCGCGAACCACCATCCGGTTCAGCAGTGAAACCTGATCATTGCGCGAGCGAGCGGTATGGAGCCGTCCCGCGGCAGCGCCGATTTTCGAACGCAACAGCGACTCGACGTGGGTGTGAATATCTTCGAGCTCCGGCCGCCATGTCACCCGTCCCTCGCGAAAGTCGGAGAGCACCTCACCCAGGCCCGCGATAATCGCATCTGCGTCGGCCTGCGGAATAATGCCCTGCTTGCCGAGCATTCGTGCGTGCGCCACCGACCCGGCGACGTCGTGTGCCCAGAAGTCGCGGTCCATGCCCGCGGTGTACTCCTGGGTCAGTTCGTCCATGCCGCCTTCAAAGCGGCCGCCCCACGTGCGTTGCTCACTCATCGGAATCTCCAGCCAGCGGCGCCCAGTTCAGCAACTCGCGAACGTCGTCGAAGACGAAATCCGGAGTGACACCCTCGGCGTCAGGCGTCGAGCGCTTCCATGCGGTCGCCATCCCGAACGCCTGCGCCCCGGCTATGTCCTCGGCGAGCGAATTGCCCACCATGACCGTCCTCGTGCCCGGCTCACCCAGTTCTTGCAGAGCCCGTTCGAAAATCACCGGGTGCGGCTTGAGATAACCGACCTCGACCGAGACGACGTTGGCGTCCCAGCCGATGTCGAGCCCTGCCTCGCGCAGGTCATCGCGGAAACGTTCGCCACCGAATGCGCGGTTCGTGACGATGCCAAGCTTGTATCCGCGACCGCGCAGCGTATCGAGCAGTTCGCGTGCGCCCGGATAGGCGACTTTGCCACCCTCGACACCGGACACGTAAATCGCCTCGATAAGTCCGCCGGCCTCGTTGCGCGACAGGTCAATTTTCGCCGCCGCGAGAGCGGCCTGTGCCACTGCCGCGTAGTCGGGTTCGCGACGATCCGAACGCCGCGCCGCCCGCGTTGCTTCTTCGAGCGAATCCCACGCCAGCCGGGCGACTCGCGCCGGGTTCTTGCAACTCCGTCCGATGGACTTGAAGTACGATTCCGCGCGCTCCGCAGCGAGACGCCGGAACTCCGCCGGCGGCGGCGCTTCGGCCGCATGCCAGAGGGTATCGCCGATGTCGAACAGGACGGCCCGGAAAGCCATGCAGTGATTTTCCCCACCGGCCGAACCGGCCATCGTCGAATGTTCCCACGTCGCTGCGGCTCGCGACAACGCGCTGTTCACGGGTCGAAAAGAATCCCGCGCTACAATCGGAGGATGCGACTCCGTGCTTCTCGCGCGTTCGTCGTTGAGCCAGTCCTTCCGGAAGCCCTGCGCGGTCTCGAACCGCTCGCCGCCAACCTCTACTGGACCTGGAACACCGACGCCGCCGCCCTCTTCGCCAGGATCGACCCCGCTCTCTGGGAATCGACCCGTCACAATCCCGTCGCGATGCTCCAGCGCACCGCCACTACCGCGTGGGAAACGCTGGCCGCCGACGAGGGTTTCGTCGCCCACCTCGACCGCGTCACGGCGGCCTTCGAGGCCTACCTCGCGCGTGACCCGCTCCTCGTAGTCGAAGGCGCCTCCGAACCTGCTCCGATCGCCTACTTCTCGCTCGAATTCGCCCTCACCGAGAGCTTCCCCAACTACTCTGGCGGCCTCGGCGTCCTCGCCGGCGACCACCTCAAGTCTGCCTCCGACCTCGGGATCCCGCTCGTCGGCGTCGGTCTGCTCTACCACTTCGGGTACTTCCACCAGCGGCTCGGCCCCGATGGGTGGCAGCAGGAGGACTACCGGGAAGTCGATACCACGCTTCAGCCGCTCCAACCGGTCACCACACCCGGCGGGTCGCGCGTCCGCGTCGACATCCCGCTCGACGGGCGTACCGCCGTCGCCCAGGTCTGGCGGCTCGACGTGGGCAAGATCCCGCTCTACCTGCTCGATACGGACATTGAGCCGAACATCGCCTCGGACCGCGAACTCAGTTCCCGCCTCTACGGCGGCGACTCCGAGATGCGCATCGAACAGGAGATCGTGCTCGGCATCGGCGGAGTTCGTGCACTCCAGGCCATCGGCCTCTGCCCGGCCGCCTGCCACATGAACGAAGGGCATTCCGCGCTGCTCGGCCTCGAACGCATCCGCATCCTCATGCAGGACAGCGGCGCCAGCTTCAGCGAAGCGCGCCAGCCAGTCGGCGCAGCCACCGCCTTTACCACGCACACTGCCGTCGCCGCCGGTATCGACCTGTTCTCTCCCGACCTCGTGATGCGCTACCTCGGTGAATACGCCGCCTCCATGGGCCTCGACCGCCATGACCTCCTCGGACTCGGTCGCACGAACCCGGAGGACGAAAACGAACCGTTCTCCATGGCGATGCTCGGGCTGCGGCTCAGCGGCTTCCGCAACGGCGTTTCGAAGCTCCATCGCGGCGTCTCGCAACGTCTCTGGGAAGCCGCCTGGCCGAACGTCCCGCTCGAGCAGACACCCATTGACTCGGTCACGAACGGCGTCCACCTCCCGACCTGGGTCTCGCACGAAGTCGGCGACCTGTACGACCGCTACGTCGGCCCCGCCTGGCGTGACGACCCCACGCGGGCAAACTGGGCGCGCGTTGCCGACATTCCGGACGAAGAACTCTGGTCGGTGCACGAGCGCGAACGCGAGAAGCTCGTCGCCCGCGCCCGCAAGCAGCACGCCGACGCGCTGATGAGCCGCGGCCTCTCGAGTTCGACCGGGCGCGCCGGACAGGCCCTCGACCATCGCATTCTCACCGTTGGGTTCGCACGGCGATTCGCCGGCTACAAGCGCGCCACACTCCTCTTCCGCGATCCCGAACGGCTCGCGGCGATCCTCAACCACCCCGACCGGCCAGTGCAGTTCATCTTCGCGGGCAAAGCCCACCCCAAAGACGAACCGGCCAAGGCGCTTATCCGCGAGGTCATGACCCTGAGCGAGCGCCCCGAGTTTCGCGACCGACTCGTCCTTCTCGAAGACTACGACCTCGAACTCGCGCGCGTGCTCGTCCAGGGCTGCGATCTCTGGCTCAACACCCCGCTCCGGCCGCTCGAAGCAAGTGGCACGAGCGGGATGAAGGCCTTCGCCAACGGCGCGTTGAATATGAGCGTGCGCGACGGATGGTGGTGGGAGGCCTACCGCCCCGGCCTCGGCTGGGCGGTTGGACGAAATCGCGTCGACGATGATCCCGAAGCCCAGGACGCTTTCGACGCCAACTCGATCTATGACCTCTTTGAGAACGACGTCTCGCTTGCGTTCTATTCGCGCGACCAGGATGGCCTGCCTCGCGACTGGCTCCGCCTGATGAAAGCATCGATCGGCGCGTTCGGACCGGTCTTCAACACCAACCGCATGGTGACGGAGTACGCCGAGCACGCCTATCGGCCAGCCGTCAACTCCTGGCATAGCCTCACGGGGAATGGCCTGGCACTCGCCAGGGACCTATCGGCCGCGATGGCCAACATTCGCGCGCACTGGGCCGACGTGAGCGTCGTGAACGTGTCCGAAACGCTCGATACGCGCTCCGCCACGGTGACGGTCAACTTGCATACAGGCGCGCTCGCTCCCGCCGACCTCCGCGTCGATCTCGTTTACGGGACGGTGAACACCGGCGGTGAACTCCGTCCTCTCGGTGAACTCCGGCTTTCGAACACCGGTACAGCCGGCGACGGGACCGCGATTTTCGAAGGCGCGTGGCCCTTCAGCGGCGGCGGCCGCCATGGATACGCCGTACGCGTCCTGCCGCAGCACGCCGGATTGCACGATCCCTTTGCGCCGGGTTTGGCACACTGGGCATAGGAAGGAAGCTCGACAATGGCGGGAACCGCGACGTTCGTTCTGCACACGCATCTGCCGTATTGCCGCCTGGCAGGCCGCTGGCCCCATGGCGAGGAGTGGGTCCACGAGGCGCTGCTCGAGTGCTACCTGCCACTCCTGAACGGCTTCGATGCCCTCAGCAAGCGTGTCACCGGCTCGCTCGGCGTGACCATCAACATCACGCCGATCCTTGCCGAACAACTTGCCGACTCGCTCGTCCAGAACCACTTTGCCGAGTACCTGGGTGAACGCCAGCGCCGCGCCCACGCCGACACCGCGCGTTTCGAGCCCGGTTCGCAATTGCACGAAACCGCGCTCTTCCACGAGCGCCGGTTCCAGGCCGTCCGTGACCGTTGGGAGCGTATCTCCGGGAACCTTCTCGGCGCTTTCGCCGATCTCGAAGCCTCGGGCCACCTCGAAATCGCCACCTGCGCCGCGACCCACGGCTACCTCCCACTGCTGAACGACGATGCGGCTGTCCGCTTCCAGGTCGAAGCGGGTGTTCGCTCACACCGGAAGAACTTCGGTCGCACGCCACGCTCGTTCTGGCTACCGGAGTGCGCCTACCGGCCGGGTCTCGAGCGCTACCTCGAAGAAGCCGGGATCCGTGTGTTCTTCGTCGAAACGCACCTCGTCACGGGGGGGACGGCACGTGGCAAGGCGCTCGGCGGCATGGTCGGACCGTACCCGCCGCTCACCGCCAACGAACGACGGCCCGCGGACGCCGGCCCTCACCGGGGCACCACCTTCCGGCCGTACTGGGTCGGTGATTCACGTGTCGCCGTGATGGCGCGCAACGAACAGACCGGTCTCCAGGTCTGGTCCGCGGCTCACGGCTACCCGGGCGACGGGGCTTACCGCGAGTTTCACCGCAAAGACCCGGTTTCCGGGCTGCACTACCACCGCGTCACCGGCCCCTCGGTCGACCTCGGCGCCAAGGCCGAATACAACCCCACGGCCGCCTCCGCGAAAGCGAAAGAGCACTCCGCGCACTTCACCAGCCTGCTCAAGCGCGAACTCTACCTCTACGAGACCGGCGCGAATGAGCGCGGAAACCTCATGGCGTCCTACGACACCGAACTCTACGGCCACTGGTGGCTCGAAGGCGTCGAATGGCTGACGAGCGTCATCGGCCACCTCGCTACCGACCCGGACGTCACGCTCGCGACCGCCGAACAGGTCATCGAAACCGACCCGCCCGTCGCTTCCATCGACCTCCCTGAAGGCTCATGGGGCGCCGGCGGAGACCACCGCACCTGGATGAACGACCAGACCGCCTGGACCTGGCCCGAGATTCATCGCCGTCAGCAACGCGCCCACCAGCTCCTCGCCACCGACACCGAACTTAGCCGCCAGCTTGCCCGCGAACTCCTCCTCCTCCAGTCATCCGACTGGCAGTTCCTGATGACCACCGGCCAGGCAACCGAGTACGCGGTCGAACGCTTCAACAGCCACTGCGCCCGGTTCGATGCCATCGCCAGCGCCATGGAGTCGAATCGGCCTGGTTTTGCCGGCGAACTCGCACAACTCGAACATCTCGACAACCCGTTCCCGGCTATCGATCCGCGCCTCTATTCCGCGACACCGTTTGGGGCCGCCGCAAGGTGAGCCGGTCATGAGGATCCTGTTCGCTTCGGCCGAAGTTGACCCGTTTTCGAAGGTCGGTGGCCTCGGCGACGTCGCCGCGGCGCTGCCCGCGAGGCTCCTCGAAACCGGCCACGACGTTCGCGTGGTCACGCCCGGCCACCGTTCGGCAATGGCCGCCCACGCCGCGTCCGGGGACCACCGCATCTACACGGTTCCGCTCCCCGGCAAGGATCGCGAGATCGACATCGCCACCGTGACCGGCGAGGGCGGCGTCCCGGTCGACCTCATCGGCGAAAGTCACTACTTCAACCGCCCCGGCGTCTACGGCGAACCGGATGACCTGCTCCGCTATCAGTTCTTCTGCCGCGCCATCATCGAAATGCTGAAGCAGGACGAGTGGATCCCGGACATCCTCCACTTGAACGACTGGCATACCGCGCCGCTGGCCTTCGCACTGCGCAACCTGTCGTGGAATCATCCCCGGCTGCGAGGCGTCGCCTCAGTTTTCACCATCCACAACCTGCGCTACCGCGGCCCCGATGAACTGAACGACTTTCTCGCCCAGGCCATCTACTACAGCGACATCGTCACGACGGTCAGCCCCACCTACGCGCGCGAAATCCTCACGCGGGAGTACGGCGAAGGTCTGGAGTCGCTCCTGGGCCTGCGCGAAGACTCGCTCCGCGGCATCCTCAACGGACTCAACACCGACCTCTTCAACCCCCGCACCGACCGCTTCATCCAGGAGCAGTACGACATCGCTTCGATCGAATCACGCGACGTGAACCGCGCGGCCCTTCGCGCCGAACTCAAGCTGCCAGACCTCGAGGGCCCCGTACTCGCAATGGTCACCCGCCTCACCGAGCAGAAGGGTGTCGACCTGGTTCTGCGCGCCTTGCCGGAGATCATTCGCGGCCATGCCCAACTCGTGGTGCTCGGCGATGGTGACCGCTGGCTCAAGGAAGCCCTCGAACAACTCGAAGAGGAGCACCGCGGCCACGTGCGGCTCGTCGCGCGGTTCGACGAAGGGCTCGCACAGCGCATCTACGCAGGCTGCGACATCTTCCTGATGCCATCGCGCTACGAACCGTGCGGCCTCGGCCAACTCATCGCCATGCGCTACGGCGCGATTCCCATCGGCCGGCGCACTGGCGGCCTCGCCGACACCATCCTCGACATCGACGAGCACCCCGACGCAGGGAACGGCTTTCTCTTCGATGAATTCAGCACCGTCGACTTCGCCACGGCGTTCGAACGTTCGCTCCGCGCCTTCCGCGACGAGGAACTCTGGCTGCGCATGCAGGCGAACGCGATGAGCCGCGACTACTCGTGGCGCGTGTCAGCCAACCACTACGTCGACTCCTACGTCGCCGCACTCCGGGCGCGCGGTATCGTCCCGCTCGAATGAGCGCTGCTATGCTGGCTGCCGCGTGAACACCATCCACATCGTCGGACTCGGCCCGGGCGACGCCCGTCAGGTCACGGTCGAGACCCGCGAACTGCTTGCCTCCGGTCTCCCGGTCATCCTTCGCACCCGCCACCACCCTTCGGTGGGCGAACTGGCCCCCGGCGCGGCCAGTTGCGATGACCTCTACCGCTCAGGCGCTGACTTCGAGGCTGTCTATGCACAGGTCGCCGACCGTGTCTCTACAGCCGCTCGCGCGAGTGACGTGGTGTTCGCTGTGCCCGGCCACCCCTTGTTCGCTGAACGCGCGGTCGCGCTCACCCTCGAACGCGCCGCCGATGCAGGCATCGCCACGCGCGTCTATCCTGCCGTCAGCTTCGCCGACGTGGCCGCAGCCGCGCTGTGTCTCGACTTCGGTAACCTCCAGGTTTGCGACGCAACGTCATTTCGCTTCGATCCCCGCCGACCAGCGCTCATCCATCAACTGTTCGACCGCGATGTTGTGAGCGGCCTGAAACTGGCGCTTCTCGACACATTGCCAGCAACCCACACGGTCACACTCCTGAGCGCGCTCGGTACAAAGGACGAGGCCATCCGTCAACTCCCACTCTTAACCCTCGACCATCGTCCTTTCGGCTATCTCGATACGCTCTACGTGCCAGCCATCGAAGCGCTCGAAGACCTGCGCCGCATGGACGGCCTGGTAGACGTCGTGGCGCGCCTGCATGCACCGGATGGCTGTCCGTGGGATCGTGAGCAAACCCACCTCTCCTTACGGCCGCACCTGCTCGAAGAAGCCTACGAGACGCTCGAAGCCATCGACCGCGACGACCCGGCGGCGCTGACCGAGGAACTCGGCGACGTGCTCCTCCAGGTGCTGATGCACGCGGAAGTGGCTGCCCGCAACGAGGACTTTGTTCTCGCCGACGTGGTCGAACACATCGCAAAGAAGCTCATCCGCCGCCATCCGCATGTCTTCGGAGACGCAACCGCGGCCACGGCCGACGAGGTCTACCAGAACTGGGAGCAACTCAAGAAGCAGGAGAAGCCGCGCGACTCGATTCTCGACGGCGTGCCCGTGTCGCTGCCTGCGCTGGCCGCATCGCAGTCGATCCAGGGTCGCGCTCGCCGAGTCGGGTTTGACTGGCCCGACATCGAAGGGCCGCTGGAGAAGCTCCGCGAGGAGATCGACGAGTTCGCTCGCGCCGCCGGCGCCGCCGAACGGGCGGACGAATTCGGCGACATCCTGTTCGTCCTCGTCAACATCGCCGACCACCTCGGAGTCGAAGCCGAACAGGCGCTACGGGGCGCCAACACCAAGTTCCGCCGTCGTTTCGGCGCTGTCGAACGGCTTGCCCGCGAACGCAGTCTCGACCTGAAGGATCTCGACCTTCCGGCGCTCGACGCGCTCTGGGACGAGGCGAAGCGCGCGGAGCGATCCGCCTTGTGACGCCTCGCTCCGCCGGGTAGGCTGTTGAGTGCATTTAGTCACGCAACCGAGGGATCCCACATGCCAACCAAAGAATCCGTCATCACACTCGAGCGCTTCGCCAGGGGGAAGACCTTCCAGCAATACGTCGAAAGCGGTATTCGCAACCGCGATCTCTTCGAGAACAACTACAACGGCCTGCAAGTTTCGGAAGCTCAGACGAAGGCGCTGAAGGACCTCGTCGCGCTGCCGAACGGCCCGCGCCGTGTTGTCGTCATCGGCGAAGACTGGTGCCCCGACGTCTACCGCGGCACGGGCGTCGCCCAGAAGATCGCCGAAGCCGCCGGCATCGAGTTCCGCTTCTTCGAACGCGACCAGAACAAGGACATGATCGCCGAGTACCTCAAGGACGGTCAGTTCGAATCCATCCCCGTCTTCGTCTTCTACGACAAGGACCAGAACGAGATCATGCACTTCATTGAGCGCCCGAAGCTCGCCAATGAGCAGATCCACGTGACCCGCGACGTTATTGGCGATGTCAGCCCGGCGGCCATCGCCGCGCGCCTCGGCCACGAACCTTCCGAAGAGGAGATCGCCGCCGAACGGGCGAAGAGCCGCGACCGCTATCTTCAGTGGCAGCGCGAGAGCGCAGAATGGGCGAACTGGCGCGTCGCCACCGTCGACGAAATCATCGAGACCATGAAGGCGCGCCTCAGCTAACCCTGTCGTTCGCCACGCCAGTCGCCAGGAGGCCCCACGTTCAGCGTGGGGCCTTTCTCTTGCGCCCCGAACCTCGCGCGCCCCAAGATCCCCAACACCGTGCCACTCACGCCCGAAAACCCGCGTCCCGCCCTCCTCCAGGCATCCCTGGCCGTCGCCATGCTGCTCGCGCTGCTGGCGGCCTACACCGGGGTGATGTATCTGCTCGTCGACTACTCAAACGTCAGCGGCAAGCACGAAGCGAGCGAACGCGACCTCGCCTACGTCTACGTCCACGTCGGCTTGCTTGTGGTCTCCGCGCTCGTGGGGTTCGTCGTCGGGAAGTGGCTGAGCGGTCTCGGATTCGCCTTCGCGACACTGTTCGTCATCGTCGCGGTCCTCGGCGCGACCTTCATCCAGATGTCGAGCTATGAACTCGCCTGCCATGGTCACAACGACCTCGTTCGTCACTGGCAGTGCTGATCCGCTAATCCAGCAGGCCCAGCACGTGCTCCAGCCGCGGCATCACGGCCAGCGGCGCGGAATCGCCAGGGTCTTCCTGCCGGAACTCGTGCGTGAGGGCGGAGCGCATCCCCAGTGCCTGCGGGCCACGCACGTCTTCGCGTACACGGTCGCCCACGAACACGACCTCACCCGGTGCGACTCCGAGAGCACGAAGAGCAGCCCGGTAGATCTCCGGGTTCGGCTTCCGCACTCCCTGCTCAACGGAGAAAACCGCGACCTGAGCGTACTCGAGCAACCCGAACTCCCCTAGCCGCCAGCGCATGACCTCCGGTGCGGTCAGCGTGTTCGAAACGAACCCCACGCCCAGGCCCCTTGCCCGCACCGCATCGAAGAGCGCCGTACGGTCGGGCCTCTCCCACCGTGCGACATCCGCCTCACCGAGCAGACTGTCGAGAGATTCCGCCAGCGCTTCGGCGTTGCCGCCTCCGATGAATGGCCGCACGAGGTCGGCGATGCGCGGTTCTTCGAGTTGTCCACGCCCATAACCGGCCATCAGACGTTCGCGCAGCGTCTCGAGAACTCGCACAGCCTCGGTCTCAGCATCATCGAAACCATCCCTGGCAAGCAGTGCGGCGAACTCTGCCGTCACATCCGCCATAGGGTTCAGCCGGAACACCGTGTCCCCCAGGTCGAACAGCACCGCCCGGATCACGCAAACCCCCATGGCCGGATCCGCCGCGGCGTGATTCGCAGCATCACCCGCTCGGTCGAGGCAATCCGCTGCTCCATCGCCTCCGGCAGTTCGGGCCCGAGATACCGCTCCGCGATCGTCCGCATGGATTGCCGCAACGGGTCATCGACTACCTCCGCCGTTCCCTCGATGGCGACCCCCCGGTAGGGCCGCTCGCGGGTGTCAACCAGGAACGAAACACGGGCGTCGTTTCGCGCGTTGAGCGCCTTCGGCCGCGCCGCGGGAGTCGAAATCAGGATCACGTCGCCATCGAGCGCGAACCACACCGCCGATGTGATCGGCGCCCCGGCCGGTGTGAGCGTCGAGAGCACGCCCGGCCACTTCGCCTCAGCCAGGAAGGCACGGACTTCGGGGGGCATTTCGGGCGGCACGCTGGCATTCTGCGTGGGTGCGGCGTCGCTGTCGATGCAGCCGCCGCCAAGACCGTGATTCACGCCTGGACTACGCTGGATGGGCGTGACCACTGTCCATCGTCAGCAACGCACTCTCATCCTCGCTTTGCTCTGCGTCGCCTCGTTCGCCGTCGTCTTCAACAACCTCATCATCACGCCAATCCTCCCCGACATCTCCGATGACCTCGGCGTCCGCGTGGCGGTCGTCGGCCTCCTTGTGACGGCGTACGCGGTTGTTGGCGGTGGTGCCGCGATATTCTCAGGACCGTTCATCGACCTGCTCGGCCGCAAACCAATCGTCGTCTCGGGGATGGCCACGCTCACGGTCGCCACCTTCGCCTCGGCCGTAGCGCCGAACTTCGCCACGCTGGCAATCGCGCGCTCGCTCGCCGGTCTCGGAGTCGCCTGCCTCACCCCGGCCGTCTTCGCCGCGGTCGGAGACCTGTTCGCCTACGAAGAACGCGGCAAGGCGATGTCCTGGGTCATCTCGGCGAACACGAGCGCGTCGATCTTCGGCGTCCCCGCGGGCGCTCTTCTCAGCGGTCTCGTCTCCTGGCGATGGACGTTCGGCGTGCTCGGCCTGCTGCTTGTTGTTTTCACCTGGTTGATCGTGACGAAACTGCCCGGCGACAGCCCCCGCGAACAGGCCAACCGGGGCGCGGCCGTCCGTGATTCGGCGAGTGGCATCCGAAGCGTCGTCTCGGACCTGTCGACGATGATGGCCATCTTCTCGAACTACCTTTCGACCACCTACTGGTTCATCTTCACCATCTACATGGGCGCGTACTTCCGCGACGAATTCGGCCTTGCAAAATGGGCTCTCGGCGCGATGACCATGATCATGGGCCTCGGTGTCCTCTTCGGGAGCAACTTTGGCGGCCGCCTTTCCGACAGAATGGGGAAACGGCCGATTATCGTCTGGTGCAGCGGCATCTGCGCCATCTTCATCTCCCTGGTGACGGTTGCATCACCCGTGATGTCGGTGGCGTTCGCGTTTCTCTTCCTCTTCTCGCTCTTCAGCGGCGCCCGGTTCGCCAGCGCGCAGGCCGTCACAACCGAAATGAAGCCCGAGATGCGCGGCACGGTGATGGCGCTGAACGCCTCGGGGCAGCAGTGGGGCATCGTCACCGGCTCTCTCATCGGCGGATTTGTCGTCGATACCTGGGGCTATACCGGCCTCGGCCCGGCTTCGGGTGTGGTCGCCCTGGTTTCGCTGGTCACCTACGCCCTGTTCGTCGATGAGCGCCGGTTCGAACGACCCGCAGCGCCAGCACTACCCCTCCCCGCGACGGAGTCAGCATGACGAGACGACCCGATTTCACCGAGTACGTGCCGTACTTCTCTGGTTACGTGGTGGCCGCCGACGACGACCCGGAAAGCCAACTCACCATGCAGGCCGGCGAACTTGCGGCTTTTACCCGGCTCGACGACGAAGTCGCGTCCACACCGCCTGCGCCCGGTGAATGGTCGCTGAAAGAGGTGCTGGTCCATCTCTGCGACTTCGAGCGGATGTTCAACTACCGTGCGCTTCGCTTCTCCCGGGGCGACACCACACCGATCGAAGCGTTCGAACAGGACCCCTACGTGGCCGCCAGTGAGGCCAAGCTACGCCCGATCGACAACATCGTGGGCGAACTCCTCGCCCTGCGCGCTGCCACCATCCTCTTCTTCGGCTCCATGTCCGAAGCGATGCTCGACCGCTCGGGCACGGCCGGGGGCAACCCTGTCTCGGTTCGCGCCCTCTGGTTCATCATTGCGGGGCATTGCGAAACCCACCTGCGCGACCTCCGCGCGCGCTTCCCCACGACCCCGTAAGCGCTTTGTGTTTGTAGTCACAATCGCCACTTGTTAGACTCCCCGCATGGCATACGGCAGCGGTATCGCGAAAGGCATGAGCCTCACCCTCAAGAGCATGTTCCGGCCGGTCGCGACGATCGAGTACCCGGAAGAGGTGCGGCCGGTGCCCGTCTACGCCCGCACGAACCTGCTCTGGTTCGAAGAGCGCTGCACTGGCTGCTCCACCTGCGCCCAGGCCTGCCCCGATGGCTGCATTCTCGTGGCCACCAGCCAGGACGCCGAAGGCCGGCGCAACGTCGACCGCTACGAAATCGACTTCCGCATCTGCATGTACTGCGGCCTCTGCACCGAAGCCTGCCCCTACGAGGCCATCCAGCCGGGCGGGCCAATGGATGACGCCGTCTACCAGTTCGACGAGATGTACCGCGATAAGCACGCCCTCACGCGCGTCGCGCAGCGCTTCCTCGAAGGAAACGACAACACCTACCCGAACGGCATGAAGGCTCCCGCCGCCAACGCCGACTTCCACCGCCTGTAGAACTTCGACCACCAGGACAGGAATGAGTAAGCGCCGTTTCACAACCGGGGTCTCTCCCCGTGGCCGGGCGCATCCATCTCCTGGCGCCATCCGCGGGATTGCTTTCCACGCATTCCGCCCCATCTCATTCGTGTTCCAAATCACAATCCGCTAGACTTCCCCCGGAACACTTCGCCCTCGCGCGCGGCACAGCCGTGCCCCGTGGCGTTCGCTGCAGGTAGCCATGGCAACACTCACCGTCGACGGCAAGGTCATCGAAGCTCCCGCGGGCGCGCCGCTCGTGGAAGTCCTCAAGAACAACGGATTTTATGTCTCGAGTCTCTGCTACATCGATGGCCTGAAACCGTACGCCGGCTGCCGCTCCTGCCTTGTCGATATCGAAGGCCCTCCCGGTCTCCAGCTCTCCTGCACCTCCGTCGTCCAGGACAATATGGTCGTCCGCACCGACACCGAGGAAGTGAAGGAAGGCCGCAAAGCGGTCCTCTCACTCATCCTCGCCAACCACAGCGACCGCTGCCTGAACTGCCACCGGCGCGAACATTGCCACCCCGGCGACATCTGCCTGCGCGACGACGTGGTCACGCATCGCTGTCTCACCTGCTCCAAGAACTACCGCTGCGAACTCCAGGCCACCTGCGAAATGGTCGGCATGTCGGGCTACGAACCGTGGGTCGGCGAGGAGCGCTCCTGGTACCAGACTCCCCACCCGCCAGCCGACCGTGCGAACCCGTTTATGGAGTTCGACCCGCAGATGTGCATCCTCTGCACTCGCTGCGTCCGCGCCTGCGACGAAAAGCGCCACACCGGCGCCATCACCCTCGCGGGCAAGGGCTGGGAGGCGCAGATCGAGTTCGGCGCCGGCGGCCCGATCCACGACAGCAACTGCGACTTTTCCGGCGCCTGCATCGACGTCTGCCCGACGGCGACGCTGATGGAGCACCCCAACAAGTGGGTCGCCAAGCCCGACACCTGGACCACCACCACGTGTGACTCCTGCGCCATCGGCTGCAGCATCAAGCTCGGTTCCGCTGAGGGCCGCGGCGTGATCGTTCGCCCGGGCGATGGCAATCCGGTCAACGGCGACCAGATCTGCGTCCGCGGCCGCTACCACTACGACTCCCTCAAGCCCCGCGAACGCCTCGGAAAACACCTGGTGCGACGCGGCAACATCCAGGCGCCCGCGAAGCTCGCCGAAGCCGCGGCCGAAGCCGCGCGCGTCCTCAAGGCTGCTGCTGCCTCCGGTAAGGTAGGCGTGCTCGTCGGCGGCAACGTCACGAACGAGGAAGCCTACCTGGCGACACAGATCGCCAGCTCGCTGAAGGCCACCGCCGACAGTTCGCTCGGCCCGGTGACGCGTGCCTGGAAGGGCGCCCTCGAAGCGCGCTTCGGCACGTGGCGCATGGCGGCCGACATGACCCGAATCGCCACCAGCAAGGCCATCGTCGCCGTCCACGACGACCTCGAAGAGAGCCACAACATCGCCAGCGTTCGCATCAAGGACGCGGTTGTGCGCAATGGCGCGAAGCTCATCGTCATCGGTCCCCTGCGCAGCGAACTGGTCGACTTCGCCAGCCTCTGGATTCGAACCGACGCCGGCCAGGAAGGCGCTACCGCCGCGGCTATCGCCGACGCCGTCAGCGGCAAGCCCGCCGCGAATGACGAGATCGCGGCCGCGGCCGCCATCCTCAACGCCGCGCCCACGGATCAGACGCTCGTCATCTGCGCTCCGAACCCAGTGAGTGTCCCCAACGCCGCGGCGATGGCCGGCGGCGCCGCCAATCTCGCGATTGCCCTCTTCGGAGCCGAAGCGACCAACAATCTCGTCGTCCTGCCCCAGGAAGTGAACATCCACGGCCTGCTCGACCTTGGAGTCGGCGCAAACGGCGGGTCGAACCCGCTCGAGGGTCTGTCAGCGGTCGTCCTCGTCCGCGACGACCCGACGATGCGCCTCGGCGGCGCCGAATCCGCGCTCGCGGGCATGACCGTGGTCGCCATCGATAACGTCCTCAGCGGCGCGGCGAAGCAGGCGGCAGTGGTCCTCGCCGAAGGTCGCGCCTACACCTCCGCCGGCACCTACACCCAGGGCGACCATCGCATCCAGAAGCTTTCGCCGGCCGTAAAGCCCGAGGGCGAAGCGGTCTCCCTCTTCGAAGCGCTCTCTGCGCTCGGCGCCGAACTCGGCGTCGACCTGCCCGCCACGCCCGACGCTGCGCTGGGCGAGATTTCGAAGCTCGACGCGGCCTACCAGCCCGCCTGGGACCTCATCATCGGCGAAGGCGTCCGCCGCGCGGTTCCCGTCTCTCCCAAGGCCGTCGCGGGGCCGGTGGAGGCCGTCGCTACTGGCGACGGCGCAAAGGTCATCACCTCCCGCGACCTGTACACGGCCCTCGATGCGGCCGCCCTGCGCCACCCCGAAGCGGAGAAGCTGCACCGCTACGACCGCATCCAGCTCAGCGAAGCCGATGGCGCCCGCCTCGGAGTCGCTTCCGGTGACGAGGTCACCATTAGCGCCGGCGGAACCGCCGTCAGCGCGAAGGCCACCGTCACCGAACGTGTCCCGGCCGGGCACGTCTACCTGTCCAGCCTCGCACAGGGTGGCGCCGTCACGAAATTCTTCGGTAACGGGCACATCCCGTCCGTCTCGGTCGCCCGCGCCGGCGGAGCGGCAGCGCCGTCAGCGCCACGACCGGCATCGATCGCTGCGACACCCGCTCCAGTTAACGTCGAGACCCCCGGCCGTGTGCCGGTCGAAGCCATCACCGGTGTCGACGCCTCCGCGAAGGCCACCCTCAACGCGGCGAACGTTACGTGGCTCGACGAGTTCCTCGCGCTGGCCGGACCGGTCGAAGGCCGTACGGCACTCGCCGCGCAAACGGGAATCGATGCGCGCCAGCTGCTCGAGTGGGTGAACCGCGCCGACCTGATGCGCCTCGACGGCATCACAGCCGCGCTCGCGGATCTGCTCGAGAACGCCGGTGTCGACACCGTCCGCGAACTCGCTCAGCGCAACGCGACGAATCTCGCGGCGAAGCTGCGCGAAGTCGCCGGTGACTCGGCGCCCTCGGACGAGATGGTTAGCGCCTGGGTTGCCGCGGCGAAGGACCTCCCGGCAGCGGTCACGCACTAAGCCGCCTTCGCAGCCTGCTCCCGGTACCAGCGCGAGGCCTCGACGCGCGACTCCATGCCGAGTGCTGCCAGCACCGCACTCACGTGCCACTTCGCGCCGTCCAGCGAGATGCTGAGTTCCTGCGCGATCTGCTTGTTCGTCAACCCGTGGGTCAGCAACGCCAGCACCTCGCGTTGCCGTTTCGAAAGTTGCCGGTACACCCCTTCAGCGATTGGTTTCGGCCAGAGCTGGTGCATTTGGAGACCTCGGAACCCGGTGTGCTCGTGCCAGCGTACCGTGCCGGAACGCGGTTCTGTCTCCCACAATCGAGGGACATGCCGGTCATGCTTCCGGCGCCCCTTGGGCCGGCAAAGCCGAAAGCCCACCGGGCCAGCGGTGGGCTTTCATTTCTTGTTAGCCTGACTGGAGCAGGCGGACCAGGGAGAGGTGTGACGCCACGAAAGGGGAGGTTTTCGTGACGCCACCAGGACGGAGTGCCCCGGATGGGGCGGTTGGGCGCTGTGTAAGAGGACGAGATGGCTCTCCACGCTGACCGCTAACAAGACTCGGGACGCCTTGCCGCGGCTGAAGGTGGGGGAGAGCGAGAGAGCCATCTCCTTCCCTACGAGACGTATCTTCCACCGCCCATGTGAAGCGCCGATGGTGGTCGTGTAAACGCCCTGCAAAATTCGCAGGCGGAGTCCAATGTGCTACGGTTGCCGCTCAACCACGGGGGTACGGCACGTATGGCAGGACTGGTCGAATCAGTAATGGAGCAACTCCAAAACAAAGGCGCGGTCGAACAGATCGCCAGCCGGCTCGGTGTGTCGCCTGAGCAGGCGAACTCGGCGGTCGGGGCGGGGCTGCCCGCCATCCTCGCCGGCCTTGCGAAGAACGCCCAGAAGCCAGACGGCGCCAGCGCGCTCGCTTCCGCTCTCGACAAGGACCATGACGGCTCCGTCCTCGACGACGACGGCTACTTCGATGCCTACGAACAGAAGAACGGCGCCGGGATTCTCGGCCACGTCTTCGGCAATCAGACTGGCGCGGTCGGTTCGCAGGTTTCGGCCCTCGGCGGACTCGACCCCGCACAGGGCGGGCAACTGTTGCAGATGCTGGCCCCACTCGTCATGGGCTTCCTCGGCAAGCAAAAGTCGTCCGGGGGCCTGGACGTGAGCGACCTCGCGGCCATGCTCCAGGGAGGAGGCGGAGCAGGTGGCTTCCAACTCCCCGGCGGCCTCGGGGAGATCCTTGGCTCACTCGGCGGATCCGCGCCAGCCCAGGGCGCCGCTCCAGGCGGCAAGCAAAGCGGCGGCCTCGGAGGAATCCTCGGCAAACTGCTGCGGAAGAAGTAGGCGCCTCCGTCCGGATCGAGTCCGCCTGCGTGCGATGCCCCGCCGCAGCCTGATCTGGCACAGCGCAACTGGTAGACTCACCATGAACCACCGGGCCACCACGTATGCACGATTGGCCCTTTCGCACGGCCGAAGAAGCCAACCAACATCCCCCCGCAGCTTCGACGCGGACGGGAAGCCGGCCGCGCTTGCACAAGGAGAGGGAACAGCAATCCATGACAGCAACCCAGACCCTGGCGGCCGGGACAGCCGCCCAAACCGAACACTTCGACGTCCTCATCGTCGGTGCGGGTATCTCCGGCGTTGGCGCCGCCTACCATCTAACCCACCAGCGTCCTGGCACGAGCTTCGTCATCCTCGATGCGCTCGACCACTTCGGCGGCACCTGGTGGACGCACACCTACCCCGGCGTCCGCTCCGATAGCGACCTCTACACCTTCGGCTACCGCTTCAAGCCATGGGTTGGCGCGCCCATCGCCACCGCGGGCGAGATCCTCAAGTACATGGAAGAGGTCATCGAAGAGAACGACCTCGCAAAGTACATCCGCTACAACCACAAGGTGCTCACCGCTAAGTGGTCGAGTGAGGACCACCTCTGGACCATCGAGGCGAACGACACGAAGCGTGGCGTCACCCGGCGCTTCACCGCCAACTTCCTCTGGATGTGCCAGGGCTACTACCGCCACGAACAGGGCTACACCCCCGAATGGCCCGGCATGGACACGTACCAGGGCCAGATCATCCACCCCCAGACGTGGCCGAAGGACCTCGACCTCAAGGACAAGAAGGTCATCTGTATCGGCTCCGGCGCCACCACCGCCACGGTAGTCCCCGCCATCGCCGGCGAATGCGGCCACGTCACCGTGCTCCAGCGCTCGCCAACCTACTTCATCCCCGGCCGCAACCAGAACGACCTCGCCGATATCCTCCGCGAACTCGACATCCCCGAAGAGTGGATTCACGAAATCGTGCGCCGCAAAATCCTCCACGACCAGGCCGTTTTCACCCAGCGTTCGTTCGATGAGCCCGAGCAGGTGAAGAGCGAACTGCTCGGCGGCGTCCGCGCCTACCTCGGCCCCGACTATGACGTCGAAACGCACTTCACCCCGAGCTACCGGCCCTGGCGCCAACGCATCGCCTTCGTCCCCGACGGCGACATCTTCCAGGGTATCCGTTCCGGCAAGGCATCGGTTGTCACCGACGAGATCGACACGTTTACGCCGAAAGGCATCCGCACGAAGTCCGGCGAAGAACTCGAAGCCGACGTCGTCATCACGGCCACCGGCTTCAACATGAACGTCCTCGGCGACATCCAGTTCGAGATTGATGGCAAGCCGCTCACCTTCCACGACACCGTGACCTACCGCGGAATGATGTTCACCGGCATCCCGAACATGCTCTGGGTCTTCGGTTACTTCCGCGCCAGTTGGACCCTCCGCGCCGACCTCATGGCCGACTTCGTCTGCCGCCTGCTCGCCCACATGGAAGCGAAGGGCACAAAGCAGGTGGAGATCGTCATCCCCGAAGCCGACAAGGATATGAAGCTCCTCCCGTGGATCGACCCGGAGAACTTCAACCCCGGCTACCTCCTTCGCGCGATGGACATCCTCCCCAAGCGCGGCGAAAAGCACGAGTGGCAGCACACCCAGGACTACTGGCGCGAAAAGGACGAGATCCCGGCGATCGACCTCGACGGCCCGGAGTTCAAGTACAGCTAAGTCAACGCAGCCGTCCTTCTGAAAACCCGGCAATGCCGGGTTTTCTATTCTGTGGACGATTGCTTGGTTGTCGAGTAATCGGTCAGTTAGTAGAGTATCCAACCGTGGCTTCCCGTTCACTCCTCCCCGGTGAGTACGCCGTCCTCGCGGTGCTGGCGGTCGAACCGATGCACGGCTACGACATCACCTGCTTCCTCGCCGCCGAAGGCCTCGACGCCGTCTGCCCGGTGGAGCAAAGCACGCTCTACACCTACCTCCACAACGTCGAATCGCGCGGCCTCGTGACCTGGTCCGAAGCCCGCGTGGGCAACCGCCCGCCACGAAAGACGTTCGCGCTGACCCCCGAAGGCGAATCGCTCATCCACGCCTGGCTACGACGCCCGGTCGAACGCATGCGCGAAGTACGCCTCGAGTTCTTGCTCAAGCTCTTCTTCCTCGACCTCACCGACCCGCCAGCAGTCGAAGGTCTGCTTGCCCGGCAGATTGCCGTTTGCGAGGGCTATCTCGCGCAGACCCGCACCAGCGCGCAGGAGTCGCCCTTCCGTCGCCTGGTCGCACTCTCGAAAGCTTCTGCCGCGGAAGCCACCCTCACCTGGCTCACGCAGTACGCCAACGAACGCGTGCAGGAGACCACCAGGTGACCATCTTTCGAACCCTGAACCCCAACGCTGCCGCCCGCTGGCTCCTCGCCCTTGCCGTAGGATTGGCGCTGTTTGCCGTGGCCTGCGGGAGTGATGCACCGGCTGCCACTCCGACGGTGACCGGGTCACCGGACGCCAAATCCACGGCTGCTGCTATCGAAGGTTCGATAACCGTATTCGCCGCCTCGTCGCTCACCGACGCCTTCAAGGAAGCCTCGAAGGAGTTCCAGGCGAAGCATCCGGGCGTCAAGGTCACGTTCAACTTCGCGGCTTCCTCCGCGCTCGCCGCCCAGATTAACGAGGGCGCGCCGGCCGACGTGTTCGCCAGCGCCGATTCCAACCAGATGAAGGTCGTAACCGACCGCAGGAACGCCGCCAACCCGGCGGTCTTCGTCACGAACGTTCCAGTTGTCGTGACACCAAAGTCGGGGTCGCCCGTCACTTCGTTCGCCGATCTCGCAAAGCCGGGTGTGCGGCTCGTTCTCGCGGGCCCCGAGGTGCCTATCGGCCGCTACGCGCGCGAAGTGCTCACGAACGCCTCGAACGCGAACGGCGGCGTTTCGACCGACTTCTCCCAGAAGGCACTCGCGAACCTGAAGAGCAACGAGGCCAACGTCCGCGCGGTGCTCTCGAAAATTCAACTCGGCGAAGCCGACGCCGGCGTCGTCTACACCACCGACGCTGCCACGGTCGCCAACGATGTGCGCCTTGTGGAGATCCCGGCACAGTACAACGTGGTGGCGCGCTACCCGATTGCTGTCACGAAGGAGACAAAGAACGCCGCCGCCGCAAATGCATGGGTCGCCTTCCTCACCGGCCCCGATGGCCAGGCCATCATGGCCAAATATGGCTTCGGGAAGCCATAGTGCGAAAATGGCCCGTGTTCTCCGTCGACCGGGCCGCATCGGTCACCATCGCTTTCCTCGGGCTCGCCTTCGCGGTGTTCTTCATTGTCCCCTTCGCGGGGCTCGTGAACCGCGCCATCGATGAGCCCCGCACCTGGGATCTCCTGAACACCTCCGAGGTGCGACAGGCGCTCACACTTTCGCTCTGGACCTCCACCGTCACGGTGGCGATCACGCTGGTCGCCGGAACCCCCGTAGCCTACCTGTTGGCGCGCTCACGCTTCCCCGGAATGTCGGTCGTCGACGCCTTCATCGACCTGCCAATCGTGCTGCCGCCGACGGTCGCGGGCGTAGCGCTACTCACGGCGTTCGGGCGCAGGGGCCTCCTCGGCGAACCCATCGAGGACTGGACCGGCTTCACCTTCGGCTTCCGAACGACCGCCGTCATCATGGCGCAGTTGCTCGTTTCGGCGCCGTTCTACATCCGCGCCGCGAAGAGCGGCTTCGAAGCCGTCGACGTCCAGGTCGAACGTGTCGCCTACACGCTCGGCGCTTCACGCGTCCGCACCTTCTTCCGGATCACGGTCCCGCAGGCGTGGCCCGCACTGCTTGCGGGCGTCGTCCTCTGCTGGGCCCGCTCCATGGGCGAACTCGGCGCGACACTCATCTTCGCCGGCAACCTCGAAGGCAAAACGCAGACGATGCCGCTCGCCATCATCAGCGCATTCGAAGGCTCGTCCCTCGGGCTGGCAGGCGCCATCGCCCTGTCGCTCATCCTGTTGGGCGTGGCTCTCGTCGTCCTTATCGCGTTCCGCCTCGTCACCGCGAGGGCAGCGCTCCGATGACCCTCGAGTTTCGCGCGAAACGGCGCCTCGGCGCATTCGAATACGAGGCGGAGTTCGAAGCGAAGGATGAGATCCTCGTGCTCTTCGGCCATTCCGGCGCCGGCAAGAGCCTGACGCTCCAGTTCACCGCCGGGCTCATGCGTCCCGACACCGGTCGCATCGCCCTCAACGGCCACGCGTTCTTCGACGATTCAGTCCGGACGAACGTACCTCCGCAGGCCCGCCGCGTGGGCTACGTCGTCCAGGAACTCGCGCTCTTCGAACACCTGACCGTCGCCGGGAATATCGCTTTCGGTCTCCCCAGAGGCGTCGACCGCCAGGAGCGCACGGCCGAACTCCTTGCCCTGCTCGACCTCTCCGGCTACGAAGACCGCCGGCCACGTTCGCTCTCCGGTGGCCAGCGTCAGCGCGTCGCCCTCGCCCGCGCCATCGCCCGCGAAGCCCCACTCCTCCTGCTCGACGAGCCGTTCAGCGCGCTCGACGACGCCCTCCGCACCTCGATGCGAAAGGAACTTCTCCGCCTCCGCGCTGAACTCGGCCTGACCATCCTCTTCGTCACCCACGACCTCCGCGAAGCCCATTTCCTCGCCGACCGTGTGGCCGTCTTCGACAACGGGCGGATCCTCCAGATCGGGCCGAGGGAGGAGATCTTCAAGCGGCCTGGCTCACGCCGCGTGGCCCAGCTCACCGGCGTCGCGAACGTCTGGACCGGCGTCGTACGCTCGGTCGATGAAGGTTCGGTAGCTGTCGATGTCGCCGGGGCGACCCTGCATTCGGCGTCGTGCGAGGGGCTGACTCCGGGAGTGGCTGTCGATGTGATGGTGCGCGCCGAACGCGTGAACCTCCGGCGCGATCTGGCCATCGACCCGAACACGCGCAACGAGTTCGTCGCGAATGTCGTCTCCGAGTACGCGTACGGCTCGACGCATACGTTGCTGCTCGAACTCGAAGGTCCCGGGCCTGGCATGGAAGTCGAAATAGCCGCCCGCCCGTACGAAGTGCTCGGCATCGCCACCCGGAAGCGCTTCGCGGTCGAAATCGAACCCGCCGACATCCACGTCGCCCGCGCCGAAGGTTAGGCGCGCGGCTCCACCCAGAACACCGGGTACTCACTCGCCACCGCCTCGAACTCCTCCACCGCAGCCGATGGCGGCACCGGGATGTGCGGACGGCCTCCCGGTGCAAGCTGCACGTACCGTTTCAGCAACGGCGGCCGCTCCTCAACCGGCACATCGACCAGGTGAACGAGCCGGCGCTTGCCGTGTCGCAGCACCGCATCGTTGCCGGCTGCGCGCACGTTGCGAACCCAGTCCACCTTCTCGCCCAGCATCGAAACGAGGAATTCGCGGCCCTCGTATTCGGCCAGCACCAGCACCGTCGACGTCGGCTTGCCCGACTTTCGCCCCGGGACTTCGAGTGTCACCATCCCGAACGCAGGCGCTCCAAGCGACGCGAACCGTCCCATTGCGCGGTTGGTGAACTTGCCAAACCTAGTGGGCCGCCGGTCGCGGTACCACACCTCGATGGGCAGCCTGCTCCAGATGAACACCAACCCGCCCGCTGCCACCGCCACTCCCCCGAGTATCTTCAGGACTCGCATCATGAACTGTCCCTCCACCCACCATCGTGCGCGCCCTGGAACGCCACCCGAACGCCCAATCGGCCCCAATCCCACGCCCACCCGTACCTGCGCGGGGGGACGGTAGAGAACGGCGAGACATGAAGAAGAGCGCGGCTGGCGTGGAGGAAAGTGGTAGCGCGTAGGGGATTCGAACCCCTGATCTCCGCCTTGAAAGTCGTCGGAGATTCGTCCCAAGGCGAGCCTTTGGATCCGTCAGAGCGACTCCGTGAGTTCAGCGGTGGGGGAACGCACCGAGTCTTCCTCCCGTCCTGTCGCTGTCGTAGGGCCGCCTCACTGCGAGTTCGGACACCATTGGGACACCGCCCGGCTGCCTTGCCCACAGAACGTGATCGGCATGCGCTGCCGAAGACGACCGGAGGCGACCCGTGCCATTTGAGGGGCAACCGTGCCTCGTGCTCTCCGCCTTGAAGGTCGGCGGAGGTTCGTCCAATGAGTTGTTGGCGTGAATCCAAGCTAACGTCTGAGCCCAAGTCCAAGCCGGGGGGAATGCTGGTCGCACGGGCGCCCGATTGCGTCACCGTACCCAAAGCTCCGGACCTGTCAAAACCGGCCAGTTCGCGCGCGCATTGCGCACTTACTCACGCAATGCTTCATGAATACGCATTTGGTCCAGAACAGCGGTCCGGACTTCGGGGCAAGGCATTCGACGGCACCAGGCACTAAAGTGATGGCTATGACTCAGAGGCGCGGCGATCCCAGTCCCCCCAAGTACTCCTCCAAGATCATCAAGGCAGGGGCGCTCTTGGACGACACGCGAGTGATCTTGCTCACCTGGGATCTAGCAGCCAGCCCTAGAACTAACCTCGATCGGGTCCTGAACGAGAACCTCCTCGGCAAAGCCTCTCGCAGCCGAGTCGTGGACGAGCTCGCCATCTTCCGCCAGCGCTACTTTTCGGATGCGGAGGAAGCTCGGGCACTCGCCCTTCTTGCGAAGGGAGGTTTTCCGGGGCAAGCGCTCCACTGCGTCCTCTTCTACTTCGCGGCGCGGTCAGATGGACTGCTGCGTGATGTCGCGGTGGAGATCCTTGGACCTATGTTCCGACGAGGCCAATCGATTATACGTCCGACTGACGTCGAGGAGTCGGTGCGCCGTTGGATGAGTGAGGGCCGCATGGCATCTCCGTGGTCGGACAAGACCGTGACTCGAGTGGCACAGGAGAGCCTGGCAGCGCTCCGTGATTTCGGACTCCTGCAGGGCGCCACCACGAAACGGATCTCCCCTCCATACGTTCCCGCGGAGGCCGCAGCGGTCATCGCGTTCCTGTTGCGTCGGCAGAAGGTCGCGGCAGCGGCCATCGCTGAACACTCCGACTGGAGTCTCTTTCTCCTGAGTCCGGATGGCGTCGAACGCCTCCTCCTCGAGGCGCATCAACGACACCTTCTGAACTACCATGCAGCAGGGAGGCTGGTACGCCTCGACTTTCCGGCCGCGACACTGGAGGAATACGCCTGTGCTCTCCTTGAAGGAACGACTGGAGTTGCTCGAGGCCGATCTCACCGCGAGCCCGATTCGAATTAGCTCTTATCGGGATCTTCCTTTCGCAATCCTCCGGTACGACCCCCACCAAGAATGGCAGCTCCGGCGGGAACTCACGCTCCTTGAGGCGCGACTGCAGGCCCTGGGCAAACGGACGGCACGCCTCTCGCTCGGTCGCTTGCTCTGGAGCGCTATCAAGCGATGCGAAGGTGTCAACGCGCTCGCGGATCTCGAGAAAGCGCGCGGCTTCGTCGAGGCCGAGCGACAGGTCGCAACGTACCTCTCGGACCCAGACTGGGCGGCGCTCCCAGAGTTAGTGGTCGAACAGGTGGAAGGCATTTCCCCTCGGCCCGATATAGTCTTCCTGGTGCGGGCGGGGGCAATGGCGCCGGCGGCATACCACATGTCGAAGCTCCTGGACGAGCTGCATGGCAAGACGACGTTCCCGATCGTGCTCTGCTATCCCGGAAGCCTTGAGCCCGGGAGCGTGGCCGGCCTGAGATTCATGGACCTTCCCGGTCGCGAAGCGAGCGGCAACTACCGTGTCAAGATTTACGGGTAGCGAGTGAGGATCGCTCCGGCGTCGGCTGTGGCTCCAGGCGGGTTGGCGCAGGATAATCCCCGCGAGAGGATCGAGAGGACCGCCGCATGACGCTCATCCGAGAAATCCTTCAGCGGCCGGTGGACCAGCGCATCGCCGAGGTGATCCAGGTCACCGAGGACAGCGATGAGGCTGTGCACGAGGAGCTCACGGAGTACGTCGTAACGAAGGGCATCAGCGATCGTTACCGCGGCATCCTCGACGCCATAGCGACCTCACCCTCAGAACCACCCCAGAGCGTGGGCGTGTGGGTTTCCGGTTTCTTCGGGTCCGGCAAGTCCTCTTTTGCGAAGAACCTCGGATATGTCCTGATGAACCGCACCGTGCGTGACCAGCCGGCTGCCGAGCTCTTCAAGGAACATTTCAGCGATCGCCGGGTCCCGGACTTGGTCGATTCGATCGTCACGCGTATTCCGATAGAAGCGGTCATGTTCGATGTCCAGAAGGAGAAGTCGCTCGTCTCAGGCAACGAATCGATTGCTCTGATTTTGTACGTCGTTCTTCTGCGCCACCTTGGATACGCAGAAGACATCGACATTGCTGAATTGGAGATTGAATTAGAAGAGAAGGGGGAGCTTCCACGCTTCGTTGAGCTCTGCCAAACGATACATGGGCGGCCGTGGGAGCTTCTCAGGAAGGCCGCTCAAAAGCTCAACTACGCGAGTGCCGTACTGCACCAGATGGATGGAGTGACGTATCCGGAGGCTGACACCTGGGCTCGTTCCCTGGCGGGGAGGCGCCTTGCGGAAAACCTCACTATCTCTCGGGTCGTGAGCCGGGTGTTCGATTTGATGGCTCGACGCCGACCAGGACGTGCGCTCGTGTTGGTGATTGACGAAGTGGGTGCATATGTGGCGGCGAGCGTGCAGCGCCTTGAGGATTTGCGAGCGCTGGTGGAGGAGTTCGGCAAGGAAGGGAGAGCTAGGCTTCGAGCCAAGCAGGTCCCCGCCCCAACTTGGCTCGTCGTAACCTCGCAGGAGAAGCTGGACGAGGTTGTGAACGCGCTCGACCTACGCCGCGTCGAGTTGGCCCGCGTTCAGGATCGATTCGAACACAGAATCGACCTCGCCCCAGAGGACATCCGAGAGGTGGCGACCCGCCGCTTGCTTTCGAAGACGGACGAGGGCGGGCAGCAGCTCCGGGCGCTTTTTGAAGCGCACCAGGGCCGCATCAAGCAGTCGTGCCAGCTTGAGAACTCGTCCATACGCACCGACCTCACCGAGGACGCGTTCGTTCAGTTCTATCCGTACCTGCCCCACTACATAGACTTGTCAATCGACATCATGTCCGGGATTCGTCTAGCCCAGCCGGGGACAGCGCGCCACCTCGGCGGCAGCAATCGAACCATCATCAAACAGGCACACGAGATGCTCGTGAACGAGCGCACAGCGTTCGCTGACCGCAAGGTCGGCGCGCTAGTCTCGCTCGATCGCATCTATGACCTCGTGGAGGGGAATTTCCCGACCGAACTCCAGAAGGACATCGCAGACATTGAACACAACATCGGCAGCCGGCCTGAAGACGGCGGCTGGTCGGTACGCGTTGCTAAGGTACTCGCCCTCTTGGAGCTCGTTCGTGATGTACCGCGCACGCCGAACAACGTTGCCTCTTTCCTGGTCGACGAGGTAGGACACTTAGCTCCGACCAAAGAGGTGATCGACGCCATTTCACGGCTCCGCGACGGCCAGTTCGTCCGGGAAACCGACGAGGGGTTCAAGCTACAGACTCGCCAGGAGAAGAGCTGGGATGCAGAGCGGCGAGGATATCTGGAGCCGCGGCTAAAGGATCGGAACGACATACGTCGGGAAATCCTGGTCGAGATCTTCTCGGACCCGGCAATTCGTACGTTCCGCTACGAGACCATGAAGACGTTTCGGATCGGGCTTTCGGCGGACGATGTTGCCGTCGGCGATCCGGGCCAGGTCATCGTCTCGGTATTGACTGCGGACGATATCAACGGCTTGCCGGCAAAGATCGAAGAATCCAGGAGTCGATCTCGTCCACCTGCGACTGAGTGCATCTGGGCGTTCGCAATGACGAACGAGATCGACGACCTGGTGGCTCAGCTCTATGCGTCGCGACGGATGGTTGCGACCTACACGCAGAGGCGCGCGCAGGAACAAATCACTCCGAATCAAGCGGAGCTGCTTCGCGGCGAGCAGGCTGAGGAGCAGCGCATCCACAAGCGCCTGCGCGATCGAATGACGGCCGCACTCGAGACTGGGACCGGTGTCTTTCAGGGAGTGGCCCGGGACGGAACCGTGCTCGGCAAGACGTTCGCCGAAATGATGCGCGCGCAGTTGAACCAAGTGGTCCCCGTCCTCTATCCGAAGCTCGCGATCGGGGCTCGGTCTGTGAAGGGCACCGAAGCAGAAGAGGTGCTTAAGGCCGCGAATCTAAATGGCCTGTCGCAGGTGTTTTATGACTCCGCGCAGGGGCTCTCCCTCGTAAGGCAGGATGGCGAACATTGGGTGCCCAACCTCGAATCGCCGGCCGCCAAAGAGGTCTTGGACTACCTGCGGAGAGAGCAATCTTACGGAAACAAGGTGACCGGTAAGAGTCTCGAGCAATACCTCGGCGGGCCCGGCTATGGTTGGGAATTGGACGTCGTCCGTGTTGTCCTTGCGGTACTTCTGAGGGCAGGAGCCATTGAGGTCACGCACCAGGGGCGACGCTACCGGAACCATCAGGATCCCCAGTCTCGTGTGCCGCTCACGAGCAATCCGGCTTTCAGGGCCGCGTCGTTCGCGCCCCGCGAGTCGGCGCCAACGCTCAAGGACCTAACCCGCGCCGTTGAACAGTACGAGCAACTCACCGGCGGCGAGGTCGACGTCGAGGAGTCGTCTATTGCGGCGGCACTCAAGAAGTTCGCGCGGGAGGAGCTTTCCATCCTCGTTCCCGTCGAAGCGACCGCCAGGGCTCACAACCTTGCTCCCTACCTCGAAGCTCTGGCGGAGTATCGCGCGACCCTGGAGGGGATCGATCAGGCGGACACTGACGACGCCGTTCGCATCCTCGCGGGTGAGGGGCAGTCGCTGCGCTCCGCGCGAGACGAGCTCCGCAAAGTCAGCGCAGCACTTCAGCCCGAAGGGCTGCGCGCCGTGCGGGACGCTCGCCGTGCCGTGGAAGAGATGTGGCCGGTCCTGGTTCTGGTCGGAGCGGACGCGGACTTAAATGAGCGCCGGGATCGGGTGCGCCAATTGCTCGGCGATGGCCAGCTACACCT